>JAFSRS010000143.1 GCA_017445985.1 Oscillospiraceae bacterium | reverse complement strand
TCGTCCTCCGGCTTGCCCCGGTCCCGCGTCGTCAGGGTCAGGTCCAGCTCCTTCGACGCCAGAAGCGCGTCGTCGTCGAACATCTCATAGAAGTCGCCGAGGCGGAAGAACAGCAGACAGTCCCGGTACTGCTCCTTGATCTCGTTGTATTGTTGTTTCATGGGAGTCAAATCCGCCATGGTGGGTCCTCCGAAGCGTCAGTAGTTAGGAGTGAGGAGTTAGGAGTTAGGAGTTGAAAGATCGAAACGTGGAGTGATGACAACTCCTAACTCATAACTCATAACTCCTAACTTCTCCGACCAGGCTCCAGCTCGTGCTCCTCGTAATCGTCACGTCAACAAATTGCCCCAGAAGCTGACTGTCGCCCTTGAGGTGTACCAGCCGCCCGTTCTTCGTCCTTGCGGTGAGGGGGTATTCCTCGCCCGCGTTGCAGCCGTCGACCAGGACGCGGAGGGTCTTTCCGACGGATTCCGCGTGGATCTCGCCGCTGATGCGGGTCGCGGTCTCCACCAGCCGGTCAAAGTTGACCTGCTTCTCCGCCCGCGTCATCGGGTCGGGCAGGCCCGCCGCGACGGTGCCGACCCGCGGGGACTAGATGAAGGTGAACATGCTGTCGTAACGGACCGTTTCCACCAGCTTCAGGGTCTCGCCGAACTCCTCGTTCGTCTCGCCGGGGAAGCCCACGATGATGTCCGTCGTCAGGGTCAGGTCCGGCATGTAGCGCCGGGCCAGGGCGACCTTGTCCAGATAGTCCGCCGCCGTGTAGCCGCGGTTCATGGCCTTCAGCACCCGGTCCGAGCCCGCCTGCACCGGGAGGTGGAGGTGGTGGGCGCACTTCTCGCACTCCGCCATGGCCCGGAACAGCTTTTCCGTCGCGTCCTTCGGATGGCTCGTCATGAAGCGGATGATGAAATCGCCGGGGATCTCGTTCACCAGGCGCAGCAGGTCGGCGAAGTCGGTGCCGCAGTCCAGGTCCTTGCCGTAGCTGTTCACGTTCTGGCCCAGCAGGGTGATATCCTTGTATCCGGCGGCGACAAGCTCCCTTGCCTCCGCCAGAATTTCCTCGGGACGGCGGGAGCGCTCCCGGCCCCGGACGTAGGGGACCACGCAGTAGGTGCAGAAGTTGTTGCAGCCGTACATGATGCTCAGCCAGGCCTTCACCCCGCCGTCGCGCCTGCGGGGCTCGCCCTCGGTGACGGTCCCGGCGCTGTCGTCCACCGCGAACACGCGCTTTTTCCGGGTCAGCACCCGTTCCAGCAGCTCCGGGAAACGCCAGAGCTCGTGGGGACCGAAGACCAGGTTGACGATCGGGTAGCTGCGCTTGACCTTCTCCGCCATGTGGGGCTGCTGGACCATGCAGCCGCAGAGGGCGATGAGCTGGTCCGGCTTGGCCTTCTTCGTGTGGTTCAGCGCCCCCACGTTGCCGAGGACGCGCATCTCCGCGTGCTCCCGCACCGCGCAGGTGTTCACGACGATGATATCCGCCGCGAACTCGTCGTCCGTGAAGCCGCAGCCCATCTCCGCCAGGTAGCCCCGGATACGCTCTGAGTCGCTCTCGTTCTGCTGGCAGCCGTAGGTGTCCACCAGCGCCAGGGGGCGTTTCCCCTCGGCGGCCCAGCGCGCCGCGATCCGGTGCGCGATCGCCTCCTGCGCCTCGATATCCGAGCGGGGGCGTTCGATTCTCTGATATGTCATAGGGTAAAAGTTCCTTTTCGTGTCAGTAGCTAATGATTATAACATTTTGCAGTAGATTTTTCAATGCGATTATGATATTATTTCAGAAAAACAAATGAAAGGGAATTATCACAGAAGAAGAGTTTACTGCAAAGAAGAGTGAGCTTTTGGAAAGACTTTGATTTGGAGGAAGTCCTGTCAAGGGATCTGAAAGGGGAGTTCAGGATGTCGAAATCTACACAGATTATCCAACGCTTATGTGAAAGAGTTGAGCCGATTTTCCCAAAAGATCAAATCGACGCCATTTTGTTTGGCTCCTACGCCAGAGGCGACGCGGGACCCGACTCCGATATAGACGTGCTGATGCTTGTGGACGCGCCGCGGGAAACCATCTCCGAGCGGAACTGGCAGATCGGCGAGCTGGCTGCCGATTTGTTGATGGAATACGGCGTTGTCGTGTCCCCCATCGTGGAGAACCGCCGCTATTTTCAGGAGAACGCGGACCTGATCCCGCTCTTTCGCAATATCCGGCGGGAGGGGGTGCGCTTCCATGCCTGAAATCACCGTCGTTGACCTTTCCCGCTACCGTCTGGAAAAAGCTGGAGAGATGCTTGAAAGCGCCAGGCGCGATTACGCGGCGGAGGATTACGCCTCCGCCAACAACCGCGCATATTATTGTATCTTCCATGCCATGCGCGCGGTTCTGGCGATGGACGGCGAGGACTATAAAAAGCACTCCGCCGTGATCGCCCGCTTTACGCTGAACTATCTGAAGCCGGAGATCCTACCGCGGCAATACGGTAAGCTGATAACCAACGCCTCTTTGATCCGCAACCGGAGCGATTATGAGGACTTTTATATCTGCTCGATCCGCGACACTGAAGCCCTGATCTCCGGCGCGGCAGAGTTCCTCCCCGTCATTACAGACTATCTTGCGCAGCGCTGGAAAGAATCATAATCATCCCCGCAGGGGATCCCACAATTCTTCATTTTTCATTCTTCATTCTTCATTATTTTATCCGGAGGTACCCATGTCCACTGTCATCAACATCCTCTCCCCCCACGTCGCGGACCTGATCGCCGCGGGCGAGGTCGTGGAGCGGCCCGCCAGCGTCGTGAAGGAGCTGGTGGAGAACGCCATCGACGCCGGGGCGCGGAACGTCACCGTTGCGCTGGAAAACGGCGGGATGCGTTCCATCCGCGTGACGGACGACGGCTGCGGCATGAGTCCCGAGGACGCGGGCGTGGCCTTTCTCCGCCACGCCACCAGCAAGCTGCGGGACGAGCGGGGCTTGGAGGCCATCTCCACCCTGGGCTTCCGGGGCGAGGCCCTGGCGGCGATCTCCGCGGTCAGCCGGATCGAGCTCGTCACCCGGGAGCGCGGGGCCGCCGAGGGCACCCGCGTCGTGCTGACCGCCGGGGAGATCGACGAGATGGGCCCCGTCGGCGCGCCGGAGGGGACCACGATGCTGGTGCGGGACCTCTTCTACAACACTCCCGCCCGCCGGAAGTTCCTGAAAAGCGACCGGGCGGAGGGCTCCGCCTGCGCCGTTGCCGCGCTGAAGTGCGCCCTGGGCCATCCCGAGGTCAGCGTCCGGCTGCTGCGGGACGGGGCCGAGGTCTTTTTCTCCCCCGGCGACGGACAGAAGAAGAGCGCGGTCTACGCCCTGCTGGGGCGGGACCTGGCGCTGGGGATGCTCTCCTGCGTCGGGGCCTCCGAGGGGCTGCGGGTGGAGGGCTACGTCAGCGCGCCCCACGCCTGCCGCGGCAACCGGGCCATGCAGTTTTTCTTTTTGAACGGGCGCTGCTTCCGCTCCGTCGCTTTGCAGACAGCCCTGGAGCAGGCGTATAAAAATTCACTTCTGACCGGGCGCTATCCGGCCTGCGCCCTCTGGCTGACGCTCTCCCCCGGCAAGGTGGACGTGAACGTGCACCCCACCAAGAGCGAGGTCAAGTTCTCCGAGGAACGCCTCGTGTTTGAAACGCTCTACGCCGCGGTCCGGGCCGCGCTGGACGAGACGACGCCGCGCCACACCGCGGAGATCCGCCTCTCGCCGGGGACGCAGAAGGCCGTGCCGCGCGGAGATTTCTATCAGAGCATGACCGCCGCGGAGTTCCGGGAGGGGCTGGGCAAATCGGGCGGCGGAGCGGGAAAGGCCGCGCCGCGAACGCCCGCCCGGGAGCAGATTTCCCCGGCGGCGGTGCAGACCGTCCTGGACCTCCGCAGCCCGACGCCGGAGTACCGGACCGGAACGAAGCTGTGGACGGGTGAGCTGCCCCCGGTGGGGCGCTTCGCCCAAGCCGCGCCGGAACCCGCCAGCCCCGTAGGGCGCGATGCCCTCATCGCGCCGCAGGCGGAACAGAGAAGCGGACCGGCATATCCAAACGGCACCCGTTCCGGCCCCTACATCCGATTTCCAACCCGATGCAAAGACGGATGGCGGTGTTTTCGGTGGGCGTGGGCAGGAGACGCCCCCTCATCCGACGCCCGCACCCCAGGAGGAAGGACCCTCCTTCCGCGTGATCGGGGAGGCGCTGGATACCTATATCCTCGTCGAGACCGGGGACGCGCTGCTGCTGATCGACAAGCACGCCGCCCATGAGCGGATGAACTTCGACCGCCTTAAGGCGGGCCTTGGGCCGCAAATGTCCCAAACGCTGCTGACGCCGCTGAGCTGGTCCCCCGGCGCGGACACGGCGGAGCTGCTGGAGCAGAACGCCGACGCGCTGGAGGCGGCGGGCTTCGAGCTGGAGCGCTTCGGGGAGGACGGGGTCATCCTCCGCGCCGTGCCCGCCGACCTGATCGGCGGAGAGCTGGCGGCGCTGGAGGAGCTGGCGGAGGCGCTGAAAAGCGGCCCCGCCGGGGACGCGCGGGAGGAGATTTTGCACACCGTCGCCTGCAAGGCCGCGATCAAGGCGGGCAGCCGCAGCGACCCCGCCGAGCTGGAAGCCCTCGCCGCCGCCGTCGTCAGCGGCCAGGTCCGCTACTGCCCCCACGGGCGCCCCGTCAGCGTGAGACTGACAAAGGCGGAGCTGGATAAGCAGTTCAAGAGGATCGTATGAAAAAACGTGTTTTGGTCCTGACCGGTCCCACCGCGACGGGCAAGACCGCCCTGGGGGTGGAGCTGGCCCTGCGGCTGGGGGGCGAGGTGATCTCCGCCGACTCGATGCAGGTCTACCGGGGGATGGACGTCGGGACCGCCAAGGTAAGGCCGGAGGAGACGCGAGGGGTTCCCCATTGGCTGCTGGACGTGGCGGAGCCGGAGGAGGCCTTCTCCGTGTCCCGCTGGGTCTCGATGGCGGCGGAGGCGGCGGAGAGCGTTTTCTCCCGCGGCAGGGTCCCCCTCCTGGTCGGCGGGACGAATCTCTATATCGACTCCCTGCTCTCCGGGCGGGATTTCGCCGAAGGACCGGGGGACGCCGGGCTGCGGGCGGAGCTGAACGCGGAATACGAGCGGATCGGCGGCGCGGCCTTCCGGGAGCGGCTGCGGGAGGTGGACCCGGCACGGGCGGAGAAGCTGGCCCCGGCGGACCGAAAGCGGCTGGTCCGGGCGATGGAGGTCTGGCTGCTGACCGGGGAGACGATCACGGCCCACGACGAGCGGACGAAGGCCCTGCCTCCGCGCTGGCCGAGCCTGAAATACGCTTTGACTTTTGCAAACCGGGAGGACCTGTACCAGCGCATCGACGCGCGGGCCGCGCAGATGGTCGATGCCGGGCTCTTTGAGGAGGTCGCCGGGCTGCTCTCCCGCGGACTGGATGCGGACTCCACCGCGATGCAGGCCATCGGCTACAAGGAGGCCGCCGCCGCGCTGCGGGGGGAATGCACCCGCGCGGAGGCTTTGGAGACCATCCAGCGGGAATCCCGCCGCTACGCGAAGCGCCAGCTCACCTGGCTCCGCCGGGACCGTGAGGTCCGCTGGATCGTCTGGGACGGAACGCCCGATATCCCCTGCGCCGCGGCGGAGATCGTGGCCGCGTGGAACAGTTAGGAGTTAGAAGTTAGGAGTTAGGAGTTGTGGCGGCAAAATGCGATAACTCCTAACTCCTAACTCATAACTCCTAACTATACAGCCCCCATTTGAAGCGCAAAGCCGCCGCCCGGTTTGGGCGGCGGCTCTGCTTTTCCGTATGATGCTTTCCCGGCCTGGGCTTACGCTTCCTCCGGCTTTTTCCGGACCAGCAGGCGGTCCACCCTTCTGCCGTCCATGGCCAGGACCGTGACCTCCAAATTCTCCCACTCGAAGCTCTGTCCCGCCTCGGGGAAGTCGCCGAACTGCTCGATGGCCCAGCCGCCGATCGTGCTGCTCTCGGTCTCCAGCTCGCCTTCTTCGCATTCCAGCAGCTCGGTGAAGTCGCCGATGCTCATGTCGCCGTCCAGCTCGTAGCTGCCGTCGGGCCGTTCGACCATCTCCGGCTCCACCTCGTCGGTCTCGTCCCAGATCTCGCCGACGAGCTGCTCCAGCACGTCCTCCATCGTGATGATACCGCAGACGCCGCCGTACTCGTCGGTAACGACGGCCATGTGCTGCCCGTTCTTCCGCAGGGTCTCCAGCACGGCGGGCAGCTTCGTCGCCTTGTACACGAAGCAGGGTTTTAAAAGGCTCCGCCGGATGCTCGGCCGCCTTTTGTCCAGCATGCTTTTGAAGAATCTGTTTTGCAGCAGGATGCCCACGACGTTGTCGATGCTGCCCTCGTAGACCGGGATGCGGCTGTGGCTGCTCTCGCAGAGGGTCGCGTAAATTTCATCCCAGCGGTCCTTGACGTCCACGGCCTCGATGTCCACGCGGGCGGTCATGACCTCGCTGGCGGAGATCTCGTCGAAGTCCAGGGCGCTGCGCAGCAGCTCGCTCCGGTCCTCGTCCAGCACGGCCTCGTCCTCGGCGGTCTCGATGATGCTCTGCAGCTCCTCCACCGCCGCCTCGCCCTCGTCGGGCGGCTCCTCGCCCTTGAAGGGCTTCGTTAAAAGCGTCACGAACAGCACGCTCAGCTTCGTCAGGGGCCAGAGCAGCCAACTGATGGCCTGCAGCGGCCCGGCGACGGCGGGCAGCAGGCGGTTCGCGTTGCGCTTCGCCAGGATCTTCGGGACCGTCTCGCCCAGGATGATGACCGTCACGGTGACGATCACGGTGCTCAGCCAGGCCCAGCGCTCCCCGAACAGGCTGATGGCGATCACGCTGCCGATGGAGCTGAGGGCGATATTCACGAAGTTGTTGCCGATCAGGATCGCGCCGAGGGCGTCGTCGAAGCGGTCCATCAGCTTCAGGGCCAGGGCCGCGGCGCGATTCCCGTCCTCCGCCAGATTGCTCAGGCGGATACGGTTCGCGGAGGAGAGCGCCATCTCCGACGCGGAGAAGAACGCCGACAGGGCGACGCAGACCACGGCGGCGGCTACGTACCAGCTCGTCATGCCTCCGTCGCCTCCTCTCCCTCCGCCGGGGCGGGCGGCACGATCCGCAGCTTCAAAATGCGGTGGCCGTCCATCTCCTGCACGGTGACGCGCAGACCGTTGTAGTCGAAGCCGTCCCCCGTCTCCGGGAGCTGGTCGAACTGCTCGTAGGTCCACTCGCTCAAAAGCTTGTTGGAGAAGTCAACTTCCTCCGGGTCCTCGTAGTCCATGAAGGCGAAGGCGTCCTCCACGTCCACGTCGGCGGCGAAGGAATAGCTCCCGTCGCCGTTGTCCACGCAGGGCTCGATCACCACGTCCTCCTCGTCCCAAATTTCCCCGACCAGCTCCTCCAGGATGTCCTCCACGGTCACGACGCCCAGGGTCCCGCCGTAGTTGTCGGTGACGACGGCCATGTTCAGCTTGCGGCTGCTCATGACGGGCAGCAGCTCGTCGATCTTCGTGCTCTGGTGGATGTAGAGGGTCTGGTCCAGCAGCGGGCGCAGCGCGGTCTGCTCGCCGTCCCGCAGCCAGGCCTTGATGTATTTGCGGACCTGCAAAATGCCGATGATGTTGTCGATGGAGTCCTCATACACGGGGATGCGGCTGTGCCGGGCGGATTTGATCAGGGCGATGACCTTTTCCGGCGGCGCGTCCACCGGGAGGGCGTCCAGGTCCACGCGGGCGGTCAGGATGCTCTCGACCGTCACCTCGCTGAAGCTCAGCGCGTCCTTCACCAGCTCGCCCTGGTCCTCGTCCAGCTCGCCCTCGTCGGTCATGCTGTCGATGATGTCGTAGAGCTCGTCCTCGGTGACCGTGACCTCGGCATCGCCCCGGGTCAGCTTCGCCGCGCCCTTGCCGATGGCGGTCAGCAGCGCGGAGATCGGGGTAAAAACGCGCAGAAAGAAGCACAGCGAAGCCGCGGTTCCCAGAGAGAACCGCTCGCTGTACTTCTTGGCGATGCTCTTCGGCAGCATTTCGCCCAGCAGGAATACGATCACGGTGGTGATGAGGGTGCTCAGCGTCACCGCGCTGAGGCCCCAGCGCCGCGTGACCAGCACGGTGACGTAGGCCGCCGCGGTCAGGTGGACGATGTTGGTGCCGATGAGGATCGTGGTGATGGCTTTGTCGAAGTGCTCGGTGACGAAGATCGCCTTTTTCGCGCGGCGGTCCCCGTGCTCCAGCGCGGTCCGCAGCCGCGTCCGGCTCACCGAGGCAAAGGCGGTCTCACAGACGGCGAAGTACGCCGCCGCGAACAGCAGAAAAAGAAGGATGAGGGCAGATAGTATACTGTCTCCGTCCATAGCGGATCGATCACGCTCCAATGTCTTTGGGATATTACAAATTGGGAGTATAGCATAGATTTGAGGAATAGTCAAATCAAAGTGAAGAGTGAAGAGTGAATAGTGAATAGTTGTGGTGTCGCTTCGCGACAATTTTATATTTATCCCCGAAGGGGATACCTCTACTATTCACTATTCACTCTTCACTATTCACTATTAACTATCCCAGCGCCACGTCGAGAATCATCATCACCAGGAAGCCCGCGAAAAACCCCGCGACTCCGCTGCGGGACCGGGTCTGGGGGACCAGCTCGGCGACGACCACGTAGAGCATGGCCCCGGCGGCGAAGCTGAGCAGCCAGGGGAGCAGGGTCTGGGTCAGCGCGGCGGCGAGGGCGGTCAGGACGCCGAAGACCGGCTCCACCGCGCCGGAGAGCACGCCCTCCGCGAAGGCCCGGCCCCGCCCGTGACCCCCCCGGCGCAGCGGCAGGGCGACGGCGGCCCCCTCCGGGAGGTTCTGCACGCCGATCCCCAGGGCCAGGGCCGAGGCCGCCGCCAGCCCCTCCCCGTGCAGGGCGGCGAGGGCGAAGGCCAGCCCCACGGCCATGCCCTCCGGGACGTTGTGCAGCGTGATCGCGCACATCAGCAGCGCGTC
>JAFSRS010000142.1 GCA_017445985.1 Oscillospiraceae bacterium | reverse complement strand
TCTCGAATAGTGCTTTTTTGGCAGACTTTTGTCTGCTCTTTTGTCGTGCCCTTTTTCGTGAAAATGAGCACACCGTTTCCGATGTGCTCATTCCCTTTCTTAACTTGCCCCTTACCAATGCCATTATCTAAATGACATTGGTATGACAAGAATCCTTTTCGTATGCCACAGCAACGTTTGCCGCAGCCCCATGGCGGAATACGTGATGAAGGCGCTGGTCCGCCGGAAGGGGCTGGCGGAGGACTTTGAGATCGCCTCGGCGGCCACGAGCCGGGAGGAGCTCGGCAACGGCGTGTACCCGCCCGCGCGGCGCAAGCTCGCGGAGCACGGCGTCTCCTGCGCGGGACACGCCGCCCGGCAGATGACGCGGCGGGACTATTCCGATCATGACTTGATCCTCGGCATGGATCACGCCAACCTCCGGAATATCCTGCGGATCGCCGGAGGGGACCCCGAGGGGAAGATCACGCTCCTGTTCGACCACGCGGGACGGCCGGGACAGGAGGTCGCGGACCCCTGGTACACCGGCGACTTCGACGCGACCTGGGACGACGTTCTGGCCGGCTGCGAGGGCCTGCTGACGGAGCTATCAAATCACAAGGAGAAACAAAAAGAATGACTCAGATCCTGACCCGCGCGGGCGGCTTTCTGGCGATCATCCTGCTGGGCTATCTGCTGCGGCGCGTCGGTTTTTTCCACAAAGAGGATTTTCATCGTGAATCTGGACCAGGGCCGCGGCGTCTGCTACGAGGCGCAGAGCGAATTTACGGACCTCGAGCCGGGCCGGCAGTTCGACTATCTGCGGGCTGCGGAGGCCTACTGCGAGCAATACGTCACGGAGCCCTACCGCGCGGAGTTCCTGCGTTTCATCCAGCCGGACAATATCCGGGAGGCGCTGCAGGAGGAACGGGTCATCTCCTACCGCTATATGGTCCAACGCGGCGGGCGTGAGACCTACGAGATGGTCCGCATCGCGGGCGTGCGGCACCCCGAGGACCGGGACGATCACATGGTCCACAGCATCGGCATCGGCTTCGCGGACGTGGACCTGCTGACCCGGAAAGAAATGCTGGAGCAGAAGACCCTGAGCGACGCGCTGAACGCGGCGGAGCAGGCCAGCAAGGCCAAGACCGCCTTCCTGTCCAGCATGAGCCACGAGCTGCGCACGCCGATGAACGCGGTGATCGGGTTGAAAACCATCGCGCTGAACGATCCCGCCGTGTCGGAAAAGACCCGTGGCTATCTGAACCGGATCGGCGATGCCGCGCAGCACCTTTTGGAGATCATCAACGACATCCTCGACATGTCCCGCATCGAGTCGGGCCGCATGACGCTCCGCAACGAGGAGTTCTCCTTCACGAAGCTGCTCGAGCAGGTCAACGTGATCGTCGGCGGCCAGTGCCGGGAGAAGGGTCTGCGCTACGAGAGCGAGACGGCGGGGGAGCTGGACGAATATTTCATCGGCGACGGGAACAAGCTCAAGCAGGTCGTTCTGAATATTTTGGACAACGCCGTGAAGTTCACGCCAGAGGGCGGCACGGTGTGCTTCCGCGTCGAGGAGGGCCAGCGCTATCAGGGCAAGGCCACGGTGAAGCTGACGGTCCGGGACAACGGCGTCGGCATGAGCGCGGACTATCTGCCCCACGTCTTCGATCCCTTCAGCATGGAGGACGCCACCACCACCAGCAAGTACCGCAGCACCGGCCTCGGGATGCCGATCACGAAAAACCTGGTGGAGATGATGAACGGGCAGATCGAGGTCGAGAGCGAGAAGGGCGTCGGGACCACCTTCACGGTGACCGTGCCCCTGGGCGAGTCCGACCGCCGGAAGGGTCCGGCGGAGGACGCGGTCGAGCTGCCGAAGGACACGACCGTGCTGGTGATCGACGACGATCCCATCGCCCTCGAGAGCGCGGAGCTGGTCCTGAACAAGCTCGGGATCCGCTGCGAGCTGGCGAAGTCCGGCGCGGAGGCAATGGAGCTCTCGCGGCTTCGTCACGCCCGGGGCAACGACTATCATCTCTACCTGATCGACTGGGTGATGCCGGAGATGGACGGGGTGGAGACCACGCGCCGCATCCGGGAACTGGTCGGCGACGAGGCTCCGGTCCTGATCATGACCAGCTACAGCTGGGACGAGATCGCGGACGAGGCGCCGCGGGCAGGCGTGGACGCCATCCTGGAAAAACCGCTGGAGCCCGGCAGCCTGCTGGACGAGCTCCGCTCCGCGATCGGGAAACGGCAGGGCCGCGCCGCGCCGAAAAAGGCCGAGCTGGACGGCAGACGCATCCTGCTGGCGGAGGACATGCCGATCAACGCGGAGATCGTCCAGATGGTGCTGGAAATGCGCGGGATGGAGTCGGACCACGCCGAGAACGGGCGCATCGCCGTCGACCTGTATGAGAGCCATCCGGCGGGCTATTACGACGCGGTGCTGATGGACATGCGGATGCCGGAGATGGACGGCCTTGAGGCCACGCGAGCCATCCGCGCCTCCGGCCGCCCCGACGCGGAAACGATCCCGATCATCGCCCTGAGCGCCAACGCCCTGGACGAGGACGTGCAGCGCAGCCTGCAGGCGGGCCTGAACGCCCACCTTGCCAAGCCCGTGGAGCCGGACCTGCTGTTCGAGACACTGGAACGCTTCATCAGGCCTTAGGATAAGGCAGCGTAACGGCAGGAACGTATTCAAACTGAAACCAGCCGTCCCAGGTGGGGCGGCTGGTTTTTTGACGAAAGGGTTTTCTTACTTCCGGACGTTCCGGTATTCTGTCGGGGAGACGCCCACGACGCGCTTGAAGGTGTTGGAGAAGTAGGCCACGTCCTGATATCCAACCTGCTTGGCCGTCTCATACACGCGGCTGCGGCAGTCGCTGAGCAGGTCCTCGGCGATGCCCATGCGGTAGAGGGTCAGGTAGTTCTTCATCGTGTAGCCGGTCTTTTCCTTGAACAGGCGGCTGAGATGCCCTTCGCTGAGGTCCAGGGCCCGGGCGATGGAGCGGACGGAGAGCCCCGGTTCGCTGTAGTGCGCGGCGATATAGCGGATGGCCTCGGATACGTAGCGGTTCTCCTGCCGGGCCTGCACGACGATCAGGCGGGCGTTGGAGGGCGAGCTGCGCCGGAGGATCACCCGCTGCAGCGCCTCCGCCAGCTCGTTCTGCGACAGAGGCTTCAAAAGATAGTCCGCCGCGCCCAGACGCAGGGCAGCCCGCACGGTGACGAAGTCCTGCCGGGTGCATAGGAAGATGAACTCGCCCTCCACCTCCGTCCCGCGGAGCTGGCGCAGCAGCTCGATCCCGCTCATGTCGGGCAGCTCCAGCTCGCTGATGACGAGCTGAGGCCGCTTTTCCGCGATCAGCGTCCGGGCGGTCTGGCCCCGGTCGGCCTCCCCGACCACGGCGCAGGGCACGCCGCAGTGCTCCAGCGCGTGAACGGTGTCCCGCCGCACGGTCTCATCCGGGTCTACAATGATTGCACGGATCATAAAACAGACTCCTTTGCCGCCTCAAATGGCGGCTACGTCTCTCCGTGATGAACTCATTTCACTGTCAGCTTGCCCTGCGCGATCAGCCTGCCGTTCCGGCGGGAGAAGAGCACGACGTCGTCCCCACGGAAGGAGAAGCGGATCTTTTCCCCGATCTGATACAGCACGCCGCCAAAGACCACGCCGGTCAAAAGCAGCTCGCCCACGCGGATGCGGACGGTGGTCTCCATGCCGGTGGGCATGGCGGAGTAGATCTCGCCCTCGATGCTGCCGTATTTCGAGATCTCGATGAACTCGGGGCGCACGCCCAGCACCAGATCCTCGTCAGAGAGCACCGGCTCGTCCCCCAGGTCCTCGATCTCGTTGACCTTGGCGACGTGATAGCGGAACACGCTGTCCTTGTTGCCCTTTTCCACGAAGCCCTTCTGCTTCGCCTTCTCCGCCAGAGCCGCCGCGCGTTCCGCGTCGGCCTTGTCCGCGGCGGCGTACCAGTCCTTCAGAAAGACCGGCTCATTCGGCGTAAAGACGCCCATCCTGCCGTCCAGCAGCTCCAGGCTCAGGCTGCCGTTGCCGTTCTGCTCGGCCTTCGCCTCGATGAAGTTGATCGCCGGATTGCCGACGAAGTCCGCGACGAAGGTGTTGGCCGGGCGCCCGTAGACCGTGAGCGGGGCCTCGTACTGCTGCAAGAGGCCGTTCTCGATCAGGCAGATCTTGGTGGCGAGGGTCATGGCCTCCATCTGGTCGTGGGTGACGTAGACGAAGGTGCTGCCGGTCTCGATGTGCAGGCGCTGCAGCTCCGAGCGCATTTCGAGGCGCAGCTTCGCGTCCAGGTTGCTGAGGGGCTCGTCCATGAACAGGACGCTGGGCTCCGGGGCGAGGGTGCGGGCGATGGCGACGCGCTGCTGCTGGCCGCCGGAGAGCTCGGCGGGGTAGCGATCCATGAACATACCGATCTTGACGATGCGGCTGACGCGGCGGACGGAGAGGTCGATCTCCTCCTTCGTCAGCTTGCGCACGGCGGTGACGGGCTTGCCGTCCTTCATATAGGTGAAATCCTCGCTGAGGGAGCAGCCCTCGGCCTTCGCCTTGTCCGCGGCGGCCTTCTGCGCGGCCTCCAGCTCTTTGATGCGGGCCTCGGCGTCGGCGTTCACGCTGGCGGATTCGTGCAGCTTCCAGCCCATGATCGTCTTTGCGCCGGTCATAGAGATATCATAGCGGTCGATGAGCTTGATCTCCGCGCGCTTCGCGTCCAGCTTTCCGTTCTTGTCCACGCAGTCCTGAATGGTCTTTACGATCTCGTCCGGGCGGCGCAGGGCCTTCAAAAGCTGGGCGTTGCGGCGGGCGTCGTGGTCGATCTTCGGAAGCTCCTCCTTCACGTTGCTCAGGCCGAAGGAGATGTTCTGGTACACGGTCATGTTGGGCCAGAGCGCGTAGTTCTGGAACAGGAAGCCGACCTTGCGCTTGTTGGGCGGGATGTTGATGCCTGCCTCGGAGTCGAACACCACGGTGTCGCCGATGGTGATCCGGCCCGTGGTCGGGGTCTCCAGACCCGCGATCATGCGAAGCGTGGTGGTCTTGCCGCAGCCGGAGGGACCCAGCAGCGTGACGAAGGCGTTGTCCTCGATCACGAGGTCCAGGTCGTCCACGGCGTAGAACTTGTCCCAACGCTTGGTGATGTGCTCAAGTACGATCTTCGGCATGTGTTTATCCTCCTATTCCCTTGTCAAGGCTGGCCCCCGTGACCTTGTTGACGATGCCGTTGGCGACCAGGATGGTGATGATCAGAATCAGGTTGATGCCGCTGGAGAAGGCGTAGAGGCCCATCTCGTCGAAGTAGTCCAGCGTGGTCGAGAGGATGAAGCCCTGGACGCAGAGCAGCATGAACAGACTCAGCTCGCGCAGGCAGGTCATAAAGGGCAGCAGATAGCCGCTGATGATGCTGCTTTTCTGGATGGGGATGATGATGCGGGTCATGCGCTTGATCCAGGGCACGTCCTGGATGATGGCGGCCTCCTCGATCTCGCCGGAAAGCTGCAGCATACTGTTCAGCGAGCTGCGGGAGGCGAAGGGGATATACTTGACCGTACCCGTGATGATCAGCAGGGTGTAGGTGTTGTACAGATTCAGATATTTGTTGGAGAACAGGATGAAGAACGCGACGCCGACGGCGATGGAGGGCATCAGATAGGGCAGGAAGGCGATGGAGTTGACGTAGTTCGCCCAGCGGCTCCGGCGCTGCTTCGCCACCGCGTAGCCGATCAGGGTGCCGATGGTGCCCGCCAGCAGGGCACAGGCCACGCTGGTGAGCAGGGTGCCGAGAAAGGCGTGCCAGATCGTCGAGTTGTAGAGGATGCCCTTCTGACCGTACATGCCCATCTCGGTGACGTTCTCCGCGGTCAGCCACCACTTCGTCGTCAGGTTGCTGGCGTCGCCGGTGTAGAGGAAGGAGTAGTCGCCGGGGTTCGGCAGGAAGGTCTCAAAGGCGAAGGAGACGATGGGGAAGATGCTGGTGAAGAAGGTGATGATCACGAGGATCAGCGCGATGACGTACTTGCCCGCGCCCAGGTTGATCTTGCTGATCTGGCCGGACTTGCCGGTGACCGTGGTGTAGTTCTTGCGGCTCTTCAGGCTGAACTGGTTGAGCAGCATGATCGCCACGCCGAAGATCATCATGATGATCGCCAGGATGCTGGCCTCGCCGGTGCGGGAGGAGTTCATCGAGATGTACATCGTGCTCAGGGTGTTCAGGTTCAGGTAGTGCGGTACGGGGTAGGAGCCCATGGCCGAACCAAAGACCAACAGGATCGTCGAGAGGATCGCGGGCTTCACCATCGGCAGGGTCACGCGGGTCATGATCTTCCACTTGGGGGTGTCCAGGATCGTCGCGGCCTCCTCCAGGTTCGCGTCCATGTTGCGGAAGATGCCGCCGATCAGGATATAGGCGAAGGGCGCGTAGTGCAGGCCCAGCACCATCAAGCTTGGGAACAGACCCTTACACCACCAGATCGGCATCGTGATCCCGAACAGCGAGGCCAGCAGGCCGTTGCTGGTGCCGGTCACGGCGTTGGAGTTGAACAGGTTCTGCCACACCACGGCCAGGGTCCACTGGGGCATGATGTAGGGGAAGATGAAGATGGAGCTGATGTATTTCCGCCAGGCCAGGTTCGTGCGCGTCACCAGGAAGGCGACGATGCCGCCGAAGAGGATGGAGACGACGCAGGTGCCGACGGAGAGATAGACCGTGTTCAGCAGGGGGGTCCAGAGGTATTTCCGGGCCGCCAGCCGGTTCGTGAATAGGTCCATATAGTTGGCGAAGGAATAGCCGCTCACCTGCCCGGTGATGTTGGCGTCCACCGTGCCCGGATGGATCTTGACCGTGTCCTCCAGAATGGCGATGATCGGCGCGATGGTCGTGAAGCTGAGCACGATGCCCAGCAGGAGCAGTATCACGTTGTAGGGCTTGGAAAAGAAAGTTTTCAGCCTGTTGCCAAGGATTGACGACTGATTCATAGCCTCACTCCTCTCAATGAAATGGGCAACAGGTAACAGGCAGCGGGGTAGGGGTACCGTTACCTGTTACCTGTCACATGTTACTTATCTCTATTACCTGTTGCCCATTTTTTTTAGCCCTGATACTTGTCCAGCATCTCGATCCAACTGCCGACGGTGAAGGCGACGGAGGCGCAGTAAGCGGGGTCCTCAAGCACCAGCTCGCCGGTGGTGGTCCACCAGTCATAGCCACGGTCGTTCTTGGCGGGGAAGTCGTCGCCGCCGCCGGTGGAGTGGCCGTACTTGGCCTCAGTGCCCTCGGCGACCACGGGGTTGGAGCTGTAGCCGCCCATGTCCTTGCCCCAGGCGGAGAAGCCGTCCACGGTGCAGGTCATGTAGGCGATGAAGGCGCAGGCGGTCCAGGGCAGCGGGCTGTTGTCGGTGACGAACAGATAGTGGCAGTAGCCGTAGCCGCCGATGCCGGTGTAGCCGTCCTGATAGGCCGCGACCTTGATGTTGTTGACGGAGACGCTGTCGGACTCCTCGACGGAGCGGAGCTTGGAGTACACGATCAGGCCGAACTGGTCCACGGCGGATTTATCCACAAGGATGTTGCAGATCGGGCCGTCGTCGGTCTGGGCCTGATAGCTCTCGACCCAGAGCTTGATCCAGGCCAGGCCGTACTTGCCGTTCTCGCCCAGGCCGAGGTCGGCGGCGTCGCGGGCCATCTCATCGATGGTGGGCTGGAACTGCGCCTGCTCGTCGGCGGGCAGGGCGTCATAGGCCTCCTTCAGCCAGGTGGAATACTTGTCGGCGGTCAGCATGTACAGGAAGTTCTTGCCGACAATCTCGGAGTCGATGTCCATGAACAGGCCGTGTTCGCCGGGGGCGACGAAGTCCCAGCAGTTGTCATAGGTCTTCTCGCCGCAGCAGTTGTACTCAAAGACCTTGTTCAGGGTCTGGAGCGCCAGGTAGCCGGTGACGGCGTCGGGGGTGGTGCCGTTGGCCTCGGCCCAGTCCTTCGGGATGAAGGTGTCCAGAACGCCGGTCTTGACCATTTTGCTCTCGATCTGGTTGCCGTCCTGGATCAGGGTCATGGCGAAGGTGCCCTCGTCCTTCAGGCTGTCGGCCTGGAGCTGGTCGAAGATCTTGTTGTTCTTCGGCTGCTGCCACTCATAGTCCATGGTATAGTTGGCGTCGATGCTCTGCAGATACTCGATGAAGAGGGGCAGAGCGCTCTTGCCGCGGCTGGAGTTGCCCACGCCGTAGAAGGTCTTGCCGTTGCTCTCCTCGATGGCCTTGCGCGCCAGCTCCTCCAGGCTCATGGTCTGCGCCTCGGCGATGATCGCCTGGACGCGGGTGAGCTCCTTGGCGGGCTCGGCGGGAGCGGGCTCGTTCGCGGTTCCGTCGGTGTTCGCGGGAGCGGGCTCATTGGTGGTGGTCTGGGTGTTGGTCGTGGTGGTCTGGGTGTTGGTCGTGGTGGTCTGGGTGGTCGTGCCGCCGCAGCCGGCGAGCAGCGCCGCCGCCAGCGCGAGGACAAGGATCAGAGACAATGCCTTTTTCATGTTTGTTTCCTCCTCTTTGACTTGTCGTATTTGCCCAAAAAACAGCAGAGTTCTCCGGGCGATAACTGAACACATTATACAAGCATCCGTCAAAGATTGCCACTGGACAAATATGCGGAAATTTGTAAATATCTGATAACTTTCGGGGAATTCAACAAGAAAAATCAAATTGTTCGGGAATCTGCTGTGAAAGTCATACGAACGACCGGAAGGGCATGAAAAATTCCCCCTGTGGGGGGACGCTGAAACATGAAACTATGTTGTAGGGGCCGCCGCCCTCGGCGGCCCGTATGCCTGGGAGGGTATCAGGAAAACGGGCCGCCGAGGGCGGCGGCCCCT
>JAFSRS010000141.1 GCA_017445985.1 Oscillospiraceae bacterium | reverse complement strand
TGATGTTGCGGACTTCCTTCGGCAGCTTGCTCATCTCGGCGATGCCGCCCGCGTTATCGGCGATGGGGCCGTAGGCGTCGACCGCGACGGTGATGCCGGTGGTGCTCAGCATGCCGACGGCGGCCAGCGCGATGCCGTACAGGCCGGAGACCTTGTAGGCGACGAAGATGCCGACGCAGATCAGGATGATGGGAACGACGGTGGAGTGCATACCGACGGCCAGACCCTGGATGATCGTGGTGGCAGCGCCGGTCTCGGACTGCTGCGCGATCTTCTTGACGGACTTGTAATCGCCGGAGGTGTAGATCTCAGTGACGATGCCGATGATCAGGCCGACGATCAAACCGGCGATGATCGCGATGGCGGGGTTGAAGCTGTTGAAAAATACCTTGCTGAGGATGATGGACAGGATCACCACCACGACGGCGGAGACGTAGGAGCCCATCTTCAGAGCCTTGTGGGGGTTGGAGTTGTCGTCGCCGCGGACGAAGAAGCAGCCGACGATGCTCGCCAGGATGCCGACGGCGGCCAGGACCAGCGGGAACACCGCGCCGGCGCCGGTGAAGGACTCGGTAAAGGCGATGCCGGCCACGCCCAGGGTCAGGGCGGAGACCAGCGCGCCGACGTAGCTCTCGAACAGGTCGGCGCCCATGCCGGCCACGTCGCCCACGTTGTCGCCCACGTTATCGGCGATGACGGCGGGGTAGCGGGGGTCGTCCTCGGGGATGCCCGCCTCGACCTTGCCGACCAGGTCCGCGCCGACGTCGGCGGCCAGGGTGTAGAAGCCGCCGCCCACACGGGCGAACAGGGCGATGGAGGAAGCGCCCAGGGAGAAGCCGGTGAGGATCTCAGGGTCCTTGGTGACGACGTAGATCAGGGACGCGCCCAGCAGGCCGAGGCCGACGACGCACATGCCCATGACGGAGCCGCCGGAGAAGGCGATGCCCAGCGCGCGGTTCATGCCGCCGGTGCGGGCCGCGTTGGCGGTGCGGACGTTGGCCTTGGTCGCCACGTTAATGCCGACGTAACCGGCCACGACGGAGAAGACCGCGCCCACCAGGAAGCAGACGGCCGTCTTCCAGCTGATAAAGACGCAGATCAGGACGAACAGGATCGCTACGAATATGACGAGGATCTTGTACTCCGCGAACAGGAAGGCGCGGGCGCCCTCCGCGATGCTGCCAGAGATCTCACGCATCCGCTCGGTGCCGGGGTCCGCCTTGGAGACCTTCATGGTCTTGACAAAAGCGAAGCACAGAGCGATCAGCGCCAGGATCGGAGCCAGCCAGATCAGATTTTCCATGTTGTTGCTCTCTCCTTTGTGTTAATAATTTGTTTTGTAATGTTTCGGACGTATGGTACATTTAGTATAACCTGCACAAAATGTACCCTTGTTGCTTATCCATAATAACCGAATCGTGTGGGAATTGCAAACAGTTTTTTTCATTTTCCTCTTGCATTTTGTGCGGTCATGGTTTATAATAAGGCGGAATTGATAATGGGGCGGGAGTTGTACTTCCGCCCCTTTATCCGATTCTTTTGTGCATTTTGCTCGAAGGCTTTCCCGGCAGCCGAAGGAAAATTCTACATCGGTCCGGTACGGGAGATCGTCAGGATCGAGACCTCGTAGGCGGTCTTTTCGACACTCTCGCCGTCCACGGTCTTGGTGTAGGCCCGGCTCTGGATGCGCCCGTCCAGACGGACCGTGTCCCCCACCGCCCAGCCCGCCGCCGCGCGGGCCGCGCTGCCCCAGGCGATGCAGGGTAAGTAGTCGCTGCGCCCGGAGCGGCGGTTGACCGCCAGCATCAGGTCGCAGATCTCCCGGCCCAGGGGCGTCATGCGGTGATTCGGGGCCTTGCACAGGGTCCCGGCGAGCTGGACCTCGTTGGCGTCCGCTCCCTCGTCGAACCAGAGAGCGCGGGCGAACGTGGAGATCACCAGCCGCGCGCCGACACCGCTCCGGTTGTTGAAGCTGCGCAGCTCGCCGCTGACGCAGAGCTTCGCCCCCGCCTCCGGCCCCGGCAGCTCCAGCTCGTCCAGCAGCGAATGCCGCGCGAGGACGTGGATGCGGTCCACCGTCCCGCTCAGGCGCTCCACGTCCAGCGTGAAGCGGTCGAAGCGCTCGCCCCGGCTCTCGTGGGAAAAGGCGGGGGCCTCCCCCACCGTTCCGCGCAGAAATACCCTGTTCCCGTTTCGCATCTCGTCCATGGCGGTTCCTCCTGTGGTGTTGTGATACCAGAGGGTATGCGGAAGAGTTAGAAGTTATGAGTTAGGAGTTAGGAGTTATTTGCTATGATAGACAACTGGACCATTCCCGTCCGTCCCCTGACGGGCCGGGCGCCGCGGGACGTGTGGGTGTACGTGCCGGACCGGGCCGCGGAGGACCCGGAGGCGCGGTTCCCGGTGCTGTACATGTTCGACGGGCACAACCTGTTCTTCGACGAAACGGCGACCTACGGCAAAAGCTGGGGCATGGGGGACTATCTGGACGTCACGGGCACGGAGCTGATCGTCGTCGGGATCGACTGCGACCACCGTCCGCCCCACGCGCGGCTGAGCGAATATTCCCCCTTCACCTTCTACGCGCCGCCCTACGGCCTGATCCGGGGCAAGGGTCATAAATTCATGCGCTGGCTGGTCGAGACCCTCAAGCCGGAGATCGACCGCCGCTACCCCACGATCCCGGATCGGGAGGCCACCTGGATCGCGGGCAGCAGCATGGGCGGGCTGATGAGCCTCTACGCGGTCTCGGCCTTCAACGGGGTCTTCTCCCGCGCCGCGGCCCTCTCCCCCTCCGTCTACCTGACGGACGGGCGGATCATCCCGCTCATCAAGCGGACGGACTTCGCCCCCGGCACGGTGGTCTACATGGACTATGGGGAAAAAGAGCTTGGCCCCGGCACGGGCAAGCTGAACTCCCTCAAGCGCACCGCCGCCGCCCTGCTGGACCGGGGCGCGCTGCTCACCTTCCGCATGGTCCCCGGCGGGGAGCACTGCGAGGCGAGCTGGGAGCGGCAGATCCCCTTCTTCCTGCCTGCGCTTTTTTATGAGCCCCCGGAGGACCCGCCCACAGACGACGATTCGAGTGACGAGGAGTGATGTGACAGATGGAGACCCAATATTTCCGGCAGTACAGCCCCACGCTGGACCGCGAAATGGAGCTGAAAATTTATGGACACGCGGGGCGGCCCGTGCTCTTCGTGCCCTGCCAGGACGGGCGCTTTTTCGATTTTGAAAACTTCCGCATGGCGGAAAAATGGTCCCCCTGGATCGAGAGCGGGCAGGTGATGGTCTGCGCGGTGGACACCCTGGACCGGGAGACCTGGAGCAATTACGGCGGGGACCTGGGCTGGCGGAGCTGGCGGCACGAGCAGTGGATGCAGTACCTCTTCAACGAGGTCGCGCCCTTCCTCCGCGGGCTCTGCATGGCCCGGAACGGATGGGACAAGCCGCCCGGGATCATCGCCTTCGGCTGCTCCCTGGGGGCGACCCACGCGGTGAACCTCTACCTCCGCCGCCCCGACCTCTTCGACGGGCTCCTGGCCCTCAGCGGCATCTATACCGCGGCCTACGGCTTCGGGGACTACAGCGACGAGCGGGTCTACCTGAACAGTCCGGTGGACTATATGGCGAACATGCCCGCCGATCATCCCTATATGGAGCTCTACAACCACCCGGCGCATCACGCGATCATCGTGGTCGGCACGGGGCCCTGGGAGCTGCCGGACACCACGCTCCGGCTCCGGGACATCTTCGCGGAGAAGGGCATCGGCATCTGGGTCGACGTCTGGGGCTGGGACAGCGGCCACGACTGGGACTGGTGGTACAAGCAGGTCGAGTACCATATCCCGCATCTGTTGGAATGAAAGGAGTCAACCAATATGAAAAACTTTATCTTTATCTCCCCCAACTTCCCGACCAATTACTGGAAGTTCTGCCGCGAGCTGAGCAACAACGGCCTGCGGGTGCTGGGCGTCGGCGATCAGCCCTATGACGAGCTGATGCCGGAGCTGCGCGCCAGCCTTGCGGAGTATTACAAGGTCTCCACGCTGGAGAACTACGACGAGGTCTACCGCGCCGTCGGCTTCTTCATCGGCAAGTACGGGCGGATCGACTACCTCGAGAGCAACAACGAATACTGGCTGGAGCGGGACGCGATGCTCCGCACCGACTACAACGTCCCCACCGGCTGGCACGTGGAGGACTTAGAGCGCATCAAATTCAAGAGCGGCATGAAGGAGTATTACCACCGCGCCGGCATCCCCGCCGCCCGCTGGCACATCGTGGACGGGCGCACCGGCTGCCTGGCCTTCATCGGCTCCGTGGGCTTCCCCGTCATCGTCAAGCCCGACAACGGCGTGGGCGCCAGCCACACCTACAAGCTGGACACCACCGCGGAGCTGGACGACTTCCTCGCCAACCGCGAGCCGGGCGTCCGCTACATCATGGAGGAGTACGTCGCGGCGGAGGTCAACAGCTACGACGCGATCATCGACCAGAACGGCGAGCCGATCTTCGAGACCGGTAACGTGACGCCCAACTCCATCATGGACACCGTGAACAACGGCGACAACTCCATTTATTATATCGTAAAGGACCTGGCCGAGGACGTGCGGGCGGCGGGACGCGCCGCGGTGAAGTCCTTCGGCGTGAAGGCCCGCTTTGTCCACTTCGAGTTCTTCCGCCTCACCGAGGACCAGCACCTGGGCAAGCGCGGCGACGTGGTGGCCCTGGAGGTCAACATGCGCCCCTGCGGCGGCTTCTCCCCGGATATGATGAACTACGCCAACAGCACCGACGTATACAAGATCTGGGCGGACATGATCGCCTTCGGCTCGAGCATGAAGGAGCAGGGCGAGCACGGCTGGTGCGCCTTCGTGGGACGGCGCGACGGAAAGGAGTTCTCTCTCAGCGACGGGGCGCTGACCCTGCGCTATTCCAGACAGCTCCGCATGGCCGGGCGCATCCCCGACGCCCTCTCCGGCGCGATGGGCAACCGTTACTTCATCGCGGTATTCCCCACCTGGGAGGAGATGGAGACCTTCTACGCCGACGCGCTGCGCACGATCGGCGGGTAATTTGTGCCCTTCCGACGAAATATTCAAAATTATTTGTTGATTTTCCTTTCGGAGCAGATATAATAAGAGTGCAGAATCCAATATGCGGACCGGACGGCACGTCCGTCCAAAGGAGGAAAAATGAAAAAGATTTTTGCGATTCTTTGCGCGCTCTCGCTCGCTCTGGCCCTGGCGGCCTGCGGCGGGAGCACCACCACGACCCCGGACCCCGGGCAGAAGACCAACACCGAGACCCCGGCCCCGGCGACCGAGGCGCCCGCCGCTGACAGCGTCGTCGGCGTCTACAAGCTGACCAACATGACCAGCGCCTCGGAAGAGGACGGGGAGACCGACCTGATGAGCATGCTGGAGGCCTTCGGCATCACCTATTACATGACGATCGAAGAGGGCGGCACCGGCAATATGGACATCATGGGGGAAAAGACGACCGTCAACTGGGCCGAAGCGGAGCTCACCCTGGTGGACGAGGAATCGGGCGACAGCGAGTCCGTGCCCTATAGCTACGCGAACGGCATTCTCACCGTCAACATGGAAGAGGGCACGATGACCTTTGAGAAGCTGGTCGGCGACGAACTGGAGGATTACCTGGTCAACGGCGCCAAGACGCCCGAATGGCTGAACTCCGACGACGGCGAGATCCCTGAGGGCGAGCCCTCCACCGGCCCCGTCAGCGGCACGATCGAGGGCTGCGACGTGACGATCCTGGGCGCCGAGGCCACCGAGGACGACGACGGAGAACCCGTCATGCGCATCTACTACGAGTTCACCAACGGCACGGACGAGATCGCCACCGCGTTCAGCGAGATCTACTACGACGCCGTGCAGGACGGCGCGAAGCTGGAAAGCGCGTACGTCTATGACAACGCGATCCCGGAGGACGATTACGAGGACGTCGACCTGCTCCCCGGCGCGACCATCCGCGCCACCCGTCTCATCAACTACGATCCCGAGGGCGGCACGATCGGCGTGCGCTTCAGCAATCTGTATGACGACGACGTGATCCTCTATTACATCGATCCGAGCGATCCCATCGACGCGCCGGAGGAGCCCTTCGTCTTTGAGACGGACGACGCCATCCCCGCTTTCCTCGCCAAGCTGGATACCGAGAACGGCATGATCAGCATCCAGAGCTATGAGTTCACCACCGACTGGTCCGGCGCTCCCCTGCTGCGCGTGTATTACGATTACACGAACACCGGCGACGAGGCGCAGTCCTGCTTCATGGACACCACGGTCTACGCCTTCCAGGACGGCTACGGTCTGGAGAGCGGCTACGCCGACGACAGCGTGGACGAGGATTCCAACCGCTATGAGGACGTGGAGCCCGGCGAGACCATCTCCTGCGCGGCCGTGTTCGAGATCCGCAGCAGCAGCCCCATCATCTTCGTCGTGAAGATCGACGATACCGGCGAGCTGCTCAGCGCGGTGGTCGAGGACGTGGAGCTCGACATCTCCGGTTTGTATCACCTCTACAGCATCATGGGCTACTCCATTGAGGAGTACGCCGAACTGGCGGAGGTCACCGTCTCCGAGGCGGAGGAAATGCTGATGATCCTGATCCAGCCGGACGGCACCGCGGTCTGGACCAACGACGGTGAAGAGTTCGATCTGAAATGGACTCTGGACGGCACCGAGCTCACGCTGTTCAGCGAAGAGGACGATGAGTCTCTCGTCGGCGTCGTCAGCGGAACCATGCTATACCTTGACATCGAAGAGATCGAGGTCGTGCTTGCGAAGTCCGTCGGATAATTCTTCCTTTCAAACCGAAAAAGGCTCCTGCCCGCGGGCAGGAGCTTTTTTCATTTTCATTTGTAACGGGGATCAGGTCATTTCCACCCAGGCGTAGCCGTAGGGCTCGAGGCGGATGCTGCCTTCGATGCCGCTCTCCGCGCCGGAGGCCGCGAGGAATTCTCCCGCGGGGCAGAGCACGTCGTGGGGATGCTCGGAGAAGTTGAACACCGCCGCCACGGCGCGGCCCGCCAGGCTGCGCCGGACGCCGAGGACCTGGTCGGAGCCGGTGTCCAAAAGCGCAAGCTGCGCGTCGGTGCGGAAGGCCGGGTGCGAAGCCCTGGCCTGTTCCAGACGGCGCAGGGCCTCGAACAGCTTGCCCTGGCGCGTCGCAGGATCGTGGCGCTTTTCCGCGGCCGCCCAGTCGAAGTCGCCCCGGTGGAGATAGCGGCTGTCGTCCCGTTTCTCCGGGTTCTTATGGTAGCTGTAGTCGTTGAACTGGCCCAGCTCGTCGCCGCTGTACAGCACCGGGATGCCGCTCTGGGTCAGCATCCAGGCGTGGAGCATCTCGTCACATTGCAGGCCGAGAGCCTCATCCGTCTCCATGCCGCAAAGGCTGGCGGTGGTGCCGCAGAGCCGTGCGTCGCCCAGGCGGGGATCGTCGTTGTAAAGCTCGCCCCGCGCCCAGCTACCCGGCCAGTTGCCGGTGAACCAGTCGTTCAGGTAGCGCTTGTGGCTGACCTCGCGGATGCCGAAAGCGCTGAGCCAGGGATAATCCAGGCCCCAGCCGATATCGTCGTGGCAGCGCAGATAGTTCTGGAACACGCCGTGCTTCGGGAGGGCGCTGACCTGCTCGATCTGCCGCCGCAGCAGCCGCACGTCGCGGGTCGCCAAGGTGTGCCAGGTGGTGCACATGGTCGTCACGTTGTAGAGCATCTGGCACTCCGGAGCCTCCGGGCTGCCGAAGTAGGGCGCGACCTTGCTGGGCTCCATGACCACCTCGCCCAGCAGCAGGACGCCGGGGCAGACCACGTAGCAGGCCAGATGCAGCAGCCGCGCCAGGGTGTGGACCTGGGGCAGGTTGCGGCACTGGGTCCCCAGCTCCTTCCAGATGTAGGGGATCGCGTCGAGCCGGATCACGTCCATGCCGCGGTTCGCCAGGAACAGCAGGTTCTCCGTCATGTCGTTGAGGACCATCGGGTTCGCGTAGTTCAGGTCCCACTGATAGGGATAGAAGGTGGTCATGACGAGCTGCTTGCAGTCCTCCAGCCAGGTGAAGTTGCCCGGCGCGGTGGTCGGGAAGACCTGCGGGACGGTCTGCTCATAGCGGCCGGGGATGTCCCAGGAGTCATAGAAGAAGTAGCGGGCGCGGTCCGTGGCGTTGCCCTTCCGGGCGGAGCGGGCCCAGACGTGCTCCTCGCTGGTGTGGTTCATCACGAAGTCCAGGGCCAGGCTGATGCCCCGTTCACGGCAGTCGTCCGCCAGCGCCTCCAGATCCTCCATGGTGCCGAGAGGCGGATGGACGGCGCGGAAGTCCGCCACGGCGTAGCCGCCGTCGCTCTTGTCCTTGGTCTCGGAGGTTTTTAAAAGGGGCATGAGATGGAGGTAGTTCACGCCGCAGTCCTGGAGATAGTCCAGCTTCTCCCGCACGCCCTTCAGATTTCCGGCGAAGGCGTCCACGTAGAGCATCATCCCCATCAGCTTGTTGGAGCGGTACCAATCGGGATGGCTCATGCGCTGGGCGTCCAGCTCGCGCAGGGGTTCCTTGCGCTCGGCCGCGGAGCGGCGGAGCATGTTCAGGAAGAAGTCGAAGGCCTGCTCGTCCCCGTGGTAGAGGCCCAGGAACAGCCGCCGCAGCTCGTCGTAGCTGCGCTCCAGACGCGCCTCGGCGCTGCGCTCCAGCCGGACGTGCTCGGCGCGGAACTTCTCCACGTCCTCCAGCCGCGGCATCGCGGGGATCGCCCCGGCTTTGGAGCAGGTCAGCGCCGCCGCGTGGTTCGCGAAGTCCAGCATCTCCTCCAGCGCGTCCGTATCCAAATCCCGGAGCGCGCCGCGCTCCCGGCGGGTCAGGCAGCGGAGGAAGGCGCCGAAGAAGGTGTCGCCCGCGCCGTTCGTGTCGGCCACGCGGACGTTCACGCCGGAGACGCGGCCCGTGCGCGCCCCGCAGCGGTAAAACACGCCCTCGCTGCCCAGGGTCAGCAGGATCAGGGAAACGCCCTGTTCGCTCAGCAGGCGCGTGCCCTCCTCCGGGTCGGCGGTGCCGGTCAGCAGGGGCAGCTCCTCTTCGGAGAGCTTCAAAATATCCACCCATCCCAGAGGCTCCCGCATCCAACGGAGCGCGGTCTCTTCATCGGACCACAGGCTGGCGCGGTAGTTCGGATCGTAGCTGATCCAGGAGCCGTGCTCATGGGCATAGCGGGTCGCGCCCAGCACGGCGGAGCGGGCCGGTTCGGTGGTCAGGCAGACGGAGCCGAAGTGCAGCACCCGCGGGCACTCCTTCAAGGCGGCCAGGGCCTCGGCCTCGGTCAACAGCTCGTCCGCGCCGGGGCTGCGGTAGAAGGAAAAGCCGCGCTCCCCCGTGTCGTTGACGCTGACGACGGCCTCGGCGGTGAGGGCCTCGCTCGTCTCGTACAGGCCGCTCACGTCCACGCCGTCGCGTTCCAGCACGGTCCGGAGGTCGCGCCCGAAGGTATCCGCGCCGATCTTGCCGATGAAGCCGGCGGAGGCCCCCAGCCGTGCCGCGGCGACGGCCACGTTCGCCGGCGCCCCGCCGGGGTTGGCGGCGAAGCGGCGGATGCCCAGCTTGTCGATTTCAGTCTGTGTCAGGTCGACCAGCAGCTCGCCTATGGTGATGATATCTTTCATAAAATATGGTTCCTTCCTGTTGGATTCGTAAACGGAGCAGGGAATGTAAACCGTTAATAAGATGCTCTGTAGGGGGGCTTCCCAAAGCGCCCGCCGTCCGCTGAAAGCGGGCGGACGATGCGAGAGCTTATGATTTGTCCGTAGGGGAAGCATCGAACGGAAGGCATAATCCGACGTACGGGCGCTTTGGGAAGCGCCCCTACAGCGGCGTGATTCCGTCGGTTAGGACCGAAACGATCCTCTGCTCTCGAACAAACCCCGCCCCGCCGACGGCGGGGCGGGGAGTTGGCGCGATGAAAATTGTTCTCAGAACTGATAGACCTTGCAGACGGGCGCGTCGGCGTCGGCGCTCTCCTTGTCGTACCAGATCAGGTTGTTGCCGCTCTCCTTGTCAAAGAGCTGGATCAGGGCGGGCTTGGTGTTGAACTGGACGGTCTTGCCCATGCTCACGTCGGTGTGCAGATCGACGGTCGGGATGACCATGACGACCTCGTCGTCGCCGCTGCGGGCGTGGATGTTGTACTCGGAGCCCATCATCTCGCTGACCTCGATGGTTGCGCTCAGCTGGCCCTCGCCCACGGTGACGTGCTGCGGGCGGATGCCGGCGATGATGTTGCAGGGCTGCTGGCCGTTCTGCTTCAGAGCCTTCTGCTGGAACTCGTCGAGCTCGAACTTGACGCCGCGGATCTCGGCGTAGTACTTGCCGTCCTCGAGCAGCAGCTTGCAGCCGTCGAAGAAGTTCATGACGGGCATGCCGATGAAGCCGGCGACGAACAGGTTCACGGGCTTGTTGAACAGATCCTGGGGCGTGCCGATCTGGTTCACGTAGCCGTCCTTCATGATCACGATACGGTCGGCCAGGGTCATGGCCTCGGTCTGGTCGTGGGTGACGTACATGAAGGTGGTGTTGATGCGCGCTCTCAGCTTGATGATCTCCGCGCGCATCTGGTTACGCAGCTTGGCGTCCAGGTTGCTGAGGGGCTCGTCCATCAGGAACACCTTCGGATCGCGGACCATGGCGCGGCCGATGGCGACACGCTGACGCTGACCGCCGGACAGCGCCTTGGGCTTGCGCTCCAGGTACTGGGTGATGCCGAGGATCTCCGCGACCTCGCGGACCTTCTTGTCGATCTCATCCTTGGGGACCTTGCGCAGCTTCAGCGCGAAGGCCAGGTTCTCATAGACGCTCATGTGGGGGTAGAGGGCGTAGCTCTGGAACACCATGGCGATGTCGCGGTCCTTGGGCGCGACGTTGTTGCAGAGCTTGCCGTCGATGTACAGCTCGCCGCCGCTGATGTCCTCCAGACCGGCGACCATGCGCAGGGTGGTGGACTTTCCGCAGCCGGAGGGGCCGACCAGGACGATGAATTCCTTGTCCGCGATGTGGAGGTTGACGTCGTGCACAGCCGTCACCTTGTTGTCGTAGACCTTCTTGAGTCCCTTGATAATGACCTCTGACATAAGCATACCGCTCTGACGGTCCGGCCTCCGCCGGTACCGCCTCAGGACCGCCCGCGCGGGACGCGTCCCATTGCGACAGGTCTCCACACTGCCGCACCGCGAAGCTGCGGTGATAATCCTCCTTTTCAAATGTACGACGCCCCATTTTTGTGGAGTGGACCGCCGCCATGGATTGATGAATTATTGCGGGGGCAATTTTTTGAACGCTCTGCGATAGAGAAAGCTGTTGAGATACGCGATGATCGCCATCGCCACGAAGGCCCAGAGGAAGAACATCACGTTCACCGAATCCGGGTTCATGACGAAAGACACGTAGAACGCGACGGCGGGGAGCGCGAGACCGCAAAGGGTCATGGGCAGGGCCACGACGCTCAGGGTCCAGGCGCGTTTCAGGGTCTCCCCCACCCGCAGCTCGTAGCGGGCCGTCAGCGGGAATACGTACTGGAAGCCCGCCAGGAACAGGAACAAGATCACGAAAAACGTGACGCGGTACATGCGGTAGAGCCCTTCCGGGAGCAGGTCCACGACCACGGCGTAGAGGACCAGCAGGGCAATGACCCCGAGGCAGATCAGCCACAGCAGCGTGGCGCGCTTGAAATGCTTGCGAAAGGCGCGCCAGAACTGCTGAAAGATAAGCTGCTCTTCCTTGTCCTCGGTGATCGCCAGGGTGCAGTCGAACAGCGCCGTCAGGCTCGCGCCGAAGGTGATGACGGGCAGGGAAAAGACCAGGAACATGATGTTGCAGAACACCAGGTCCGAGAGCTTCGCCAGCGCGCTCATCACCGGGCCGTCTATGTCAAAGAGCTTTCTGATATGCGTCACCCCTTCCGTGTCATCGCGAACCAGTCCTCAGACTGGTGTGGCGATCCCACCTGATACGCTGTTGCCTCGAAATGGGATTGCCACGCCAGTGTGCGCACTGGCTCGCAATGACAATCGGGGGCAGATTACTTGACCGCGCCTTCGACCATGCCGCTCATGATCTGCTTCTGAGCGATCAGGAAGATGATGATCATCGGGATCATCGCCAGCAGCGCGGCGGTCAGGATCAGATCCCACTGCTTGACGTAGCTGCCGACGAAGGCCTGGACCGCGACGGGCAGGGTCTTGACCTTGCCGTTCTGGCCGAGCATCAGGGAGGGCAGCAGGTAGTCGTTCCAGATCCACATGCCGTTCAGGATCGTGACGGTGACGATGGAGGGCTTGAGCAGCGGGAAGATGATGCGGAAGTAGATGCCCTCATAGGAGCAGCCGTCGATGGAGGCGGCCTCCTCGAGGTCGTAGGGGACGGTCTTGACCATGCCGGTCAGAATGAACACGGTCATGGCGCCGCCGAAGCCCAGGTAGGCAAATACGATGCCGGGGATGGACTGCAGCAGCTTCAGGCCGACGAAGTTGCCCACGTCGCGGAAGGTGGAGATCAGGGGCAGCATGACCACCTGGAAGGGGATGATCATGGAGGCGATGAACACCATGTAGATCGCGGTGGACCACTTGGTCTTGTTGCGGCAGATGACCCAGGCCGCCATGCCGCCGAACACGGCCAGCAGCACCAGGCAGATGATGGTAATCAGCGCGGAGGTGCCGAAGGCGGACCAGAAGGAGAAGTTGGAGTTGTTGATGACGCGGCTCAGGTTGTCACCGAGCTGGGCAAAGCTGGCGCCCTTGAGGCCGACGGGGTCGTTGGCGATGCCGAATTCGCCCTTGGCGCTCTTGAACACGTTGACAACGACCAGGATAAAGGGCATCAGCGTGTAGATCGCGATGATGATCGCAATCACCATGATGATGATAAAGGGGCCGGTTTTCATCTTGGTTTTCATTACATTTCGACCTCCTTCTTATTGGAGATACGCACCTGGACAAGCGAGACGATGGCCAGGATGATGAAGAACAGCACGGCCTTGGCCTGGCCGATGGCGTAGTTGTTCTTGGAGATGGCCTCGTTGTAGATGTTCAGCGCGAGCATCTGGGTACCGTTGGTCAGGTACTTGCCGAGGAAGTTCTGCACCGAGCCGGTACCGTTCGTCAAAGCCATGTTCACGTCGAACTGCTTGAAGGCGCTGGTCAGGGTCAGGAAGGTGCAGATCGTGATCGTGGAGGCGATCATCGGGATCTTGATGCGGAACAGGGTCATGATCGGGTTCGCGCCGTCGATGGCGGCGGCCTCCAGCACGTCGCCGGGCACGGTCACCAGACCGTTGACGTAGATCAGCATGATGTAACCGGCATACTGCCAGATGTACACGACGATGATCGCGAAGAACGCGGTGTTGGTGTTGCTCAGCAGGGAGATGCCGTTGCCGATCAAGGTGATCAGCACGTTGTTGAACACGAACTGCCAGACGTAGCCGAGGACGATGCCGCCGATCAGGTTGGGCAGGAAGTAGGCGGCGCGGAAGAAGCCGATGCCCTTCAGACGGCTGGTGCAGAGCAGGGCCAGCAGGAAGCCGACCACGTTGACCATGATCATGTTCACGACCACGAAGAGAACGGTCAGCAGCAGCGACCAGAGGAAGCTGGGCTGGTTGAACATGGCGGCGTAGTTCTGGAAGCCGACGAAGGCGGTCATGCGGATGCCGTTCCAGTCCGTCAGGGAGTAGAAGATACCGAGGACCAGGGGGATGATAACGGTGACTGCGAAGGTGAAAAGCAGGGGGAACAGGAAGATGATGTTGATCATGCCCTTATGCCGGCTGGAAGAGGGGAAGAAATACAGGCCTGCCAGCACAGCCAGGATGCCGATGATCAGCATCCAGCCGCGCAGCGCGAACTGGCTCCCCGTGAAGTCCAGGATCAGGGCGATCACCAACAGCGCCGCGCCGCCGATCAGGAAGATCGCGGACGCGAGCTTTTTTGCGGGACTTACAGTACCCATAGCTAGTGACTCCTTTCTTTCCAAAGCGAACACAAGCCGCTGAACCCAATGGCGGGACCACTGTTCCGCCTATCATCGCGAACCAGCGCGCACGCTGGTGTGGCGATCCCACTATTACACTGTTATCTAAATGTGGGATTCCCACGCCAGTCTGCGGACTGGCTCGGAATGACAGAGGAGTTCTCACTGCTCCGTCACTCGGTTCAGCGGCTTTAAAAAATTGGGCAGCAGGGGTCTCTCTCAAAGCTCACTGCTGCCCGTTTGCCTCCTTCCGGCGAACCGGAAGGAGGCAATGGGGTTCCTACTCTCTTAAGCTGTCGTCACGTCAGCCGCCGTAGGCGTTGGCGCAGACGTGCTCCATGGTCTCCACGAAGCCGGCGGTGTCCAGCTTGCCCTGGGCGTAGTCATTGAAGACCTGGCCGGTGTAGTTCTGGGCGATGCCCTCGATCATGCCCTGCCAATGCCAGTTGGAGGTCTTGCCGGCGGCAAGATAATCGGCCATGGTCTGGGCGAAGGGATCGTTGGCGACGTACTTGCAGGACTTGAAGGGGCTGATGAAGCCGGCTTCCATAACGAGGACTTCCTGAGCCTCGTCGGTGGTCAGCCACTGCAGGAAGGCCTTCGCGGCGTCCTCATTGGAGCCCTTGAACACGGACCACCAGGAGGGGGAGTTGGTCAGGATGGTGTCGATGCCGTCCTCGAAGGCATAGGGGGCGAAGCCGACCTTGAAGTTGCCGGCGGCCTCATAGGCTTCCTTGTCGTCGGCGGTCATGGTGGCGCCGATCCAGGAGCCCTGGGTCACGAAGGCATAGTTGCCGGAAGCGAAGTTCAGCACTTCCTGGTCATAGGTGCCGGAGATCATCATGGTCTCGTCGGCATACTCCTGCATGAGGCCGATGAACTCGGCGAACGCGGTGAAGCGGGCGGTATCCAGCTTGCCGCCGTCGCTCAGCAGGTCGATGTAGGTGGTGTCGTCACGGGCCAGGCCGGCATCCAGATACTGACCGAAGATGTGGTTGCCGCTGGACCAGTACAGGTTGACAGGCTCGGTGTAGTAGCCGACCACGGCGGTCAGGCCCAGCTCGTCCTTCATGCTGTCGAGCTTCTCAAACGCGGCCTTGTAGGCGGCGGGAGAAGTCAGGCCGGCCGCGTCGACGCCGGCCCTCTCCAGCACGTCGGCGTTGTAGGCCAGACCGATAGCCTCGGTGGTGTAGGGGAAGCCCACGACGCCGTCCTTGTTGACGTAAGCCGCGTCGGTGTCGGCGACCCAGGCCTCACCGCTCAGGTCGGCCAGCAGGCCGTCCCAGTTGGCGAAGTCGGCGTCGGAGCCGTTCACGAAGATGTCGGGCATGTTGCCGGCCTGATAGTAGCCCTTCAGGGTGCCCTGAATGTCGATACCGCCGCCCATGGACTCGATCTCGACCTTCACGCCGGTCTTCTGCTCATACATCTCGGCGAGCTTCTTGAGCATCGCGTCGACCTCGATCTTGCCGTTGACAAGACGAATGGTGGTGCCGGAGCTGCTGGAGGTGGTGGTGCTGGTCGTGGTGGTGCTGCCGCCGCAGGCGACGAGCGCCAGCGTCAGGACCAGCGCCAGGAGAATCGCAAGAACCTTCTTTGCTTTCATGTTTGCCTCAATCCTTTCCGTTTTTTATGGAGTTAGCTCCATACAAATCAGAATATACCATAGGGACCGCCCAAAAGCAAGGTTTATTTTGTGCTTATTTACCAATTATTGCCCGTTTTTTCTCAGCGCGCCCAGACCGCGGCCTGCCAGGGGGCCAGCGCCAGGGCGCCGCCCTCCGCCTTCGGCTCCGGGCCGCTGCAGAGGAGCAGCTTTGCGCCGTCGAGCGGCAGGTCTTCCGGCAGCGTCCAGACGCATTTTTCCGCGGAGAGGTTACAGACCACCAGCAGCGTCGTCTCCTCGCCGGGGCGGAGGTAGGCGAAGACCTGCTCATGCTCCGGGTCGAGCAGGCGGAAGGAGTTGTAGACCACGGCGTCGCGCCATTCGCTCTCCCGGCGCAGGCGGATCAGGGCCTTGAACCAGTTCAGCACGCTGTCCGGGTCCCGCTCCTCGGCGGCGGCGTTGAGGGTTTTATAATTGGGATTCACCATGATCCAGGGCTCGCCCGTCGTGAAGCCCGCGTTGGGGCCGTCGTCCCACTGCACCGGGGTCCGGGCGTTGTCGCGGGACTTCTGGGCGATGACCGAAAGCAGCTCCTCCGGGTCGCGGCCCGCTCCGGTCAGCTCCCGGAAGGCGTTCAGGGATTCGATGTCCCGATAGTTCTCGATCGGACCGAAGGGACAGTTCGTCATGCCCAGCTCCTCGCCCTGATAGACGTAGGGCGTGCCGCGCATCAGGTGCAGGGCCGTCGCCAGGCACTTCGCGCCGGCCGGGGAGCCGTCGCCCCAGCGGGAGGCGACGCGGGGCTGGTCGTGGTTGCAGAAGAACAGGCTGTTCCAGGCCTTGCCCTCCAGCTCGTACTGCCACTTCGCCAGGTTCTCTTTCAAAGCGGGCAGGGAGAACTGCCCCGCGGTCCACTTCCCGCCGGGGCCGCAGTCCAGGCCCACGTGCTCGAACTGAAAGACCATGCCCAGCTCGGTGCCCTCCGCGTTCGCGTAGCGCTGGGCCTCCTCGACCGTAACGCCTGCGGTCTCCCCCACCGTCAGCAGGTCGTACCGGGAGAGGACGCGCCGGTTCATTTCTTTTAAATAATCATGGACGTGGGGGCCGTTGCAGGTCCCGCCGGGGGCCATCACGTCGCCGTAGAGCTGTCCGGGCCGCATCGGGGTGTCGGGCAGGCCCTCCGGCTTGGAGATCATCGAGATCACGTCCATGCGGAAGCCGTCCACGCCCTTCCGGCACCACCAGTCCATCATGTCGAAGACCGCGCCCCTCACGGCGGGGTTGTCCCAGTTCAGGTCCGGCTGCTTCCTGCTGAAGCAATGGAGATAGTACTCTCCCGTCGTCTCGTCCCACTCCCAGGCGGAGCCGGAGAAGCTGCTGCCCCAGTTGTTCGGAACGCCGCCGTCCTTCGCCGGGCGCCAGATATACCAGTCGCGTTTCGCGCTGTCCTTCGACGCGCGGCTCTCGACGAACCAGGCGTGCTCGTCCGAGGTGTGGTTCACCACCAGGTCCATCACCAGCTTCATGCCCCGGGCGTGGAGGCCCTCCAGCACCGCGTCGAAGTCCGCCATCGTGCCGAACTCCGCCATGATGTCCTGATAGTCGGAAATGTCGTAGCCGTTGTCGTCGTTGGGCGAACGGTAGACCGGGCTGAGCCAGATCACGTTGACGCCCAGGTCATGCAGATAGTCCAGCTTGCTGAGGATGCCGGGGAGGTCGCCGATCCCGTCCCCGTTGGAATCGCAGAAGGAGCGGGGGTAGATCTGATAGACCACGCTCTCCTTCCACCAGGCTCTTTGCTCCATATCACACCTCCAAAACCACGAATTGCCAGGGCGCGAGCGTCGCCGCGCCGTCTTTCTCGCTGTAGCGTTCCAGATTGTTCAGCAGCACCCGCTTTGACGCCTCGTTCAGCGGGACGGTCATTTCCGCGCCGCTGTAATTGCCGAGCACGAGAAGGGTCCTTCTCCCCCGCCGGTAATAGGCCATCAGGCCCTCGCGCTCTTCCAGATAGGGCTCGAAGCTTCCGTAGACTACGGTATCCGCGTACTCCGGGTCGCGGCGCAGGCGGATCAGGGCGCGGTAGAAATTGTAGAGCGAATCCGCTCTCCCCTTCTGCTCCGCAAGGTTGATCTCCGTGTGGTTCGGGTGCACCGGCAGCCAGGGCTTGCCCGTCGTGAAGCCCGTGTTGGGCGTATCATCCCACTGGTAGGGCGTCCGGGCGTTGTCGCGGGAGAAGCGGTCCACCACCGCCAGCGCCTCCGCGGGAGAGAGCCCCGCGTCCAGCGCGACGCGGTACTCGTCCTGGCTGGAGATGTCGTCGATCTCGGATATGTCCGTGTGCGTCGTATTCTCCATGCCCAGCTCCTGGCCCTGGTACAGGAAGGGAATGCCCGGCAGCAGGAAGCCCAGGCCGCCCAGCAGCTTTTTCCCCGTCTCGCTCCGGCCCTCCGGCGGCAGGAAGAAGGACACGCCCCGCGGCTCGTCGTGGTTCTCGATAATGTTGGAGAGGAAGCCGACGCCCGCCACGCGGCGGTGGGAGGCGAACATGGCCTCCTTGTACTGCTCCATCGTCACCGGCGGCTGGTCGTACCAGCCCTTTTCGGACTTGTTGATCAGAGTGCCGGAGAAGTCGAACATGCTGGAGAAGCAGCCCCGCTCGCCGATGAACAGCGGGAGCTCCTCGTCCTTTTCGTTGAAGACCTCGCCCACGGTAAAGGCGTCGTGGGGCCGGAAGGTCTCGTCCGCCATCTCGTCGAGGAAGCTCGTGATGCCCTTGGCCTTTTCCAGCATCCGCTGGATCGAGCAGAGGCCGTCGTCCCGGTCCGCGGGGAAATCGCGGAAGGGCAGGAATTTCTTGATGTTGATGATCGCGTCGATGCGGAAGCCCGCCACGCCCCGGTCCAGCCACCAGTTGATCATGTCGTAGACCGTGCGGCGCAGCAGCGGGTTCTCCCAGTTCAGGTCCGGCTGCTTCTTGTGGAAGGCGTGGAAATAGATCTTGTCCGTGTGGCCCGGCAGCAGCTCCCAGCAGGGGCCGCCGAAGTAGCTGCGCCAGTTGCAGGGATAGGGCTCGCCCTCATGCCAGTCGCGGATGTAAAAGAACTGCCCGTAGGGCCCGTCCGGGTCCTCGCAGGCCTTCCGGAACCATTCGTGCTCGTCGGAGCAGTGGTTCACCACCAGGTCCATCACGATCTTCAGGTCCCGGTCCTTCGCGGCGGCCAGCAGGCGGTCCATGTCCTCCATCGTCCCGAAGCGCGGGTCGATGTTGAAATAGTCCGAGATGTCGTAGCCCTGATCCGCCAGGGGCGAGCAGTAGATCGGCGAGAGCCAGATCACGTCCGCGCCCAGGGCCTTCACCTCGTCCAGACGGTCGATCACGCCGGGCAGGTCCCCGATCCCGTCGCCGTTTGAGTCCTGATAGCTCTTGGGGTAGATTTGGTACGCCGTGGCGCTGTGCCACCATTTTTTCTCCATATCGTTCTCCTTTTTCAGTTTCGTCCGACCTTTATGCGCTGTGTATTTTGATACGCTTTTGATACGCTATTGAAAAAACATACGCGGATTTCGTCTATCCGGATAACCGAATAATTATATCAGCTTCCTTGCGGCCGCGCAACAAAAAAGAAGCAATTGCAGGAAACATTTTGAAACATTTTGATAAAACGCGCCGCCGGATCGCTCCGGCGGCGCGCGCTCTGTTTCGGTTTCAGCAAGAGTGATGATCGTTCAGGGGGCCTGCCCGGCGAGCGCCGGGCGAGAGCGGGAGCGGGAGGATTTTTACAGCACGTTGGGGTGCAGCAGGAAGAAGGAGATGAAGCCGATCACGACGTTGCAGCCGCCGGCGATGCGGGTCAGCAGCACGCTGCCGTTGTACCAGCTGATCGTCAGGCAGATCAGAAGGACGTCGATCACGATCAGGTCGATGCCCAGCGGCCAGACCAGGCCCATGCTGAAGGCCTTGATCGTAAACAGGCAGGTCATGATAAAGCAGGCAAAGAAGAAGTGCGCCATGACCTTCTTGTCGCCGCCCTTGAGGAAGAAGACGCCGACGAGGGTCCAGAAAAAGCCGAAGAAACCGAACACGGTGGCGACGAGCTGGTTGCCCTGATTCAGGAAGAACATCCACATCGCGCCGAGGAGCTGCGCCGCGCCGCCGAACAGGATGGCGATCAGACCCAGGGCGCTGTGGAGTTTTTTCGCGTCGGCGCCCTTGACGCCGATGCCGAGCTGTTCAAAGCCGAAGCAGATGACGGTTGCGAACAGGCCAAAGACGGACAGGGCTTCGGGGTTGATGACAAGATCCATAAGTACCTCCAAATACGGTTGTTGTGGACCGAAACAGAGCGGAAACGCGCCCCGCGGGCCGCGGGGCCGGACTTCTCCATTCAGCATACCCGATGTTTCGTATAAAGTCAACAATAATTAGAGGTAATAGGCATTGATATTCGTCAATAGATTGACAATATCAAGCGAACCAGCGGCGGCGCTCCCTGCGCTCCTCCGTCTTTTCCCAGAAGTGGAGCAGCACCTCGATGAAGGCGTCCTCGTTGTCGAGGAAAGGCCCGTGGCCGCTGTGGAGCACGACCTCGTCCACCCGACCGCCGTTCTCGATGTAGCGGTCCATCACGTAGTGGGTCTGGCGCAGCATGGGCTGAGGCGGATAGAAGATCTCGCCGGGGTAGCCGGGGACGATGCCGATCTTGCCCAGGTAGGCCATGTCGCAGATGCTGTTGTCGCAGATCACCACGTCCGCGTCGCCGCGCACCCAGAGCACGGGCGGCTTCTCCGGGATCTCCGCGAAAGCGGCGAGGTTGCAGTATTTCGGACTCATGGCGTTGTTCACGCCGGACATGCCGGTGGCGACGAAGGGCCAGATCGCCGCGGGGGCCACGTCGCCGGGATAGCGCCCATCCCCCAGCTTCGTGCTCAGGAAGCCGGAGACGAAAAGCTCCATCCGGTCCGCCGGGATGCGGTAGTCCGTGCGCACGTAGGTCTGACTGATGGAGTGGGAGGCGAAGGAGCGGTCGTTGTAGCGCAGGGCGTTGAGCAGCAGCGGCGTGACGGTGCCCGCTCCCGCGCAGAGGCCCACGGGCTCGAAGGTCTTGCCGTCCTCGTCATAGCTCCCGCCGAAGCCGAAGGGCGACATCGGGGCCACGAGGATCACGCGCTGGAGCTTCTCCGCGTGGTCGATGGCGTACTGCATCGCGACGCCGCCGCCCATGGACCAGCCCAGCAGCGAAAAACGCTCCCAGCCGATGGCGCGGACGAAGGCGTCCACGTCGTCGGAATAATCCCGCAGGCCGCGGGTCGCGTCAATGGGGAGCGGGTCGGTCTCGCCGAAGCAGCGGAGGTCGAGGGCGATCATGTCGAAGCGGTCCTCGAGCCGCTGCATCAGCGGCAGGAAAAACAGCGAGGAGGAGCAGTCGCCGTGGACCAGGAGCAGCTTCGGCTGCCCATGACGGCCGACGCGGTGATAGGCGATTTTGAGCCGGGCAGTCTCGCTCCGGAGCGTTTCATATTGCATGGAAGCTCGTTCCTTTCCTGACAATATTTTAATCGATCCATTTTCAATAACAGTATATCATAGAAATTGATTTTGGCAAGGAAAAACCGCATCTTAGCACTCTCATTTTGCGAGTGCTAAAATTCACAGTTTGTTCATAATTCGGGCACAAACTGTTCATGTTTTTGACGTATACTGACCTTAACAAATAAGGTACAAGGGAGGGAACCCTATGAACATCGACCGTTTCACGCAAAAGTCCATCGCCGCGATCCAGGACGCGCAGCGGCTCTCGAAGGAGTACGGCAACCAGCAGATCGACCAGCTCCACCTGCTGGCCGCGGTCTGCGGCGACGCGGAGGGGCTGGTCCCCCAGCTTCTGACCGCGATGGGTGTGGACGCGCAGCGTTTTCTGGCCGCCGTCGGCACGGAGCTGGAGAAGCTTCCCAAGGTCCGCAGCTACGGCAGCGAGGCGGACAAGATCTACGTCTCCCCGGACGTGGACAAAGCGCTCCAGAGCGCGGAGGCCGTCGCCCAGTCCATGAAGGACGAATATATCTCCGTCGAGCACCTTTTCATGGGTCTGCTGGACGAGGCCGCGGGCCCGGCGTCGGAGCTGTTCCGCAGCTTCGATATCACGAAGGACCGGCTGATGCAGGCCCTCGCCAGCGTGCGGGGCAACCAGCGCGTGACCTCAGATAACCCGGAGGAGACCTACAACGCGCTGAAAAAGTACGGCACGGATCTGGTCGAGCGGGCGCGGCAGAACAAGCTGGACCCGGTGATCGGGCGCGACGATGAAATCAGAAACGTCATCCGCATCCTGAGCCGCAAGAGCAAGAACAACCC
>JAFSRS010000140.1 GCA_017445985.1 Oscillospiraceae bacterium | reverse complement strand
CTCAGTCCATCAAACCGAGCTTCTCGCGCTCGCGCAGGGCTTCCTTGCGGCTGAGGTTGACGCGGCCTCTGTCGTCGATCTCGGTGACCTTGACCCAGGTCATGTCGCCGACGTTGAGCACGTCCTCGACCTTCTCGGTGCGCTTGTATTCCAGGTCCTTGATGTGGACCATGCCGTCCTTGCCGGGGGCCAGCTCGACGAAGGCGCCGATCGGGATGATGCGGACGACCTTGCCGTAGTACAGCTTGCCCACCTCGGGCTCAAAGACGATGTTCTCGATGATGGTGCGGGCGGCGCGGCAGGCCTCGATATCCTCGGAGGCGATATAGATCATCCCGTCGTCGTTGATGTCGATCTTGGTGCCGGTGTCGGCGGTGATCTTCTGGATGACCTTGCCGCCGGAGCCGATGACCTCACGGATCTTGTCCGGGTTGATCTTCATCTGGATCATCTTGGGCGCGGTCTTGGCCAGCTCCTTGCGCGGGGCGGGGATGGCCTTGAGCATGATCTCGTCGAGGATGTCGAAGCGGGCCTCGCGGGTCATGGTGAAGGCGGTCTTGACGATCTCGTGCTTCAGACCGTCGTTCTTCAGGTCCATCTGGATCGCGGTGATACCGGCCTTGGTGCCCGCCACCTTGAAGTCCATCTCGCCGTGGAAGTCCTCGACGCCCTGGATGTCGATGAAGCAGGTGAAGTCGTCGCCGTCCTGGATCAGACCGCAGGAGATGCCCGCGACGGGAGCCTTCAGCGGGACGCCCGCGTCCATCAGCGCCATCGTCGCGCCGCAGACGCTGCCCTGGCTGGTGGAGCCGTTGGAGGACAGAACCTCGGATACCACTCTGATGGCATAGGGGAAGTCCTCCTCGGCGGGGATGACGGCTTCCAGAGCCTTCTCGACCAGAGCGCCGTGGCCCTGCTCGCGGCGGGAGGTGCTGCGGGCCGCGCGGGCGTCGCCGGTGGAGTAGGGCGGCATGTTGTAGTGGTGCATGAAGCGCTTGCTCTCCTCCTCCCAGATGGTGTCCAGCTTCTGGGCCATGGAGAGGGTGTTCAGGGTGGCAATGCTCAGCACCTGGGTCTGGCCGCGGGTGAAGAGGGCGGAGCCGTGGACGTTCGGGATCAGGCCGACCTCGCTGGCCAGCGGGCGGATCTCGTTCAGCGCTCTGCCGTCGACGCGGTGGCCTTCCAGCAGCCAGGCCTTGACGATCTTCTTCTGCAGCTTGTAGGTGATCTCGTCGAGGTACTGGTCCATGTCGGGGTGCTCCTCGAGATACTTTTCGTGCCAGTGGTCGATCATCACGTTCCAGCGCTGCTCGCGGACGTTCTTGTCGTCGGTGTCCATGCAGGCCTTGGCCTCGTCCATGAAGTCGGCGCAGATCGCGTCGAAGAGCGCCTGGTCGAAGGAGGCGTGCTCGTACTCGAACTTGGGCTTGCCGATTTCCTCAACCATCCTGTCGATCAGGTCGAGGACGCACTGGAGCTGCTCGTGGGCCTGCACGATGCCCTCGTACATCACGTCCTCCGGGACCTCCTTCGCCTCGGACTCGATCATGACGATCTTCTTGTGGGTCGCGGCGATGGTGGTAATCATGCGGTTGTTCTCACGCTCGGCCTTGGTGGGGTTGAAGAGATACTTTTCCCCGTCCCAGCCCAGGACGATGCCCGCGATGGGGCCGTTGAAGGGCACGTCGGAGATGCTGACCGCGGCGGAGGCGCCGATCATGGCGGTGATCTCCGGGCTGCAATCCCGGTCAACAGACAGGACCTCGCAGGAGATGATGACGTCGTTGCGGAGATCGGAGGGGAACAGCGGGCGCATGGGGCGGTCGATCAGGCGGGAGGCCAGGACCGCGGGCAGGCTGGGCTTGCCCTCGCGGCGCATGAAGCTGCCGGGGATGCGGCCCACGGCGTAGAGCTTCTCGTTGAAGTCCACGCTCAGGGGGAAGTAGTCGATGCCGTCCTTCGGGCGGGCGGAGGCCGTGCAGGTGACGAGAACGACGGTCTCGCCGTAGCGCACCAGCACCGCGCTGTTGCACAGCTCGGCCATCTTGCCGACCTCCATGCTCAGCGGGCGGCCGCAGAAATCGGTGGTGTAGGTCTTGACGTCGAATTGCTTGTGGTTGATGATCATAGATAACTCCTTCGTAGTTGATAGAAATTCCGGGGACCCCCTATTCGGTTGTCCCCGGAAACACTGAAACCTTCATACCCCTCGGAATGTCCCTTGCGGGACGGCGCGGGACAGGCGCTTACTTGCGGATGCCCAACTTCGCGATGATGGCGCGGTAGCGCTCGATGTCGGTGCGCGTCAGATAGTCGAGCAGTCTGCGGCGCTTGCCGACCATCTTGTACATGCCCAGACGGCTGTGGTCGTCGTTGGGATGGGTCTTCAGATGCTCGGTGAGCTGGCGGATGCGCTCGGTCAGGATCGCGATCTGCACCTCGGGAGAGCCGGTGTCGCCCTCATGGGTCTTGTTCGCCTCGATAACGGCGGTCTTCTGATCCTTGGTAATCATAGTATTTGCTTCCTTTCTTATTTTTCATACCCTGTGCGCTAAGTGACGGGGCAGAAAGGAGCCGCCGAAACCGAGCCCACGGGCAAAGTCCAAAGTAGTTTAGCACAGACCTTGCGGTTTGTAAAGAGTTTTTTTAATGTGCAATGCGCAATGTGTGTTTTTTATGTGCAATGCACATTACACATTGCTAATTATTTTCCGGCCACCCCTCCGGCGCGAAGTAGTCGGTATAGATCCCGGTCAGGCCCTTCGGCTGCCAGGTCTCGTAAACGTAATAGTCGTTGACGGTGTGGGCGTAGACCGCGGTATCCGTCCCGGCGGCGCGGACCGTGTCCAGCAGCGCTTCGCTCAGGCGGTCCTGGGCGACGGTGACGGCCCAGAGCGCGTGGGTCTCCAGATAGTCCGCCAGGCGCGGCAGGTCCAGGCTCAGACGGTAGAAGGTCAGCAGGATGCGCGGATAGCCCATCGCGGCCACCGCGTCATAGTCCGACCAGTTGTAGATCTGCGGGATGAAGTTTTCCGTCAGTTCCCCCGCCCGCACCCGGAGGATGCGCAGGGGGAGCAGGTAGTCGTCGCATTTGAGATCGGTGATGACGGAGCAGTCCCGATGCGCCGCCAGCCAGTCCAGCAGGCCGTTCAGGTCCAGCAGGGTCAGGCCCGCGAAGGCCTCGGCGTTCAGGAAGTCCGCCTTGGTGCAGACGCCCTCGGCGCCCAGCATCCGCGCCGCCATGCTTTCCCAGTCGTGGAGCAGTACCAGGTCCCCGTCCGCCGTCCGCGAAACGTCCACCTCGATAAAGCGGTGCCCCCGGGCGTAGGCCTCGTCCAGCGCCTCCAGCGAGTTCGTCAGCCGGAAGCCGTAGATCTCCCCGCCGCCGTGGGCGATCAGGGCCGGCTTCGCCGTCAGATCGGGCCGCAGGGGCTCCGGGGTCGGTTCCGGCGTGGGCTCGGGCGTCGGCTCCGGGCCGGGCAAGGCGGGCTCCGCGACCTCCGGCGCCGACGCCGCAGGCGCAGCCGTCCCGCCGCAGCCGCAGAGCAGCGCCAAGGCGAGGGCGAGGAGCAGGGCGGTCAGTTGTCGCGTATGCATCAGGTGATTCCTCCTTGCAGTGAATAGGTAATAGTGAATAGTGAATAGTTAAGGGATCGCCTGCGGCGATTTTTTAAATTAGTCGCGAAGCGGCACCACAACTATTCACTAATCACTATTCCCTAATCACTCGTTTCTCTCGCGTGCCGGAACACCGTCCCTTCCCCGTACACGAGGTCCCGCACGACGGCGGCGTAATCCTCCATCATGGCGGCGCGTTCCTCCGGGATCGCGTCGTACAGGGTCCCGTCGCGGGCGGCGAAAAGGCGGGCGCGATACAGGAGATAGTCCGGCGCGACGCGGCGGTCCAGCCACTGCCACCAGTCCGTCAGCTCGAAGCCCAGACAGCGCAGCGCCCGGAGACCCAGCAGCGTACAGCTCTCCGGCTCCTCCACGGCGGGCAGCTCGGCGTAGTTCGACCAGATCAGCCAGTCCGTCGAGAGCATCTCCGCCAGCGTCTCCGTGGACCAGTCCGTCGTGACCGAGCTGTCCGCCAGGCCGAGGCTTTCATAGACCGTGCCGTCCCCGACGCGCAGGTTCGGCTTGTGGTCCCCCCAGAACACCAGAAGGAGCGGCTCGCCCGTTTCGTTGAAATATTCGATCAGCCGGGCCAGCGCCGCGTCCGCGTCCCGCGCCGCGCAGGCGTAGGTCCGCAGGGTCTCGGCCTCCTCCCCGTTCAGCCCCTCGGCCTCCATCGAAACGTCGTTTGCGTCCCCGTAAAGGCCGGGGCTGTAGGGCTGGTGGTTCTCCATCGAGATCACGAAGTAGAACTCCGGCGCGGCTCCCGCCCGTTCCCCGTGCCGCCGGAGCAGCTCCTCGGTGAGCGCCAGGTCACTCAGATAGCCGCCCTTGCGCTCCGCGCCTTCGGGGAAGTCCTCCTCGAACCAGGTGTTCTCAAAGCCGAGGGCATGATAGATCCAGCGGCGGTTGTAGAGCTTGTCGTTGTAGGCGTGGAGAAAGTCGGCGGCGTAGCCGCAGTTCCGCAGCACGTCGGTGACGCAGGGCAGGGCGGCGTACCGCGCGTCCGGCAGATTCGTCAGGTTATCGGCCTCCTTCAAAAACGCGGAGCAGAGTCCCGTCAGGACCTCCATCTCGACGTAGCCCGTGCCGCCCGCGTAGGTGTTGGAGAGAAAGCGCCCGTGGGGGCTCGTTTTTTGCAGCGTGTGGAAGGTCGGGAGCGGGTCCTCGGCAAAGCTGACGCCGGGGAGCGCGGTCAGGTCGAAGAAGCTCTCGCTCATCCAGAAGATCACGGTGGGGCGGACCGGCTCCGGAGCGGGGGTCTCCTCCGCCGCGGGAGTCTCCGGCTCCGGCGGCTCCGCGTCGGTCCCGGCGACGCCCTCCGGCGTCTCGTCGGCCTCGCTCCCGATGCGCTCCAGCAGCGCCGGGTCCGCCGCGCCGCCGATCATGCGGTCGGACCGCCAGCTCGCGTAGAACCGCAGCAGGGTCTCCCGCCCGTCCGGCTCCGCGGCGGAGGCCAGCGTCTCCGCGGAAAAGGGGACGAGCGCCAGCGCCAACAGCGTCGCAAGACTCACACCGATCAGGACCAGCCGCGCCGCCGTCGATCCGAAAGCAGTCTGACGATTTCTCGTGTAGGGGCCGCCGCCCTCGGCGGCCCGTCCGACGGGCGGCTCAGGGGAGCCGCCCCTACCTGATAGACCGAAAGACCGGCTGTTGCCGTAAAGCTTGCGCCAGGGGTGGAGCGCGAAGCTCTGCCGAAACCCGATCAGCAGCGCCAGGATCACAAAATAGAGCAGCGGCGCGGCGATCACCCAGAAGGACGCGCGGAGCTGCGGCAGGGCGAAGCCCACGATCTCGCCGGCCTGCCCCGCCAGCGCCAGGTCGCCCAGGGTCAGAGGCGCGCCGTTGATCAGCAGCTTGTAGTGGTTGACGAGGTCCAGCGTCAGCGGCAGCAGCCCCGGAAGCCAGGCCGCCCAGGCCCGGCCCGTCAGCCCCAGGACCAGCGCAAAGACCGCCGCGAACAGGCCCAGCCCCAGCAGCGCCGCCACAGGGTCCGCCGCCAGCCCCGCCAGGGCGCGCGCACCCGTGCGCTGCCCGACGAACAGGCAGAGCAGGTATTGCGCCGGCGGCAGAAGGGCCAGAAGCCAGAGCGGGCGGCGTTCGGTTGTCGATTCGGTGGACATAGGCGGGACCTCGGATCGGGATCGTAGGGGCGACCCTGTGTGGTCGCCCGCCCCGCCCGCCGACGGCGGGCGGGGAAGCTTGCGCCGTGGGGAAAGGCGCGGCGCCGGCGGAATCGTTACGACGGGCGACCACACAGGGTCGCCCCTACAATGTTATTGAAAAAAGGCTTCGATCTCTCCCCGCCCGGCGCCGACGCTGCCCTGGGCGAAGCCGTCCCGGCCGCCGCCGCGTCCCTTCAGGGCGGCGTTCATGGCCTTGACGCGCTCCGGGGGGAGCTTGACCGCGTAGCGCCAGCCGTTCGCGTCGTCGCCGGTGAACACCGCGGCCCCGTCGGGGCAGACCGCGGCGAGGCGTTCGCAGAGGCGGCGCAGGGCGTCGGGACTGAGGCCGTCCTCAAAGACCGGCGCGAAGGGCTCCTTCGCGTGGGAGGCGGCGAGCGTGTCGAAGAGGCGGTTCTCCACGCCCACCAGCCGGTAGCGCACGTCCGCCAGCTCGCCCTTCAGCCGCTCCACCGCCGCGGCGGTCTCCCGCTCCTTTGCGGAAAGGGCGACGCTGATCGCGTGGTTCTGCTCACAGACCGCGCGGAAATACCGGTAGGCCCGGTCCCCCGCGACCATCTCGATCCGCACGCCCTCCCGGAAGGGTTTTAAAGAGAGCAGCTTGACCAGCCCGACCTCGCCCGTCTGCGAGACGTGGGTCCCGCAGCAGGCGCAGCAGTCCGCGCCGGGGATCGTGACGATCCGCACGTCGCCGCTCAGCTCCTTCTTGCTGCGGTAGTCGAGGGTTTCCAGCTCCTCCGGCGTCGGATGGCTCACCACGATGGGCAGGCCCTGCCAGAGCTTCATATTCGCGGCCTCCTCCAACAGCGGGAGGGCGTCGGAGGGGATCGGGTGGTTGAAGTCGATGGTCACGGTCTCCGCGCCCATGTGGAAGCCCACGTTGTCGCAGTGGTAGACGTAGCAGATCAGGCCGCTGACCAGGTGCTCGCCGGAGTGCTGCTGCATGTGGTCGTGCCGCCGCAGCCAGTCGAGCTTGCCCTCCACCGTCGTACCCGGCTCCAGCGGCCCGTCGCAGAGGTGCACCACCTCGCCGCTGCGCTCCCGGGTGTCGGTGACGTTCACGCCGCCCAGCGTTCCCCGGTCTCCCGGCTGTCCCCCGCCCTCCGGGTAGAAGGCGGTGCGGTCGAGGACGACGGCGTAGCCGGACTTGTCGGGTTCGCAGGACACAACGACGGCGGAAAATTCCTGCAAGTACGCATTCTCATAATAGAGTCGTTCGGTCATAAATTCACCATTATTTATTTCAAGAATCCGTTGATGATCTGCTCCTCCGCCTCGGCCTCGGTGAGCCCCAGGGTCATGAGCTTGACAAGCTGCTCGCCCGCGATCTTGCCGATGGCGGCCTCGTGGATCAGCTCCGCGTCCACGTCGTTGGCCTCCAGCTTCGGCTCGGCCAGGATGCGGCCCTGATCCATGATGATGCTGTCGCACTCGGTGTGGCCGTGGCAGGGGGCGTTGCCGCTGATGCAGGCGTCGAACTCCTGATAGCTCTCGTCCCGCGCCACGGAGCGGTTCACCACGTCGGCGCTGGACCCGGCTCCGTTCAGGGCGACCCGGTAGACGCTGACCGCGTTCTGCCGGCCGTGGGTCATCAGGCGCTCCTTGACCAGCAGCCGGGACCCCTCCGCCAGCTCGGCGGTGGTGACGCGCTTCGTCGAGTCCACGCCGCGGATCTGGACCATCTCCATCTCCACGGTGCTGTCCGGCTCCTGATAGACCTCGGTCACCGGGTTCAGCAGGCGCTTTCCAAGGCCGTCGCCCTCGCCGTAGTGCTTCTCCACGTAGCGCACCTTCGCGCCCCGGCCCACGAAGAAGCGGTGGACGCCGTCGTGCTGGCTGTCCTGATTCCCGCAGTTGTGGATGCCGCAGCCCGCGACGATCAGCACGTCGCAGTCCTCGCCGATATAAAAATCGTTGTAGACCGTCTCCTTCAGGCCGCTCTGGCTCAGCACCACCGGGATGTGGACGCTCTCGTTCCGCGTCCCCGGCGCGATGCGCACGTCGATGCCGCTGACGTCGGTCTTGCTGGTGATCTCGATGTGCTCCGTGCTGCGCCGTCCGGCGCTCTGGCCGTCGGAGCGGATGTTGTAGGCCCCCTCGGGGACCTTGTGGAGGTCGGCGACCTCCAGGAGGATGCGCTTCTGAATGTCGTTCATCTCTGCTCAGCTCCTTCCCGTCAGGCGGTCGCAGCCCGTGATGGCCGAGGCCGTGCCGATCAGCGCGGGCAGGACGTCCTCCCGCGGCCCCTGGCGCTCGATGCGGCCCTCCGCGACGACGATGATCTCGTCCGCGATCTCCAAAATGCGCTCCTGATGGCTGATGACCAGGATGGAGGACCCGGCGATGCTGGCCCGCATGTCCTGAAAGACCCGGATCAGGCTCTGGAAGCTCCAGAGGTCGATGCCCGCCTCCGGCTCGTCAAAGACGCTCAGCCGGGTGCTCCGGGCCAGGATCGTCGCGATCTCGATGCGCTTGAGCTCGCCGCCGGAGAGGCTGGCGTTGACCTCGCGGTTGATATAGTCCCGGGCGCAGAGTCCCACGCGGCTCAGGCAGTCGCAGCTCTCCGCGACGCTGAGCTGCCGCCCCGCCGCGATCCGCAGCAGGTCGATGACCTGGATGCCCTTGAATTTCACCGGCTGTTGGAGGGCGTAGCTGATGCCCCGCCGGGCCCGCTCGGTGATGGAGAGGGCGGTCACGTCCTCGCCGTCGAAGCGGATGGTCCCGCCCGTGGGCACGTAGACCCCCGCGATGATCTTCGCGATCGTGCTCTTGCCGCCGCCGTTGGGGCCCGTGATGACCACGAATTTCCCCTCCGGCACCGTGAAGCTCACGTCATTCAAAATGTCGACGCGCCCGGCCTCGCCGTCCACGCCGTATCGGATGTTTCGCAATTCCAGCATTGTGTTGCCTCGCTCTCGTACGTAATCTTTGCGATAATATAATAGTATAACCCCGGAGGGCGGGCTGGGGCAAGTGTTTTTTTGGAGGAGCAGGGGTCAGGCAGGAGGCAGGAGGCAGGAGGTAGGAGGTAGGAGGTTTTCCGTAGTACGCTGCAGCATGCAAAACTTTATGTTTTCGTATATCCTCCGCTCTCCCTCTCCTGCCGCTGCGGCGGCACCGGTCGCGTTGCGCCTCTTTTGCCTGAAAACATGCCCCCGGCATGTTTTCCGAGACGGCAAAAGTCCCGCTGGGGGAGGGAGGGGAGCTGTAGACGCCAGCGCCAGCCTTGAAACCGACGCGCCAGCGTGACGATCCGGTTCCCTCCCCCAGTGGGGGAGGGTGCCCGAAGGGCAGGAGAGGGAGAAGGTCCGGCCATCGCCAATGGAAAAGCAGCTGTGACAGGGCGGATCGTGAACTCCTAAGGCAACACCGCACAATTCTCGGCACGCATCTCGCTTGCATCATATTCCGTCATATCGCCCAAAAATCCTCGGCAATACACAAAGTATTGTCTGCGGTTTTTAGACGATCTGACGAAAATTCTGACTGCGCGATCCGCGCACCAGAATTGTGCGGTGTTGCCCTAACTCCTAACTGATAACTCCTAACTCCTGACTCGCCTCCGCACCTCCCCCGCCCCTGCCGCTTATACTGGAATACGGGCGGCATCCCGCCCGATTCCGAATTAGGGTGTGATGTGCGTGCTGCGCGCGCGTGTGTGGGCGGCGCTGGGGACGGCCTTTCCGTTCCTGATGACCTCGCTGGGGGCCGCCGCCGTTTTCTTTCTGCCAAACGATCCCCGTGGGGATTCTCAACGTAGTCTGCTGGGCTTCGCCGCCGGGGTCATGACCGCGGCGAGTATCTGGAGCCTGCTGCTGCCCGCCATCGAGCAGGCCGCGCCGCTGCCGGGCTGGCTGCCCGCGGCGGCGGGGCTGCTGGCCGGGGCGCTGTTCCTGGCCGGGCTGGACGCGCTGCTGCTCCGCCTCCGGGCCGCGGGGCG
>JAFSRS010000139.1 GCA_017445985.1 Oscillospiraceae bacterium | reverse complement strand
GTGTGGACTCCGGCGTCGGCGTCGGCTCGGCTGTGGGCGCGGGCGTCGGCGCTTCGGTCACGGGCGCGGGCGTCGGCGTCGCGGGCGCGGGCGTCTCCTGCGGCGCGGCGGGCCAGAAAAGCTGGATGCTGAGGAACACCAGCAGCGCGATAAGGACCAGCGCGGCGATCACCAGCAGCGTGTTTTTCGTCATGGGAGTTTCCCTCCGTTTCCTGAAAAATAAAGAGACTCAGCCAAAAAGCTGAGCCTCTTCCTTTTGGAGCGGCCTACGAGGCTCGAACTCGCTACCTCCACCTTGGCAAGGTGGCGCTCTACCAGATGAGCTAAGGCCGCATTCACAATGCTTGCTTAGTATAGCGCGCATGGATGGATTTGTCAAGAGCAAATTTACGTTTTGCGTGGAATGGCCCGTTTTGCGTGGAATTCCATCCGCATGGGAGGGCATGGCCCTTCCATGCGGGGAGCGTCGGCAGGCGCCCTGTGACTTGTGCCGTCTACAGCGCGGTGGGGGCTGGGCCGTCGTCCGCGTCGGGCGCGGGCTCCGGCGAAGGTTCAGAGCCGGGGTCCGGCGTGGGCTCCGGCGTCGGCTCGGCTGTGGGCGTGGGGGCCGGGGAGCCCTCCGGCGTGGGTGCGGGCGGCTCGGTCCCGGGCGTCTCCGGCGCGTTCGGCTGAGCGGACGGCGCGTCGTTCTCACCCTCGGTATCTTCCTCGATCAGGTCGGCATAGCGCAGCGTCCCGTTGCAGGCGGGATAGCGCTCCGTGTCCCAGATGTACGTGCCCCACAGTGCCGCGTCGTCGAGCAGGAACGCGTGTTCCGGATCGCTGAGCAGCAGGGTCACGTCCACGTGATAGTTCTCCCCGTCCAGCGTCAGGATGTTCCACCAGTGCTCCGCCGCGCCCAGACCGGCGACCACGCCGGAGACAGCCTGGCAGGAGAGGCCGAGGGCGGCGCAGAGGGTCTGGTAGCCCAGCGCGCAGCCCTTGCTGTTCGCGCTGCGCTGTACCAGCGCCCCGTAGGCGGTGGAGGCGGTCCGTGCCTCCGATTCGCTGACAGACTGGGCGAGCAGCTCCGCGGCGGCGAGTGCCAGCTTTGGCTCCGTATCTGCCTCCAGTTCCGTACGAAGCGTGTCCAGCCGCGTCGGGACGGCCTCCCGCATACGCCGGAGCACGTTCGCGCTGACGCCGTAGTCCAGACGGAGATCGTAGATCCGGTTGGAGCCCTCGGCGGGATAACAGCCGATGCTGAGCTCCGGTTCCAACGGGATGCTGACCGGATCGGCGCAGCAGAGCGCGTTCACCATCTCGCGGATATCTCCCTCATGGACCTGGGAGGAGTAAATGCGCAGCACGGCTTCCGTGGCGTCGGCCTCCAGCAGCGCGCGCAGCCGCGGTTCCAGATCGTCCACGCCGGAGAGCGTCAGGATCGAGGCGATCTCCTCCGCGCTTTTCTTGTAGCTGATCGTCAGGTCCGCCACGTAGTAGCTGACGATGCGGCTGGTATCGTAGCTGATGGCCTCCACGGCCCAGGCCCCGAGCGGATGGGAGGTTTTGATCTCCAGACAGGCTTCGGCCAGGTCGTCCGCCACGGAGCCGTTGTAGCGGTTGAAGCGAAAGGAGGCGATCTCCGTGTGGGCGTTGATCAGGTCCAGCAGGGCGGAGCGCAGCATGTTGTAGTTGCTGATGTCCGTCGCGTTCCCGCCGACCGCCCCGCTCCCGCTCCCGGTCCCCGTGTAGGGCGCGGAATACTCATACTCCCGGGCGAAGAGATTGCCGCAGGCGGAGAGGAGCAGCGCACAGACTAAAAGTATAGCGATTTTTCTCATAAACGATTATCCGGTTTCAGTCGCTCCCGATGTAGCTGAACCCTTCTCCGAACACTTCCCGCGAGTCGCTGACGATCATGAAGGCCCGCTCGTCGATGTCCTTGACCAGGCGCTTCAGCGTGACGATCTGGGCCTGCTTGATGACGCAGAGGACGATCTCCTTCTCCGTGCCGCTGTAGCCGCCCCTGCCGTGGAGGAAGGTGACGCCGCGGTCGAGCTTTGTGATCAGAGCGTCCTTGACTGCCTCAGGCTCGTTGGTGATGACGTAGCAGACCTTGGAGTTCACGGCGCCGTAGAGCACCAGATCAATGGCGCGGGAGCCGATGAACATCGCGATGATCGCGTACATGCTGCGCTCGTAGAGCCCGAAGATGATCGCGAAGATCACGACCACCGTCACGTCCGACGCAAGGATAAAGGTGGAAAAGTTGATGTGCTGGAAACGGTGGCGCAGGAATTTCGCGATGATATCCGTACCTCCGGTGGTGCCATTCGCATGGTACACGATTCCGAGACCGACGCCGTAGATCACGCCGCCGTAGATCGCCGCCAGCAGGGGATTGCTGGTGATCTCGACCGGGTGCGCCTTTTGCAGGGCGGAGAACAGCTCGACGAAAACGCTGCTGCCGAGCATGCCGGTCAGGGAGGCCACCAGAAAGCGCGTGCCGAACTTCCGCCAGGAGATCACGAACAGCGGGACGTTCAGCACGACGATCATCACGCCGACGGGGACCCCGGTGAGGTAATTGACGATCATCGAGATACCGGTGATGCCGCCGGTCACGATGTCGTTTGGGTACATGAAGAACTGAAAGCCCGCGGCGTAGCCCGCCGCGCCGATCAGGACCAGCAGCTCGCTGAGCAGGAAGCCCTTGATCTGTTTTCCGGTGAGTTTTTCTTTGCTTTTCATGATCCTTACCTGTTACTCGTTACTTGCTGCTTGTTACTTCGCTCAGCGTGAGCTGCTCCGCGCCCTGGTCCTCCGGCCTGACCAGCGCGCCCAGCGCCGGAAGGCTCCTGACCCGGTAGCGGGGCAGGTTCGTGAGCCCCGCCCGCTCCGCCAGACTGGCAGAAATGACCGCGTATTTCGGCTTCATCCGCGCCACGGCGACGCCCTGGGTCGTGCGGCTGGTCTTGGGCTGGAGCAGCGTGGAGGAGAAGATCAGGCAGCGGCCCTCGCTGGTGTAAAGCGCGATCTCATTCTCGCCGTCCAGCCGCAGGGCGCAGACCAGCGGGCTCTTGTCGCTGGCGGCCCCGGTCAGGCGCTTGCGGTTCGTCTTGGTCGCGTAGCCGCTCAGCTCCACGCGGCCCACCTTGCCGTTGGCGTAGAAGAGCAGGACGTGGGCGCTGTAGTCGCCGGGGAGCAGCACGTCCACGACGCTCTCGCCCTCGTCGAATTCCAGCTTGCCGGGGAGGTAGGTCCCCAGGGCGCTGGCCTTCGCGTCCTCGAAGTCGCTGACGCGGCACTTGTAGCACTGCTGCCTGTCGGTAAAGACCAGCAGCTCGGCGCGGTTCGTGGCCTCGGCGGTCCAACGCAGCGCGTCGCCGTCCTTGTACTTCTGCTGGTCGTTCATGCGCAGAGAGGCCGCGGTGATCTTTTTGAAATAGCCCTCGCGGGAGAGGAACAGCGTCACGGGGTAGTCCTCCACCGCGTCGGCCTCGGAGAATTCCTCGACCTCGTGGGTATAGACCATGCCGGTTTTGCGCGGCTCGGCGTACTTCTTCATGACCTCGCGGAGCTCGCTGATCAGGATCGCGCGGACACGGCGTTTGCTGGAAAGGGTATCTTCGAGGTCCGCGATCTCCTTTTCCAGCGCGTCCGTTTCCTCGACCCGCTTCAGGATATACTCGCGGTTGATGTTCCGCAGCTTGATCTCCGCGACGAACTCCGCCTGCACCTCGTCGATGCCGAAGCCGATCATCAGGTTCGGGATCACGTCCGCCTCGCGCTCGGTCTCCCGGATGATGCGGATGGCCTTGTCGATGTCCAGAAGGATCTTGCCGAGGCCGCGCAGCAGGTGAAGCTTCTCCTTTTTACGGTTCAGCTCGAAGTAGATGCGCCGCTTCACGCACTCGGTGCGCCAGGCGATCCACTCGTCGATGATCTCGCGGACGCCAAGCACGCGGGGGATGCCGCCGATCAGGATGTTGAAGTTGCAGGAGAAGGGGTCGGTCAGGGGCGTGAGCTTGTTGAGCTTCGTCATCAGCTTGTCCGGGTCCACACCGCGCTTCAGGTCGATGGTCAGCTTCAGGCCGCGCAGATCGGTCTCGTCGCGCATGTCGCTGATCTCCCGCAGCTTGCCGGCCTTCATCAGCTCCGCCACCTTGTCCATGATCTGCTCCGCGGTGGTGGAGTAGGGGATCTCGTAGACCTCGATCATGTTCTCCTTCTGGAGATAGCGCCAGCGGCAGCGGACCTTGAAGCTGCCCCGGCCCGTGCGGTAGATCTCCCGCATCTCGGCGGGGTCGTAGACGATCTCGCCGCCGGTGGGGAAGTCCGGCGCCGGGAGGGTGGAGAGGACGTCGTGCTCCGGGTCCTGCAAAACGTGGATCGTGGTCTCACAGACCTCGCCCAGGTTGAAGCCGCAGATCTGGCTCGCCATGCCGACGGCGATGCCCAGGTTCGCGCTGACCAGCACGTTGGGGAAGCTGCTGGGCAGGAGGGTGGGCTCGGTCATGCTGCCGTCGTAGTTGTCGGCCATGTCCACCGCGTCTTTATCAATATCGCGGAACAGCTCCGCGCAGATGGGGGCCAGCTTCGCCTCGGTGTAGCGGGGCGCGGCCCAGGCCATGTCGCGGCTGTAGTGCTTGCCGAAGTTGCCCTTGCTGTCCACGAAGGGCGTCAGCAGGGCCTCGTGTCCCCGGCTCAGGCGCACCATCGTGTCATAGATCGCCGCGTCGCCGTGGGGGTTCAGCTTCATCGTCGCGCCGACGATGTTCGCGCTCTTGGTCCGCGCGCCGGAGAGCAGGCCCATCTTGTACATCATGTACAGCAGCTTCCGGTGGCTGGGCTTGAAGCCGTCGATCTCCGGGATCGCGCGGGACATGATGACGCTCATCGCGTAGGGCATGAAGTTGACCTCCAGCGTCTCCGTGATCGGCTGCTCCACCACCTCGGCGTGGAGGCCGAGGACGTTCGGATCGGCGGAGGCTTTGGATTCTTCCTTTTTCTTTCGTGCCATAGGCTGTACCTCTTATTTTTACGACAAATCCGCCAGTTCTACGAATCTGTATCCGTTCTCCGCGATGTGGTTTTTCCTCCCCGCCAGGTCGTCGCCCAGCAGCAGGTCGAACATTGCGGCGGTGCGCTCCGCGTCCTCGGGCATGACCTTGATGAGGCGGCGGGTCTGGGGGTTCATCGTCGTCATCCACATCATTTCGGGGTCGTTCTCGCCGAGTCCCTTGCTGCGCTGAATCGTGTATTTCTGACCGTCGATCTCTGAAAGGATTTCCGATTTTTCCTTGTCGGAGTAGGCAAAATAGGTCTTGCCCTTCGACGTGATCTCGTACAGCGGCGTCTCCGCGATATAGACGTAGCCCTCCCGGATCAGGGTGGGCGTCAAACGGTAGAGCATCGTCAGGATCAGGGTCCGGATCTGGTAGCCGTCCACGTCCGCGTCGGTGCAGATGATGACCTTGCTCCAGCGGAGGTTGTCCAGATTGAAGCTGCTCAGGTCCTTGTTCCGCTTGCTCTCTACCTCCACGCCGCAGCCCAACACCTTCAGCAGATCGGTGATGATCTCGCTCTTGAAGATGCGGGCGTAATCGGCCTTCAGACAGTTCAGAATCTTCCCGCGCACCGGCATCAGGCCCTGGAACTCCGCGTTGCGGCTCTGCTTGCAGGCGCCCAGAGCGCTGTCGCCCTCGACGATGAAAATTTCGCGCTCGGAAACGTCCCGGCTGCGGCAGTCCACGAACTTCTGCACCCGGTTGGAGATGTCCACGGAGCGGGTCAGGTTCGTTTTCATGTTCAGGCGCGTCTTTTCCGCGTGCTCGCGGGAGCGCTTGTTGATGAGCACCTGCTCCGCGATCCGGTCCGCCTCGGCGCGGTTCTCGATGAAGTAGATCTCCAGCTGTGCCTTGAAGAAGTCGGTCATCGCCTCCTGGACGAAGCGGTTCGTGATGCTCTTCTTCGTCTGGTTCTCGTAGCTGGTCTGGGTGGAGAAGCAGTTCGTCACCAGCACCAGGCAGTCCTGCACGTCCTGAAAGCTGATCTTGCCCTCGTTCTTCTGGTACTTGTTCTGCTTTTTCAGATAGCTGTCCAGGGCGTAGACGAAGGCGGTCTTGGTCGCCTTCTCCGGCGCGCCGCCGTGCTCCAGCCAGCTCGAGTTGTGGTAATACTCGATCCGGTTGGCGGTGTTGGAGAAGCAGAAGGCCGCGGAGAGCTTGACCTTGTACTCCGGCTTGTCCTCCCGGTCCCGGCCCCGGCGCTCGGTCTCGATGTAATAGGGCTGAGTCAGGGGCTTATCGCCCGCCAGCTCCGCCACGTAGTCCCGGATGCCGTTCTCATATTTGAAATCCTGCGTCTCGAATTTTCCGCTCCCGGTCTCGTTGCGGAAGCGGAAGGTCACGCCCGCGTTGACCACGGCCTGCCGCCGCAGCACGTCGGTGAAGTAGTCCTCCGGGATATTGATATCCGTAAAGACCTCCAGATCGGGCTTCCAGCGGAAGCGGGAGCCGGTCTTTTTGCGCTCCGTCGGCTCCTTGACCAACTCCTTGCCCTTCCTGCCCTGGGGCACGCCTTTTTTGAAATGCAGCTCGTAGCGGAAGCCGTCGCGGTAGATCTCCGCGTCGAAATACTCGCTGGCGTACTGGGTCGCGCAGGAGCCCAGACCGTTCAGGCCCAGGGAAAACTCATAGTTCTCGCCGCTGTCGTTGGCGTACTTGCCGCCTGCGTAGAGCTCGCAGAAGACCAGCTCCCAGTTCCATCGCTTCTCCTTCTCGTTCCAGTCCACCGGGCAGCCGCGGCCGAAGTCCTCTACCTCGATGCTGTGATCGGCGAAGCGGGTCACAACGATCTGATTGCCGTAGCCCTCTCGCGCCTCGTCGATGGCGTTGGAGAGGATCTCAAAGACCGCGTGCTCGCAGCCATCCAGCCCGTCCGAGCCGAAAATGACGCCGGGGCGCTTGCGCACCCGGTCCGCGCCCTTGAGCTGGGAGATGCTCTCGTTGCCGTATTCCTTTGTCGTTGCGTTCGCCATGCAAGGTACTCCTTACCATATCTTGTAGTGTTGCATTGGGATTGCATACCATATCAATTTATCAGTATAGCGGATTCCTATGGAAAAATCAAGCATGGGCCGTGATTTTCATCACAGCCCATGCCGCGCCGGAAACTTATTCTCTTTCGTGACTGCCCTCCGCCGGCGCTTGACCCGAAGGCTTTGCTCCGCCGCAGACCGCACCGCAGCGGCCCGACGGCATCCATGGAACCGGCCGGTCCTTGACCATTCGCCTGAGCACTGTATGGAACAGCGCGGCACCGGTCTGGAAGCTGCTCTCACAGCCTCTGCCGGCCTCCTTCTTGCGGGTCCGGGTCTAGTATGACCGGGGAAGGCGCGCTTATCCATGAAAAATCTGGACATACTGTCAGCAGGATGAAAAAAAGGACGGTGCGGAGCATGGGGAAACGCAAAGAACGCAAGCTGCTTGCCGAGCGGCAGAACCAGGCCAGGGCGGACCTGGCGGAGATCGAACGGGGGCTGCGCGGGGCCTGGGCGGCCTTCGACGACGCGGAGGACGCCTCGCTTGCCGAGGCCGCGATCCTGGAGATCGGTGCGCTCCGGCAAAGGTACGGACGCAGCCTCCGGGCGCTCAAGGCGCTGTATCAGTGATTACCGCTCACTGGGCCGGGCTTCCGCGCTGCCGTAGATCAGATCGTCGATGTCGGTGTCCAAGGTTGTGCCTCCCTTCCGTCGCGTTTCCTTTATTCTATGCGGAACGAGAGCGCGAAATGAAGGGAAACGGAATGGGCGCGATCAGGGGATCGCGCCCTATGGTTACGTACATTTCAGAACTGCCACCACGAGCTCCGGATTGTTGAACAGCCGCGGCACTCCGCCGGAATTTCCCATCCCGCGGGAGACCACGACGCGCATCCGGCCGGACTCGATCACGCCGTCCACGTCCTTCGGGAACAGCTTCCAGCCGTGATCGAGCAGCCCGCCGACGCCGGGCAGGCGCCAGATGCCGCCGTGGGCGTGTCCGCAGAGCAGCAGGTCCACGGCGAGGTCGGGATATTTGTCGGCAAAATCGTTCCGGTGGCCCAGCATGACGCGAAATCCGTCCGGCGCGGCGTCGGCCACCCGATCGGGCTTCGGCATGTCCGCGGGGCCGAAGGGGTCCTCCACGCCCAGCAGGACGATGGACGCCCCGCCGCGCTCGAACAGCAGGGATTCGTTCCGCAGATACCGGACCTTGCAGCGCGCAAGCATCGGCCGCAGGGCGTCCAGCCGCTTGTCGGCCCACTCGTGGTTCCCGCTGACGTAATAGGTCGGCGCAAGCTCCGTCAACGCGGTCAACAGGGGCTCAAGCTCCGACAGATCCGTGTGCTTGTCGGCCAAGTCCCCGGTCAGGGCGATCAGATCCGGCTCTGCCGCGCGGACGGCGGCGAGCAGGCGCGAATTGTCTTTTCCGTAGACCGCGCCGTGCAGATCGCTGAGCTGCACGATCCGAAAGCCATCAAAGGCCGCCGGCAGCTCTGCGGAGACGATCTCATATTCCGTCGTCACCAGCCGCAGATTACTGTCCGCCAGCGCCCCGCCGAAAAGCAGGGCCAGGATCAGCAGCAGGCGCATGGGCCAACGCTTGCGTTTCAATCGAACCACTCCTTCGGGATCAGTTGCCTCAACTCTACCGGCACACGGCAAAGCATCCGTACCTTGCCAGTACCTCTCCGTCCTCCTCGTATCCCCGCCAGACGATCCGCACGTCGGCCTTCGTCGGGTCGGCGAACTCAAAGCCCTCAAAGCGGAGCACGTCCCGGAACGCGGCGTTCTCGTCGCGGTACTCCACGGACTCTACAAAGGTATCCGGCGGGACCTGCTCATAGAACAGCGCAAAGATGTATGGCTGGTTGACTGTCGGCGTTATGTAAACCGTCTCCGCGTCCAGCGTGTCCGCGAAGCGCAGGGACTCTTCGAGGCCGGGGAAGAAATTCACGTTGCCGCGCCCTCCCAGGCTGCGAACGTAGGAGCTGCAGAAAAAACAACAGCAGGCCAGCAGCCCCAGGATGGGCAGCGCGGCCCAGCTTCCCAGACGGGCCAGGATCGCGTGGAGCCCTACGGCGCAGAACCAGAGCAGAGGCAGCCAGAGGAAATTCAGCCGGTTCACGTTGCCGTCGATCAGAAGGGCGCAGGCCAGCCCGCAGCCGAGCGAGAGCAGGAGGGGGAGCTCATCGGAAACGTTTTTCCGTTGCCGGATGGAGCAGACGATCCCCACCACAGCCAGTGGCAGGCCGAAGAAATAGAACAGACCGCCCTGCCTGAGCGGGAGGGCGTTCCAGATCAGGCCGTCGCTCTGGGTCCAGAGCAGCCGGAGCAGGTTTTTCAGATTGCCCCAGACCGCCCGCAGCCCGCCTCCGCCCAGGACGCTGGTCGCCGCCTGACGGCTCTCCGAGAGGCGGGGAAGGGTGACGCCGAAGATCACGGTCTCCTCCCAGCCCAGGGCGCTGATCGCCTGCGCCGCCGTGATCGGCAGGGCCAGCAGCACGAATACGCCCAGCGCCAGCAGCGTCGGCTTCCAGCGGAGCCGCCGTCCCAGCCAAATCAGCAGACAAGGCATCAGCAGCGGCAGGAGAAAGAACGCCGTGCCGTAGGCGTAGAGGGACAGGGCAAAACAGGCCGCCGCAGCGACCAGCAGCCGGGGCCGCTCAGCGGCCAGCACCGTGAAATACAGTCCCAGCAGCAGGAAGCAGGGGAGCAGGTTGCTTTCCAAGCCCCAGCGGCTCATCATGATATGCCAGGGGTTCAGGGAGAGGACCAGCAGGGCGGTGAGAGCGAAGCGCGGCCCGCGGACCCGCCGCGCCAGCCGCCAGAAGACCCACAGCGTCAGGCAGCCCGCCAGCGCGTTGGGCAGCCGGGTCGTAAAGGCGCTGAGTCCGAACAGCGCGATCCCCGGCATGGCGAGATAGCTCATCAGGGCGTTCTGTCCGCTGCCCCAGGCGGTCAGCAGCACGGGCCAGCTCTTGCCGCAGCGGTCGATCCCGTAATGGAGGATGGCCCAGGCGTCGTAGCCGGCGCTGGCCTCGTCCTGATTCAGCCCCACGGGCAGCGCTCCGCAGAGCGTCAGCCGCAGCGCGCAGCCCAGGACCAGCAGCAGCCCGGCGAGCAGCCACTCGTGCCTGTCGATGAGATCCGGTAAACGCGTCCGCCGCATCCGGGGTCCCTCCTTCCGGCGACAGAGATGATGGCAGTATCATACCACGTTTTCGGGCGGGAATAAAGGTTTTTTCTCTCGATCTCTCAATTCTTCATTTTTAATTCATAATTCCATAGCATTTTTCTCTTGCAAACCGCGGGAATATCTGCTAAAATACTTTGCACTGTGCAAATCAACAGGGAAACAAATTATTTTATAAAGAAGGAAGAGGACAACATGAGTGCATCCAATGTAAAGCGGGACGAAAAGCTGGCCCGCCGTCAGCAGGCGCTGGACGAGCAGACGAAAAAGACCCGCACGTTCCGCCGCAACGCGATCATCGTCGTCGTGGTGCTGGTGCTGGCGCTGGCCGTCGCCCTGGTCATCAACTCCAACCTGTTCTACACGGCTTTCCCGGCTGTGACGATCGGGAACACAAGCTATTCCGCCGCGGAGACGGACGTGTTCTTCCGCAGCGCCTACAACAGCTTCTACAACACCTACGCGAACTACATCTACAGCCTGATGGGCTCCGACGCGGACATCGACAGCTATTTCCAGACCTTCACGGGCCTGGACCGCAGCGTCGCGCTGGACGAGCAGCAGTACAGCGACGAGCAGACCTGGGCCGACTACTTCATGGAGCAGACCATTGAGAACATGAAGCAGGTCACCGCCCTCTGCGACGCCGCCGCCGCGGAAGGCTTCGTCACGCCGCAGGAGGTCGTGGATGAGGTGGAAAGCTCCATCAGCTCTCTGCGCACCACCGCCGCGCTCTACGGCTACAGCAACCTGGACCAGTTCCTGAACCTGAATTACGGCAAGGGCGTGAACGCCAACATCCTGCGCAATATGATGCTCAAGATGGAGACCGCCAACCACTACGCCGAGTCCGTGAACGAGGCGCGCGTGTACACTGCGGAGGATACCGAAGCCTATTACACGGAGCATGCCGACGAGCTGGACGTGATCGACCACTACTACTTCCTGGTCAGCTCCTCCAACGCCGTCTTTGACGAGCTGGAGACCGACGAGGAGAAGCTCGAGGCCGCCCACGCCGCCGCCGCGGAGATCGCGGAGGCCGCGACCCTGGAGGACTTCCTCGCTGCCTGCGCCGCCTACGGCACCCAGCCGACTCTGCGCCACACCTCCGGCAACAGCCTGGTCACGGGCATTTCCGAGTGGCTGCTGAGCGCGGAGCGCAAGGCTGACGACCACACCAGCATCGAGACCGACACCGGCGCCTACGCCGTCTGGTTCGTCGCGCGCGACGACAACGATTACGCGGTCCGCAGCATGCGCCACGTGCTGATCATGGCCACCGCGGACGAGGACGGCACTTACAGCGACGAAGCCATCCTGGCCGCCAAGGAGCGCATCCACGAGATCGAGACCGAGTGGAAGGAAGATCCCACCGAGGAGCACTTCGCCGAGCTGGCCAACTCCTACAGCGAGGACAGCGGCAGCAACACCAACGGCGGTCTCTATGAGGACATCTCCAAGCACCAGATGGTCGACGCGATCGACAGCTTCCTCTTCAACGAGGGCGCGAAGGCCGGCGACACCACCGTCGTCGAGGGCGACAACGGCAGCTACCACGGCTGGCACCTGGTCTACTACGTGGGCGAGGGCGAGCTTGCCCGCACCCTGCTGGCCGAGGAGCCCATGCGCGAAGCGGATCAGACCGAGTGGCTCGAGGGCCTTGAGGCCAACTACACCGCCACCACCGGCAGCGGCCTGAAGTACGTGCAGAAGAGCTGAACCGATCAAACCGGATACCGGATAAACGGGCCTCCCCCGCCGAACGGCGGGGGAGGCTCAGATATTTTTATAGGTCAATTTTGATCCTGATCGGTTTTTTCGGCGGACGGCTCAGGTCCCGCGCCCTCCTCTCCGTAGCGGATCAGGCTGATCCAGAGACGGGTATAGAGCACCAGACTCAGCAGCATCGCCGCGGCGGCGACACAGAGCAGGATCAGGATGTACTTCGGTTCCAGATCCGGGAGCAGGAACAGCACGATCATCGAGGTGTTGAGGGCCACGGTGCTGACCTTGCCGTACCAGCGGGCGGACTGCATCTTCCCGGTGCGGCGCGCGGCCAGGCCGCCGAGGACCAGCATGCTCAGCTCCTTGACCACCAGAAAGCCGAAGAAGGCCCAGACGAACCAGAGCTCGGAATGACGCAGCAGCAGGCAGACGCCCAGCGCGCCCTGCATGAATTTGTCGCAGACCGGGTCCAGGACCTTGCCCAGCTCGGTGGTCATTTTGTATTTTCTTGCGATCAGGCCGTCGAGCACGTCCGTCAGCTCACAGACGGCCAGCAGGATCACCGCGACCGTGAAGCGCTCCGTCGCGTAGAACCAGATGATGAAGGGGATCATCACGAAGCGGAAGAAGCTCATGTAGTTCGGGACGGAGCAGACCTGTTCTTTTGTCAGGAGGCGGCGGAAAGAGCGAATGTCATACATGTTCTGGCAAGTTCTCCCATTTCTGAGGTTTTCATCCCGGCCGCGCGTGCGCCGTCGATCACGTCGACAAAGCGCAGACGAACGTCCGTCGCGCGCCAGGGAAAGCGGCGGCGCACCTCGTCCGTGCCGGTGAGCGCCGCGATCAGGACCGGGCAGCCTGCGCGCTGCGCGATCTTGAACGCGCCGTTGCGGAAGGGCAGCAGCTCCGTCCCGGCGTGGCGGGTGCCCTCGGGAAAGACGCCGATGCTGACCTCGCCGCGTTTGATCAGGTCGATGGCGGCCAGGATCGTTTTCAGTGCGGCGCGGTCGTTCTCCCGGTCGATCGGCAGAAAGCAGGCCTGATGGATTATCCGTCCCACCGCGGGGATCTTGAAATTCTCAGGCTTGGAGATAAAAGCGACCTCGAAGCGCCGCAGGACCCAGCCCAGCACCAGCGGGTCAAAGTTGCTGCGGTGATTGCAGACCACAAGAAAACGCTGCTCCGCCGGGACCAGCTCGTCTCCCTCCACGTGGACGCGGATGCGGGCTGTGGCCACGAGCAGGGCCATGACGTAGTTGACGATCGCGGCGCAGAAAGCTGAACGGTGTTCCACGGGCTTGTTCGGATCGATGAAGCGCGAGGCGACCAGAACGAACAGCGCCAGCAGCAGCCAGAACGCGGCAAAGGCCGCGACGAAGAATACTACCAGCATCCCGGCAAAGGCCCAGCCCCGCAGAGACAATAAAAAGCACAGCGCGACGGCGGCCGCCGCGCTGAGCAGGAACCAGGGGATCAAGACCCCGTTTCGTTCGGTTCGGTCCATGCTGCCAAAGGCCTTATGCTTCCGCGGTGCGGTCGATCACGATGTCGCGCTCCGCCTCGGGGGCGGGCTCCTCGACGGTCTCCATCGTTTCTTCCTCTTCAAAGGCTTCCATGGGCGGCGCGGTCAGCTCGTCCAGGAAATCGCGGATCAGTTCCCGGTTCTTATACACCGCGAGGCCCGCGGCGGTCAGCCCGCCCAGAGCCAGCAGCGTGCCAAGACCACTCTTTTTCTTTGCCATGTCAAGTCCCTCCATTTTCCATAACAGAGTGTGATACTTCGGACTGTTTGCATTGTATCACAGTTTTCGGCGCGTTGCAATGCGAAAGTGCGCCGCTGTGAGAAAGTTTTTTAAAAAGTTGAAAAAAGCCTTGCACTTTCGGCGGCGCTGCTCTAAAATATATCATCATTTTTATGAGGGGAGCGATCTTTTTGCGGGATTACAAGGCGGAACTGGACCAGCGCGTCGCGTTTATCCGGAAGCTTCTGGCCGACGCCCACGCGGACGGCATTCTCTACGGCAATTCCGGCGGAAAGGACTGCACGCTGGTGTCCATTCTCTGCAAGGCCGCCTGCGACAACACCGTGGGCGTGATCATGCCCTGCGCGTCCCAGCGGAACTACGGCAGCGACACGGACGACGCCCGCGCCGCGGCGGACAAATTCGGCATCGAGCAGCGGACGGTGGACCTGACCGAGACCCGCGCGGCCCTTCTGGGGGCGCTGGAGGGCAGCGTCGAGATGATCCCGTCCTCCACGGCGAACGTCGCGCCGCGGCTGCGCATGACGACGCTCTACGCCATCGCGGGCAGCGAAAATCGGCTCGTCGCCGGGACCGGCAACCGCAGCGAGCGCTACATGGGCTACTTCACCAAATGGGGCGACGGCGCCTGCGACTTCAACCCCATCGCCGATCTGACCGTCACCGAGGTCTACGAGTTCCTGGAATACCTGGGCGCGCCGCGGAGCATCATCGACAAGGCCCCGTCCGCCGGATTGTTCGAGGGCCAGACCGACGAACAGGAGATGGGCGTCACCTATGCCGCCGTGGACGAATACCTGTTCCACGGGACCGGAAAGCCGGAGGACCTGGCTGTGATCGAGCGCTATCATAAGCGGAGCCTGCACAAGCTGGCCCCCGTGCCCGTGTATGGAGAATAAGTTATTAGCTATCAGTCGATCGTTATTTCTGGAAAGGAGATTTTTCTATGTCTGACAACGTTCGTCCCGCTTCTCTGGAGCGGATCACCACGCCGGAGCTGGCAAAGGCCTTTATTGAGGAGCAGATCGCTGCGCTGCGGGCGCAGATCGGGGACAAGCGGGTGCTGCTGGCCCTGTCCGGCGGCGTGGATTCCTCCGTTGTCGCCGCGCTGCTGATCCGTGCGGTGGGCAAGCAGCTCGTCTGCGTCCACGTCAACCACGGCCTGCTGCGCAAGGGTGAGCCGGAGCAGGTGATCCAGGTATTCCGCAACGAGCTGGGCGCGGAGCTGATCTACGTGGACGCGGTGGACCGCTTCCTGGACAAGCTGGCCGGCGTCGCCGACCCGGAGACCAAGCGCAAAATCATCGGCAAGGAGTTCATCGAGGTCTTTGCCGAGGAGGCCCGTAAGCTGGACGGCATCGAGTTCCTGGCTCAGGGCACGATCTATCCCGACATCCTGGAATCCGGCCCGGTCAAGAGCCACCACAACGTCGGCGGCCTGCCGGAGGACCTGAAATTCGAGCTGGTCGAGCCGGTCAAGTTCCTCTACAAGGACGAGGTCCGCGTCGTCGGCAAGGCTTTGGGTCTGCCGGACGGCATGGTCTACCGCCAGCCCTTCCCGGGCCCCGGTCTGGGCGTCCGCTGCGTCGGCGCGATCACCCGCGACCGCCTGGAGGCCGTCCGGGAGAGCGACGCGATCCTGCGTGAGGAGTTCGCGAAGGCCGGTCTGGAGGGCAAGGTCTGGCAGTATTTTACCGTCGTGCCCGATTTCAAGTCCACCGGCATCACCGACGGCCAGCGCACCTTCGAGTGGCCCGCCATCATCCGCGCGATCAACACCGTGGACGCCGTCACCGCCGAGGTCGCCGAGCTGCCCTTCTCCCTGGTCAAGAAGATCGTCGCCCGCATCACCGCGGAGGTCAAGGGCGTCAACCGCGTCCTCTGGGACGTCACGCCCAAGCCCTCCGCCACGATCGAATACGAATAAATATGCAAAAATATAAATAAAAATACATTATTGGGGGTGTACAGATGAACGAAAAAGAAATGATCCTGGAAGCCATGAAGAAGGCCGGGGAGCCGCTGAACGCGGGCAAGGTCGCCGAGCTGACCGGTTTGGACCGCAAGGTCGTGGACAAGGCCTTCACGGAGCTCAAGAAGGACGGAAGCATCGTTTCCCCCGTTCGCTGCAAGTGGGAGCCCGCCGCCAAGTAAAAATCTGGATCACAGTGAAACCCCCGGCCGTCTGGCCGGGGGTTTTGCTGTCTGTCAGGTCTGCGTGCGGATGTTTCGGATGCTGCCTTCGTCCAGCAGCTTCAGGAAAACCTTCACGATCCGGGGGTCGAACTGGGTGCCGGAGCCGCGAAGGATCTCCTGCCGGGCGGTTTCCAGGTCCATGGGCTCCTTGTAGTGGCGCTTGCTCACCAGGGCGTCGTAAACGTCGGCCACCGCGATGATGCGCCCGATCTCCGGGATCTCCTCGCCCTTCAGGCCGTTGGGGTAGCCGGTCCCGTCGAAGCGCTCGTGGTGGTATTTCGCGCCGTCCGCCAGATAGCCCATGGTCTCGATGGCAGCCAGAATGTGTCCGCCGATGGAGGTATGCTCCTTGATCTCGCCGTATTCCTCCGTGGTCAGCCTGCCCTCCTTTTTGAGGATCAGGTCGGGGATGCCGATCTTGCCCACGTCGTGCAGCAGGCCCGTCTGATAGACCTCGTCCACCTTCTGCTCGTCGTAGCCCATCGCCCGGGCCAGGGCCATGCTGTAGCTCGCCACGCGCACGGAGTGACCCTCGGTAAGCTCGTCCTTGGCCTCGATGATGTTGACGATGGCGAAGATGGACTCCAGGGCCAACTCCTGATACTGCCGGGTCTTTTCCTCCACCTTGGCCTGCAGGTCCCGGTGGAAATCCTCCAGCTCCAGAATGCGGGAGATGCGCCGTTCCAGCACGTTCGGGACGATGGGCTTCGTGATGAAATCGCTGGCGCCCATGTTGAGGCAGTCGGCCTCCTCCTCGGGGCTCTGGCTGGCGGTCAGGAAGATGAAGGGGATGCTCCGGTTTTCGGGCTTTTCCCGAATGCGGCGCACGGTCTCCTTGCCGTCCATCCCCGGCATCATCAGGTCCATGAGGATCAGGTCGGGCTTGCGGCGGTCCACGAATTTCAGCGCCATCGCGCCGCTGATCGCAAGCTGCAGCTCATACTGCGCTTCCAGAACGTCCCTGACGATCTGGAGATTGGTTTTGTCGTCGTCCACGACCAGGATCGTATGCTTTTTCATCATGTGGATCCTCCCAGATCCTTGACCAGCGTATCCAGCCGGTCATAATCATAGGCTTCACAGCATTCGGCGAGGGAGTCCAGCTTGCGGGCGGTCTCTTCGGGATAGCGGCTCCCGCGGAGCTCCTTTATGATCTCTTCGGCCCGCAGATAATCCATCTCCTCGCAGCTCTCCCGGAGCTGACGGACCAGCGCGGGGTCCGGGCGCTCCCGGAAGGGGCCCTCCGGCGTCTCCGGGGCGGCCAGGTATTTCCGCGCATAGGCGCCGACGTTCTCCGCCATCCGGCGCAGGGACTCCCGGAAGGGCGGGAACAGGGTCTCGATGGTACTCCAGTCGCCGGCCTTGCCCGCCAGCTCGAGACGGTAGGCGTCCTCGCCCAGGTCGAACGCGCCGGCGCCGCGGGAGGCGCTCTTCAGCGCGTGGACCTGAATCGTGAAATTCTCGGTGTCCCGCCGCTCGAACAGCTCCGGCAGGAGCGTTTCCTTCTCCCGGAGGTCGGAGGCGTAGGCTTTCAGAATATTGCGGTAGAGCTCCACCGAGCCGCCGTAGGTCTCCAGACAGCGGCGCACGTCCACGCCGGGGATGAAGTCCGGCAGCTCAGAGGGCGGGGCCTCCGACGCGGACGCATTCGGGGCCGCGTCCTCCGGCGCCTCGCCGCCGAGCAGCGTCCGGAGCAGCAGGTTGTTCTGTTCCAGCAGCGCGTTGTTCTGGGCCAGGAGCCGTTCAAGGCCTCCCATGCCTGCCGCGGGCAGCGGACGGAGCGCGGCGCCCTCCGGGGCTCCGGCGGACGGCTTTTCATTCTCCGCTCCGGCCTGCTTCTGCGCCCGGACGGCTTCCAGATAGCCCTTCGGGGCGCGGGACTGGATGTATTTCCTGATGACTCTGTGCAGCTCCCGCATTTCGATGGGTTTTGCCACGAAGTCGTTCATTCCGGCCTGCAAAAACTGCTCCCGCGCGTCGCTCATGGCGTTGGCGGTCAGGGCGATGATGGGGACCTCCTTGAAATAGCGCCCATCCAGCGCACGGATGTAGCGCGCGGCCTCGACGCCGTCCATCTCCGGCATCATGTGGTCCATGAAGATCGCGTCATAGCGGGTCTTTTTGACCATTTCAATGGCCTCGAAGCCGCTGGTGCCGGTGTCGATCTGCATCCGGTAGGGGCTCATCAGGCCTTGTGCCACCTGCAGGTTCGTCGCGTTGTCGTCCACGACCAGGATGCGGGCAAAGGTGAGGGGGATGATCTGGGCGCGGTCGAAGCTCTTTTTCTTGATGCTGCTGACGATCTCCTCACCGTTCAGGGCGTTGATGAGCTGCAGCGTGATGAGGGGAAGCTGGAGCTGCTTGTAATCCATGTAAGCGCTGTAGGGGAGCTCGTCGTTGTCCAGCACCAGCAGGATATTGTTCCGCGGGAACATGAAGTTCAGCTTCTCCTGGACCGCGGCGAAGTTGCGCCGCCGGATCAGCACGTGGGTCATGCCGGGGTATTCGCGGATCTTGTCCGCCTCCCGGCAGACCTCGAAGGGTAGGCCCAGGTTTTCCGCCGCCCGGCTCAGACCGCGCACCAGATTCTCGTTCGGCTCGCAGATCAGCAGGCGCAGGCGCTTGTCCTTCACCTCGCCCAGGGGAGCGTAGCGGGGCACCCGCTGGCGGATGCGGACCGAGAAGGTGCTGCCCTGGCCGTAGACGCTGCTGACCGTCAGGTCCCCGCCCATCAGCCTGGCCAGGTTGCGGCTGATCGCCAGGCCCAGGCCGGAGCCGCCCGTGCCGCGGTTCTTGCGGGTGTCCACCTGGCTGAAGGTGTCGAAGAGCTTGCCCAGGTCCTCCTGCCGGATGCCGATCCCGCTGTCCGCGACCTCGAAGCAGAGCGCGAAGCCGTCCCCCTCCAGGGCCTCTCCGCGGACGCGGAGCTCGATATAGCCCTCGTGGGTGAACTTGACCGCGTTCCCCAGGAGGTTCATCAGGATCTGCTTGACGCGGATATCGTCCCCGATAAAGTGGTTCGGCAGGGCCGGGTCGATATCCATCATGAAATAGACGCTCTTGCCGTTGAGCCGGACGGAGATCACGTTGCTGATGTCCATCAGCAGGGAGGGGAGCATGTACTCCACCTCCGTGATCTCAAATTTGCCCGTTTCGATCTTGGAGAAGTCCAGAATGTCGTTGATGATGCCGAGCAGGCTGCTGCCGGAGTTCTGGATCGTGCTGAGGGCTTCCAGCACGTCCTGGGGCAGCTCCCGGCGGAGCAGGACCTCGCTGATGCCGACGATGGCGTTCATCGGAGTGCGGATCTCATGGCTCATATTGGCGAGGAAGGCGCTCTTGGCCCGGCTGGCGGCCTCCGCCTCCACCGCCGCGTCGCGCAGGCGCTGTCTGGCGTTCTCCTCCTCCTGGACGTCGGAGATCAGCAGGAGCAGCGCCGCTTCGCCCTCCCGGAAACGCGAGCACTCCGCCATCTTCCAGACGGCTTCGCCCCGGTCGTCCCGGAGCCGGAACCGGACACGAACGCGGTCGGTCCCCCGGAGGGCCTCCGGCAGCAGCGCCGAGAGCGCCTCCCGGTCCGCGTCGGAAAAGGCGCGTTCGTCCATCAGGCTTCGGACGCCCGCGCCGTAGTCCTCCGCGCAGGCGGCGAAAAACGCCCCGGTCCGCGGCGCGCCAAACCCCGGGAGCGGGGAGAGCGTTCCCGTGAATGGGTCCACAAGACCGATCTCCTCATAGTGCTGGTTCAGCACCGTATGGCAGAGCCGCTCCAACAGAGCCGCGCGCTCACGAAGGCGCTGCGCTTCCGCCTCAGGCATCGTCCGTCCCATTTGTTCGCTCCCTTTCCGGAACACTGTGATCCATTGCTATTATACAACCGGAAGCCCCGCTTGTCCATAAAAAAACAAACTATGTTTTGATTGCCGGATGGATGAAATAGAGGAAAAACCCATTGACGGGACCGGATGACCTGTGTATAATCATTTATAATTTTTTTTCGGAAATATTATAATACGAATGACGCGGAAAGATAAAAAACAGAAGCAGGGAGCGGGCCGGAACGGATATACGGGCATCAACCGGGTCTTACAGTCCGAGGCGATCCAGACCATCTTCAACCACCTGTCCGACGGGACCTTTTCCGAGTTCCTCGACGACTGGAAATGGATCTTTTCCTTCTCCTCCCGTTACAAGCTGATCATCTTCTTCTATACGCTCGTCGGCATCTTGGCTCTACGCTGTCCCTGGGCTCGGCCTACGTCGGGCGCATCCTGATCAACATCGTGGTGGGGCAGGAGCGCGAGAAGCTGGGGCTGCTGATCGGGATCATGCTGGGCTCGACCGCCTTTTCCCTCATATTGGGAGCCGTCAACAGCCGCATCTTCACCCGCATCTCCATCTACGTCAACAACGATATCCAGGCGCATATCTTCGACCACATCATCGACGCTCGCTGGAAGGAGCTGAGCGCCTATCCCTGCCCGGCATGCTGAACAGCGCCGTCAGCGCCCACCGCATCCGGGAGCTGATGGACCTCCCCGCGGAGCGGCACGACCCCGACGCCTTCGCCGAGGTGGAGCGGACCGCGGCGCAGGGCCTGACCGTCAGCCTGAACGACGTCTCCTTCGCCTATCAGGAGGGGGAGAATATCTACACCCACGCGGCCTTCACCGCCGCGCCGGGGGAGATCGTGGCGGTCCTCGCGCCTTCCGGCGGCGGCAAGACCACCTTCATGCGCCTGCTGCTGGGGATGCTCGAGCCGGATTCCGGCTCCGTGACCCTGACGACCGCCGACGGGCGGGAGGTCCCGGTCAACGCCGACCTGCGGACCCTGTTCTCCTACGTCCCCCAGGGCAATACGGTGCTGAGCGGAACCGTGGCGGACAACCTCCGCATGGTCCGGGAGGACGCGACCGACGAGGAGCTGATCGCGGCGCTGAAAACCGCCTGCGCCTGGGAGTTCGTGGAAAAGCTGTCCGAGGGGATCAACGGGCGTCTGGGCGAGCGGGGCCGCGGCATTTCCGAGGGCCAGGCCCAGCGGCTCTCCATCGCGAGGGCCCTGCTCCGCCGCTCGCCGATCCTGCTGCTGGACGAGGCGACCCGCGCGCTGGACGTGGATACCGAGGAACGGGTGCTCTTCAATTTCGTCGTGCTCAGCATCTGCGTCCTGCTGATGTACGGAACGGGAGAGCTGGCCGGGCTGATCCGGTTCCGTTTTTTGGGTTATGGCTACCTGCCGCCGAACGTGCTGACCCGCGCCCTGCCCTACGTGCTGCTGGGCGGGCTGATGCGGGCCCGGGCGGACCGGATGGGGGAGCGGTCCCCGCTGCTGTACCTGGTGCTCGTCCCCGTTGGGCTGGGCCTGGCCTTCCTGGAATTTGAGCTGCTCAGCCGTTTCGGCCTGCTGGCGACGACGAGCCACGCCCTCGGCCTCGGCGTGACGGCCTACGGGCTCTGCGCCTGGGTCCTCCTGTTTTCCGAAACGGAGGAGAATTTCTTCGCCGCGTCCGGACGCTTCATTGCGCGGACCGTCTACGCTCTCAGCCAGCCGGCGGCCTTCGCCCTGGTAGTGCCGCTGAGCGTCCTGATCCCCGCCGCGGGCGGCATGATCCAGACCCTCGGCGGTCTGGCGGTCTATCCCGTCTGCCTGGTCCTCGCCCTCCTCTGGGGCCGTTTCCGCCCCCGCGGGCGCAGAGCGGACAAAACGATCGAATGAAAAGCAAATTCGCGCCGTCTGGCTAACAAGAGGGATCTGCCATGAAGCTACGCTATGGATTCAAAACGGACGACACCCCGGATCGCGTCCGCGCCGGGGTGCCCTTCAACAATAAGCTGTCGGGGGAGGGCATGTTCCTTGCGCCCTGAAGAGATCAACCTCACCACCTTTGAGGAAACGCTTCGCGCGTCGGGCCGCCTGATTTATACCAGCGTGGGACGCAGTATGCTGCCCCTGCTGCGGGAGGGGCGGGACGTGCTGCTGATCGAGACCGCGCCGGATTACCGCGTCGGCGACGCGGTGCTCTTCCGCCGCCCCGGAGTCCAGGGACGCGGGGCCTACGTGCTGCACCGCATCCTTCGGATCGGCCCGGAGGGCTACTGGATCGTCGGGGACAACTGTACCGACGGGGAGACGGTGGCGCGGGAGAACGTCCTCGGCGTGCTGACAGGCGTGCGCCGCGGCGGGAAGCGGATGCTCCGCTCAACGGACCTGCTGTACCGGCTCTACGTCGCCTGCTGGTGCAGGCCCTACCGGCTGCGCTTTTTGATACTGCGGCTGCTTCGCTTTGCCCGGCGCTGCGTCTCGTGGCTGTACAGGAGGCTGAGGGGATGAATTTCACCGTTCAACTGGCGGGCGTTCCCATCGGCGTCCAAAGCCTGTTTCCGGCGGTCCATGCGCTTTGCGCCGACTACCTGACGGACGCGGAGCCGGCCTTTACCGCAGCGGTCACGCCCGGCGACCTCCGCCGGGAGCAGGACCGCGCCGCGCGGGAGGCGCTTTTGGAGGGGCGGAGCCCGGAGCCCTGGCCCCTGGACTATCTGGAAACGCTGGCGGTCTACCGAAAGATCGCGACGGTGATGCCGGACTACGGCGCCTTCCTGTTCCACGGGGCGGCCGTGGCCGTGGACGGCGCGGCCTATCTGTTCACCGCGCCCTCCGGCGTCGGCAAGACCACCCATACCGAGCTCTGGCTGCGCCAGGTTCCGGGCAGCTTCATCGTCAACGGCGACAAGCCTCTGCTGCGCGTCGGAGACTCCGGCGTGGAGGTCTGCGGGACCCCCTGGGCGGGCAAGGAGGGGCGCAACCGCAACTGCGCAGTGCCGCTGCGGGGGATCGCGCTGCTGTCCCGGGGCGGAGAGAACCGGATCGAACCGGTGCGGTTTTTTGAAGCCTTTCCGCTTCTGCTCCAACAGAGCTACCGCCCGGACGATACGGCGGCGTTGCGGAAGACCCTGGAGCTGCTCAGACGTGTGGGGGAGTCGGTCCCGCTCTACCGCCTTCGTTGCAACATGGACCCGGAGGCCGCGTCGCTGGCATTTGATACGATGAAGCTGTGAACGGCGGAGATAACCATATGGGAAGACAAGCTCTGACAACAGGAATTGATATTGCTTAGAAAGAAACGAGCCAACCGGTTTTGAGGACCGGTTGGCTCGTTTTTTATGTGTTTTCAACAGGGAAGGGGAAATATCTTATGACTCGATATCGTACGCGTCGGTCAGGGGCTTCAGGTCGGCGTCCAGCGCGAAGATGCGGTACTCCGCGTCCTTGTCCGAGCCGAAGGTCAGCTTGACCGCGCTGCTCAGCTCCTCCGGGGCCAGCTCGACGATCTTCACGTCCTTGAACTGCCCGCCCTTGTACTGGACGACGATGACCTCCACGGTCCCGGTCGTTGGCAGCATACTCGCGTTGACGCTGATGGTCGTCTGCCCGTTCGCTTCGCTCTCGATGCTGCCGGAGACGCCGGTGACGACGGTGCTCTCGCTGTTGCTCAGCTTGAAATAGGGGTACTGGAAGCCCCAGGCGTTCTCCGTGGCGGCCTCGGTCTGCGCCAGGTCGATCGGGTCCGCCGCGCTCCGCATCGGGCCGCCCCAGGCGTAGAGCGGGTCGTAATCTTCTACGTTCAGGATACCGTAGACGCTGTAGTCGTCCGCGTCGATCGTGAGCGTGCCGGATCTGACCGTCAGGGGGGAGCTGATGCCGCCGCCGCAGCCGGAGACGGTCAGCTTCGCCCCGTCAAGGGTGGTGCTCACGTTGTAGGCGGTCTCGATGCCAGTCTTGACACCCCGGATCGTCAGGCTGCCGCCGCCCACCAGGCCGAGGACGGAGTCCTCCAGCTCGTGGACGTTGCGGATGTACATGCCGTAGGTCTGCCGCGTGGCCTCGGTCTCCTCGCCGTACAGCTCGCAGGGCTGCCCGTACAGATCCACATAGGTCTGGGAGGACAGGTCGATCTTGCTGTAGCCGGAGAAATACAGGTTGACCGGCTGCTCGGTGTAGATGCCCGCCGCCATGGTACCCGCGAACCAGTCCGCGACGCCGGTGGTGATGCTTGCGCTGTGCAGGTAGACGGTGTTGGTGTCCGCCAGATAGAAGGCGTAGCCCTTGCCGCATTGGATCGTGGTGTGATCGGAGGTGAACTGCTCGCCGTTGACCCAGATCGGGTAGGAGCGGACGAACTTCACATAGTCCAGATTTTTAAGCGTATCGGGGGCCTCCACGGCATCCCAGGCGTTTCCGCCGTTCCGGTCCTCCACCGCGTACTTCCATTGCGTATAGTACATCTCGCGGCTGCAAAGGTCCCAGTGGTCCGATTTGGTCTGGATCGTCACCTCGCCGTCGTAGATCTGGAAGTATTCGGCGTTCTGATAGTTCACGGCGCTCATGGAGACGACAGGGTAGTCCGTGCCGCCGTTCAGCGACAGAGAGCCGCCGTTCACCGTGAAGCGGGCCTTTTTGTCGCTCAGCTCGACGCAGCACAGCTCTTGCGTGTCAACGTCCAGGCTGCCGCCGTTCATCGTGAAGGAACCGTTCTCCGAGCTGATGCCGCTGTGCTTGCTGCGGAGCGTCAGTGTGCCGCTGTTGACCGTCACGTCGCCGATGGCATGGATGGCGTCGCCGCTCACGCCCTCGATCTGCATGTCCAGAGAGCCGTCGCCGGTGAAGGTGATGCGGAAGTCGTCCTCCGCGGTCAGGTAGGGCCGCCAGGCGTCGTTGATCGCGTTGCCGATGCCGACGATGGAGCCGTTGAACACGGTGACATTCTGTGTGTGGCAGAAGGAGGTGCGGTTGACCTTGATCTCGTTTTTGCCGATCAGCTTGACCGTCAGATCCTGCGCGCCGACGATGGCGTAGCCCGCGCTGCTCAGATCTCCGTCGGAGCGTACCGGATAGATCTCGTCGATGGTCGCGTTGTCCAGGGTCAGGGTCTTCGTCGCGGGATCGTAGGACACGCAGCCGTCGTCGAGGACGTTGTCCTTGTTCTGACTGGTGACCTTCCGGCCGGAGACGATCAGGGGATAAAGCTGGGCGTCCCAGACGCCGTCGAAGTTGAAGGGGATGCGGAAGCTCCTCGGGCAGCCCTCGAAGCTGACCTCGACCCAGAGTTCGCCGTCGCAGGCCGCGACGGGGTCGCAGGCCCCGTTGCGGATCACGCGCAGCATGCCGTTCTCAAAGACGCGCAGGTCGCAGGCGCTGGCGGGGATGGGGCCGGAGCTGTCGCGGAAGGAGAGGGAATAGCTGGCCTGCGCGCTGTCCGCCCAGATGTAGCGGCCCAGGCTCAGGATGAACTCGGTCCCGACGTAGTCCGCCGGGATCACCAGCTCGGGGTTGTCCCGGTCCTGGCTCAGCAGGACGTGGACGCCGTCGGAGAAGTCGATCGTGAAGGGCTGGCTGTAGAAGTCGATCCCGCTGTAGGCGTGGATGCGGTAGGTCTTGTAAGTATCGGTGTCCAGGGTCCGGGCCAGGAGGCTCTGACCCGCCAGACCGAGCCGGGACACGCCGCTGTAGATGTACCCGTCGCTGTCCGGGTCGTCGCGCCGCTCCATGTCCTCCTGCAGGCTCCAGCCGCGCCACGCGCCGTCCTCATAATAGAAGAAGGAGCGCCACTCGGCCCCACCGTCCGGGTTTGTGTGCAGATATTCCAGCTCCACATAGGTCAGATTCGGGACGTCGGCATCCACCTGCCAGTAGAGCGCGCCCTCGGTGGCCTCCCGGTCGGTGATGACGAAGCAGGGCGGCTCCGCGAGGAAGGCGGAGCAGGTGTAGACCGCGTGGAGGTGCACGTCGCGGTCCGGCATCGTGAAGGTAACCGTCGCGCCGTTGATGACAAGGTCCTCCGGCTTCACGTTGTCCTCGACGACCCAACCGGTGAAGGCGTAGCCGCTGTAGGCGTCGGCGGCGGTGAAGCTCACCCGGTCGCCCATGCAGACGTCCAGGCTGTCGGGCGTCCCGGTCTGGCTGAGCAGGGCCTGATTGCCGCGCCGGACGGTCAGATCGTGATTCGGCCAGCGCTCCCAGTTGTTCCGGTCCGCGCCGTAGTCGGTCTCAATCGAAATCGCGTAGGGGACGCCGGGATGCCAGACCGTCTTCGCGGGGGCCGTCTCCGTTCCGGGCGTGTGGTAGCGGACGAAATCGTCCTCCGCCGCCGCGCCGTCACGGACCAGACCGGCCCCGGCGGTCCCGTCGCGGTATTCGAGGCTCAGGGTCGTGGGGGCCTTCAGATACAGCGTCCCCGCGATCTCGACGCCGTTCGTGCCGGCGCCGTCGCCGAGGGCGCTGATCGTGATCGTGTCCTCGGTGGACCAGATCGCGTCGCCGTCCACACAGATCGCCGTCGGGATGTCGCCCCGGCCGCTCACGCTCAGGCGGGCGCTGCCGCTGACGTTCATAGCGTCGGCCTGCAGGGCATAGCAAGTCTCGCCGTCACGGTAACAATCCGCGCCGCATTCCAGGACCGTCACGGAGTCGTCCGTCAGATCGACCGCCGCCGCGAAGATGCCGGCCGCGTCGCCGATCATGTGCCGGCCCTCGGATACGGGCAGGCGGACGCTCAGGTACGCGGTATCGCGGAGCCGGACCGCCCCCCCGGCCACCAGGCCGTAACGGTCCGCGCAATAGTTGTTCCACCAGATCGAGTCGCTGTTGAGGCCGATGCCGCTCCAGATCGTCACGTTGCCGTCCACGGTGATATCTCCCGCGGCCCGGATGCACGCGAAGCTCCGGCTTTCCTCCTGCGGGGCCATGCTGCCGCTGCGGTCCAGCTCGAGGACCGCGTCGCTGCTCGAGGTGACGCGGACGCCGCCGTAGTCGTTGCGGATCACGTCGGTCTGGGCGAAGCGCTGCTTCCAGCGGACCAGCGTGTCGCCGTCGTAGTAGGCGTCCCAGCCGAACTCGTCGTAGTCGCCCTCCATCCAGGTGTCGGCCAGCACGTTGAGGACCAGGGAGCCGGGGGCGTCGGAGGGCACGCGGACCGCCATGATCTCCCCGCCGAAGTCGTACGATTCTTCCTCGCCGTCGCCATCGACGTCGGCGGTGGGGAAGTCGCCGTAGAGCGTGAGCGTCCCAGTGTGGTAGTCGAACTCCGCGAATTTGACCAGGTGGCGGTGGCGTCGGGTCACGTCCCAGTTGTAGTCGGCCCTGGAGATCGCCTCTCCGACCCAGTCGGAGCCGGTCACGTCGAAGACCAGCCACTCCGTCTCGCTGTCCAGCCGGACCCAGGCGCCGCCGTCGAAGCAGCGCCCGCCGTTGGCGTTCTTTCCGTCCCGGATGTAGAGCTCCACCGCCGCGGCCATCGGCTCGGTGCTGTCGTTGGGGTCGTCGGTCCAGTGGACCGTGAACTCGTCGGAGGGGTAGTCCATGCCGTCATAGCGGACCACCAGGCGGTAGCGGACGGTTTTCAGCGCCTGGGCGCTCTTCTCGTCCCGAAAGCTGACGTTGCTCTTGATGGCGGGTGTGAAGCTGATCCCGGTGTTCTGGAACAGGCCGAGGGCCTCGTTCCAGCGCTGCAGGAAGACCTGGTTGATCGTCTGGCTGCTCTGGATCAGCGCGCCGCTGGTATAGTCGCCGTTCTCCAGCGCCTCCAGCGCGAACTTCGGGTCCGCGGAGACCGCGTTGCCGCCGAACTGCTCATGGCTTTTCAGCACCTGCAGCACGTCGTTCATCGTGTAGCTGAGACGCGCCTCGCTGCCGAAGTATACGTCGGTCTGGGTCAGTGCGGGCTGGGAGGCGAAGGGCTGGAACAGCATCCCGTCGCCCACGTGGACGGTGACGGGCTCGGTGATCTGGTCGATCACATAGCGGGTGCGGACGCCGTCGTCGGAGGAGCTGGGCTTCAGCGCGACGCCGTTGACGTCCGCGCCCTCCTTGTAGCGGCCAGCGGAGGGGGCCGTGAAGAAGGTCAGGTGAGACCCCGGCTCCACCAGATAGTCGCCGTATTGGTTCGTGTAGACGCTCGCCACGTTCAGGATCACGTCGCCGCTCGTCTCGAAGGTGACCGGGATACCCGGCACCAGCATCAGATGCTTGACCGCGTGGGCGGAAATGCTCTTCCCGTCGCGGAGGAACTGGGTCGTGCCGTTGTCGTAGTTATAGTAGATGTAGCCCTGGGGGTCGTAGGTGGGCGCGTGGCTGAACGCGCCGCGGGCATTTTCGGTGTAGTCGATGTCGAGCTGCCCGACCTTCTCCACGACCGTGTTCTTCGCGTCGACGCCCACTCCGCGGCGTCCGTTCTCCACGTCCACGTTCACCGCGCGGAGCCAGACGTAGCCGTCGGTGTTGAGCTGGAATTCCTTCCCGGCGCGGACGGCCTTCGCGGAGGTGATCTTCTGGTCGTCCCAGGCCACGTCCCAGGCGTAGGAGCTGACGATGACCGTCGTGCTGGCGCTGTCCTCGACGGAGATCCAGGAGTCGGAATAGAGCCCGTGGGCCGCGCCGGTGGAGTGGCCGGAGGTGCCGGTCACGTCCACGTCCACGGTCACGTTGCCGCAGAGGGTCAGCTTGTCCGTGTGGCAGTCCTTCGCCTTGCCGGTGCGGATGCCGTAGCAGTCCTCGGCACCGCTGCGGACGTTGATCGTCAGCGTCGCGCCGGTGGTGGAGGAGACCGTCACATTGCCGCCGGTCAGGCAGCCCAGGATGCCCTGGGGCCGGGTGGTGGTGATGGTCGAATCCCCGTCCACGATGATGTTCAGGTTGCAGGGCAGGCCCGTGTCGTTCAGCTCGATGGAGCCGCCGTCGTAGCCGTCCAGGTGCAGCGTGACGGTGCACTCGCCGTAGTCGTCCTCCTCCACGGACTCAAACCAGATCACGCCGTGCGCGTTGTCCATCAGCTCGGCCTCGTCTCCCCGGACCGCGTCGGGCCGGAAGAGCTCGTTGTCGCCGACGGAGTCCCCCTCAGTGAGCTCGTAGGCGGGGGTGCCGACCTTGTCGTAGAGCGTGAACTCGTTCTCGATCCGTTCGCAGTAGGCCTCCAGGCAGTAGATCGTCTCCAGCGGGAGGGTATTCCAGTCCTCGTCATAGTGCCACAGCGTGAACTCGATGGTCTCGTCGTACCTCGTGTACGGGACCTTGCGGATGCTGCCGTCGGACAGATAGACCGGGGTGCCGTCGTCAAAATAGACCTCGTGCTCCGCGTACCGGATCTCGCCCTCGCCGACGTTCTTCCAGTAGCGGAACTCGTAGCCCGCGGGCGGCTTCGCCGTGGCCTTGTAGGTGCGCCGCGACCCGCTCAGCCGGTCGGCGGACTGGACGGTCTTGTCCGCGTTGACGAAGCACAGGGCGCGGTACTCCTTGTTGACCTTCTTCACCTGCCGGTAGCCGCAGATCTCGCAGGTCCGCATCAGATAAGCGTCCCGCATGTGGAGGTCCGGCGTGCCGGTCTCCGTCTGCCAGGACCAGGAGGAGAACTGGTGCGCCTCGACGAAGGCCGTGGCGTTGCAGTCCGGGGCCCCGCAGTACTGGAAGTGGCTCCTGTCGTTGTAGCCGCCGTGGTAAAATGCCTCTCCAAAGCTGTGCAGGTTCCAGAGGTGCTCATGGGTCTGCTTCTGGATCACCGCGTTGTCGCGGTAGTGGCAGAGCAGGCAGTCGCGGTACTTCGTGCCGGTCTTCGTCTCCGTCGCGGGCTGGGTGACGACCCACATGCCCCAGACGTGCTTTTCCTCGCCGCCGTCCCGCTTGCCGCAGCGGCAGCGCCGCTCGTGGGCGTCGCAGACAGTCTGGCCCAGCTTGTTCACGGTAAAGATCGCGATATACTCATAGTCGTGGGCGGTGTGGTTCGCCTCCAGCGGGTCCGTCCGGCGCTCTTCGCCGACGCCGCCGCAGACGTTGCAGGTCCGCACCAACTTCGCGCCGTAGTATTCCGTGGCGTAGAATTCGTACTGCCAGGGGCCGATCTCGTGGGGCTTCTTCCCGCCGGACTCGGTCTCGCCGCAGCCCTCGCCCACGCAGGTCATGCGGTGGCCGTCCTCGTCCTCCCACTGCCAGGCGTAGCTGTGCCTGCCGTAGAGCCGGGCGGCGTCGGAGGTGGAGAGCACGTTCCCCGTGCCGTCGCTGATCTCGCAGAAATAGCTGTATGCCCGGTGGCAGGCGTCGGAGGGGACGGCGACGGTCAGGGTGTCCGTCTCCGCGCCGTCCACGAAGATCAGGTCCTCGCTGCTGTAGTAGACGGGATAGCTCTCGTCCGTCAGCGCCTGGGCCGCGCCGCCGTCCACCCGCACGTACCACTGATACCGCAGGTCGCCGTTGGGGTCATAGGCCCGGACGCGGAAGCTCACCAGATTCTCGGCTCTGGCCTCCATCGTGTTGCGGGTCACGGTCCGCCGCCGGTCGGTGGGCTGGATCATGATATCGCCCGGCGCGGTGGGCGTGCCGTGCACGACCACATCCTCGGGCTCGCAGGTGCAGCAGTCCTCGCAAAGGCCGCAGGTGGAGCAGAAATCAATGTTGCAGGAGAAGTTGGCCTCGCAGCTCTCGCATCGGTGCTCCGGGTCCTCAAAGTCGCTCGACTCCACGCAGATGCCGCAGGAGCAGCCCTCCGCCTCGGAGTTTTCCAGGCAGCACTCCTCGCAGAGACCGCAGTCGGAGCAGAGATCGCCCCTCACGCAGGTGGGTCCTTCGCACTGGGGGCAGAGGTGCTCCTCAAATTCGCTGTCCTCCACGCAGAGGCCGCAGACGCAGTCGTACGCGGCGGCGTTGTCCTCGCAGCACTCCTTGCAGAGGCCGCAGAGCTCGCAAAATTCGTCGGCGCAGGAGAAGCTGTCCTGGCACTGGGCGCACATGTGGGTCTCGTCCTCAAAGTCGCCGCTCTCGACGCAGAACTCCAGGCACTCGCAGCCCGCGTCCGCGGCGTTCTCGGCGCAGCAGTCCACGCAGAGGTGGCATTCCTCGCAGAATTCCAGGTCGGAGCAGAGGATGCAGTCGCCGCAGCCCCCGCAGATCCAGTCCTCGGTATAGGCGCAGTCCAGGCAGTGGCCGCATTCCTTGCCGCCCGCGCACCAGTCCGCCACGCCCTCGATGTGCTCGTCGCAGAGAGAGCAGTGGTTGCCGTCTTCGTGGCAGCAGTTCAGGCAGACGCCCTCGTTCTCCGGACACTCCTCCGCACCGCCCTCAAAGCACTCATAACAGTGCGAGCAGTGCCGGCCCGTGTTGGCCGCGCATTCCAGGCAGACGCCGCAGTTCTCGCAGAAGTATTCCTCGCGCTGGTAGAAGCAGTAACCGCACTCGTCGCAGATCCACTCCGCGTCGCAGGTCGTGCAGTGGGTGTCGTGCGTCGCCTCGTTGTAGCAGACCTCGCTCGTCATTTTCAGGGCGACGAGGCAGCGGCCGCAGCCCTCGCATTCGGCGTAATCCGGATGACATTCCTTGCAGAAGGGCTTTCCGGCGTCCACGCATTCCTCGCACATATCATTGTCGCACTGTCCGCAGTGCAGGCAGTAATCGTTCGTCTCACATTCGAAGCACTGGTGGCAGCTGTAGCAGAACAGCTCGCATTCCTCGATCGGCGTCAGGCACTCCATGCAGACGTGATCGAGATAGCACATCTCGCAGTAGTCGGTGTTCAGCTCGATGTCGCCGCAGTCCGCCTCGATGATCGGGATCGGGCCGTCGTTGTAGAAGTCGTCGATGTCGCACTCGACGTAGTAATTCGAGCCGCAGGTCTTGCAGCTGTATTCCAGCGTCGCCGTGTAGCTGTCGAAGTCCAGGCTCACGCCGTTGTATACCATGTTGGCATAGACCAGCGGCGAGATGGCCGGGATGACGGACAGCAGGCTCCCCAGCAGGACCAGGCAGAGGGCGAAGCTCAGCGCCCGGCGGAGAAAGGGATGCTTCATTGGCAGTACCTCCGTTTTTTTTTTGGCTTTTGTTGGCTTACTTCACCAGCTCCATAGACTCGATGATCGCCCAGATCAGGTCGGTGTTGCAGTCGGCGAGGGAATCCCCGCTGACCGCGAAGCTGACGCCGTACCAGCCGTCGTGGCTGCCGCCGAAATCAAGATCGACGCGCATGGTCGCGCCCAGCCAGTCGGAATAGGTCAGGACCAGCGCCTTGCAGCCGTTGACCGTCGTCTCCGTCAGGGAGTAGTCGTCCTCGTCACTGTTGTGCTCCTCGTAGGAGGCCTTCAGCTCCGCGAGGTTCGTCGCGCCCAGCATCGGGTCGATCAGGATGCCGACGCCGGTCTCCTCGTTTTTCAGCTTGCCGTACCAGTCGTCATACGCGAACTGATCCGCGGGATAGTAGACGTAGAGGATGCCCCTGTCGTTCACGTCCAGCCGCGTCGGGTCGCTGCCGAGCAGCGCGGAATTGGCGCCGGAGCCGGAGGAGGGCTGGGCGGGCTGCTCTTCGCCGCCGCCGTTGCTCAGAGGCTCCGCGATCCCGAAGCCGGGGAAGGTGTCGCCGAAGGGATTGGTCAAACCGGCGTCGAGGGCGCTCAGATAGGCGTTGAAATAGGGGATGAACCGGGAGTAGGGGTCCTCCTCCCAGCGGTCGCCCCAGGGCCGGAACTGGAAGTCGTAGCCGATGGTCTCCCCGTCGTCGTTGGTGGAGGAGGAGCCGAAGTTCAGCTTCTCCGGCATCGAAAGGTTATGGACGAAGATCCAATCGTGCGGATTCAGCTCGCAGCCGAAGGCCTCGCCGCCGTCGGCGTAAAGATAGCTCGTGTCCGCGTGGCACGCGGCGTCCACGTAGATATTGTTCCACTCGTTGCTGACCAGGAGGCCGAAGGAGTCGTAGATCGCGAAGCGTCCGACGCCATCCCGGTCCAGCTCGACGTACATCACCGTGTCATAGGTGGAGCCGTTCAGCTCCGCCCAGTCGCCGGTGCAGTCGTCCAGATCGATGCAGCCGAAATACCAGCCGTTCCACATGGCCTGGACCTCGCTCGGCCCGGAGGGGGCTTCCGTCGCGGGCGTCTCGGGGGCGGGCGCCTCCGGCTCGTCCTGGCCGCCGGGCTCCGACGCCGCGCCGTAGAGCACCTCGTCCAGCGTCAGCGCCTTGATCGCGCTCTTCGCGGCCTCGTTGGCGACGAAGTAGAGGTTGGAGTCGTCCGCGACCAGGGTCAGGACCCCGTTTGAAAGACTTCCGTCCATGTCGCCGTCGGATGCGGTAAAGACCAGCTTTGAGCCGTTCGCCTTCCATTTCACGTCGGATCTGTCGTTTTCCAGACAGATCTCAGCCGAGCCGCCGCTCTTCAGCGTGACGTAGTTCTCGCCGTCGAACAGCGCTTCGGTGCGCACGATGGTGTTTTCGTCGTAATCCATCGCGTACAGGGTGTAGGTGCCGAGCATCGACGTATCCTCCGGGGAAGAGCCGCCGCAGGCGCAGAGGGCCAGCGCCAGGCACAGGGTGAGAATGAGTGCAGTGATCCGTTTCATGTTCAGTTCTCCTTTCCGGTGATGATCTGTTGGATCTCCCGCGCCATCGCGAGATAATATTGATACTTCTTGATATCCTCCCAGTTCTGGGCCGTGCATCTGAAGCCGTAGGAATAGTCCGGCATCTCGAACTCGCTCCGCAGAAAGGCGCGGAGCAGGGATTCGTTGTCGAAGACCGCGGCCTGGTTTTCCCTCACCAGCCCCGGCAGGCCCAGCAGCTGCGCCGCCAGCTTACGCCCCGGATCGGTCCAGAGGCGGCGGCCCAGGTTTTTGATCTGCACGGCCCCGACGTTGAGCTGGATATAGACGGATCTGACGTAGGGGTGGTCGATCCTCATGCGGAGGGTAAAGGTCTCCATATAGAGGATATGGGGCGGGTCGTAGCTGACCTGCTGGCCGTCCACGGTCCGTTTCTCCTCCCGGCTGGTTTCGGTCACGTCCAGCTCGAAGTCCTCCACCTGGTCGAAGCGGATAATATCGGGACCCAGATCGATCACGTCCTTGATCGAGCGGACCTTTCTCTGGCTTCCGAACAGGCCGCTGCTCGTGTCCGGGAAGGCCACGAACACCTTTTCCTTTTCATCCAGCAGGATCACGCCGAATTCCCCGTAGACCTTGGAAAAATCGTAGAGGAGCGCGCGTCCGGCGTCGACCTGTCTTCCGAGTCTCTGCGCGTCCAGAGCGCCCAGCGTGGCGGTTTTGTAATCCGTGAACCAGGGCGACAGCTTTTTCACGCAGTCCTTGCAGACCTTCCCGTCCGCGCATTTCTTGTCCAGCAGTCCGGTTTTTCCTCCGCAGAGGACGCAGGCCTCTTTTTTGAACAGTCCCATCGTGGTCCTCCTCTCTTTTCTTTTGGTATTTTTCTTTCAACGTTGCACATACCACCATAATAATTATATCAGTCCTGCTTTTTTCCGCATCAGCCAAAAGGATGATTTTTAAAATAGGAAAGCAGGGGCGCTTCACGAAGCGCCCCTCAGACTGT
>JAFSRS010000138.1 GCA_017445985.1 Oscillospiraceae bacterium | reverse complement strand
TTTTGTCCGTTTATGGCCCTTCAAAATTGCCGGTTTTCAAAGCTCCAGACAACGGATTTCCATTGAAAATACAAGGCTTTTCATAAAAACAAGCCCCCGGATTTCTCCGGGGGCTTTGGTGGACGATACAAGACTCGAACTTGTGACCTCCCGCACGTCAAGCGGATGCGCTACCAGCTGCGCCAATCGTCCTTGCGTTATCAGCGAAGAATACTATAACAGAACAGCGCGGAAATGTCAAGACTTTTTTTATTTCCATTTGCCTTTCCATTTGCCGGGTGCCTTTTGTTTTCATTTTTGTTTTCATCCCTCTCCGAATCAACGGAGAGGGATGAAACGCGTAGCGTGCTCTTGCGTCCGCGTTTAGGGCACCAGGACGATCACGTGGGCCGCGACGCCGCCGCATTCGCAGATGATCTCGCACTTGCCGCTGCCGACCGCGGTGACGAGGCCGGTCTCATCGACCGTGGCGACCTCCTTGTTGCTGCTGCGCCACTCGATCGTGGCCTTCTCCAGCGCTTCGATGGGATAAACGTCCGCGCCGAGCTGGATGGGGGCCCACTCTATACGCTGCGTGAAGCTATCGCCCACGGCCTTGTTCAGGAAGGTGATCGTCACGCTGGTGACGGGGATCGTGGGCTCCGGCGTCGGGGTGGGCGTCGGGGTCGGAGGCGGAGTCGTGACGGCCACGGGCTCCGGCGTATCGACGGGCTTGGTCGCTTCCTTCGGGCCGAGGCTGGCCGAGACCAGCACGATCACGGAGATCAGCACCGCGACGACCAGGATGGAACCGAAAATGAGCTGCCAGCGGGAGTTGGTATTCGCGCGCGTGGCGGCGGCGGTGCCGGGCTTGACGCTGGCGGTAGTCGGCGTGGTCCGGGAGCTCTGCTTCACGTAGCGCGTCCCGCACTTGGGACAGCGGCTTTGGAGCTTGGAGAATTTCGCGCCGCAACGGCGACAGGTGATTTGGGGGATAAAGCCCATGAACTTCGCCACCTTTCTGTCTGATGGTTCTATAATATCTTAGTTATTTTACAACCGTTTCCGGCGTTCGTCAAGTGATTTGTGAGCAAAATGACGAAAATGCCGCGATCATAGCGTTTCCAGGAAGCGGTGGAGGGCGCGTCTGCCCGCCGGGTCGCGCTTGTACACGCCCGCGTCCTCCAGCACGCCGCAAAAGACCTCCCCTACGGCCTGCCGCAGGATCGCCGCGGCCTTGTCCGCGTCCATTTCCGGGTGCGCGCTTCGGACCTCCCGCGCCCAGCTTGCGTGGGACGCGGTCAGGGGATCGGCGTCCAGGTCCTTTTCCCGAACCAGCGCCTCCGCGACGGCGGCCAGCTCCGTTTTCAGCCGGGCAGGCAGGACGGCAAGGCCCATGACCTCGATCAGTCCGATGTTCTCCTTCTTGATATGGTGGCGCTCCGCGTGGGGGTGGAAGAGGCCGAGGGGGTGCTCCGGCGTCGTGCGGTTGTTGCGCAGCACCAGGTCCAGCTCGTAATCGCTCCCCCGCCGCCGCGCGATGGGCGTGACGGTGTTGTGGGGCGTGCCCTCCGTTTCGTGGAGGATGCCCGCCGCCGGGTCGTCGTAGACGCGCCAGCGGTCCAAAACGTGCTCAGCAAGAGTGCTCAGGCGCTCCCGGTCCGCGCCGCGCAAGCGAAGCACGCTCATGGGCCAGCGGACGATCCCGCATTCCACGTCCGCAAAGCCGGGGACCGCGAAGGGCTCCTCCACCGCAGCGCGGGCCATCGGAAACTCATAGCGCCCGCCCTGGTAGTGGTCGTGGCTCAGGACGCTGCCGCCCACGATGGGCAGGTCGGCGTTGGAGCCGATGAAGTAGTGCGGGAACAGCGTCACGAAGTCCAGCAGATTGTCGAAGGTCATCCGGTCGATCCGCATCGGAACGTGCGTGCGGTTCAGAACGATGCAGTGCTCGTTATAGTAAACGTAGGGGCTGTATTGCAGAAAGTAGTCCCCGCCCGCCAGCCGGACCGGCAGGATGCGATGGTTCTGCCGCGCCGGGTGGTCCAGCCGTCCGGCGTAGCCCTCGTTCTCCACGCAGAGCAGGCACTTCGGGTAACCGACGGCCTGCGCCCGGCCCGCGGCGGCGATGGCCCGCGGGTCCTTCTCCGGCTTGGAGAGGTTCACCGTGATATCCAGCGTCCCGTAATCCGTGTCCACGGTCCACTTCTGATCGCGGGCGATCCGGTCCCGGCGGATGTAGTTGGAATCGCGGGAGAAATCATAATACCAGTCCGTCGCGGCCTCCGGCGCCTCGGCGTAGAGCTCCCAGAAGCGCAGGGCGACCTCCGAGGGCCGGGGCAGGAGCAGGCCCATCAGCTTTGTGTCCAGCAGATCCGTAAAGGTTGGCGTGTCCCCCGCGATCACGCCGCGCGCGGCGGCATCCCGGCAAAGGGTTTCCAGAATCTCATGCAGCGGCGGCAGGGTCTCCGGCGTCGGGCAGAGGCCCTCGAAGCCGTCCAGGGACAGCGCCTCCAGCAGGCGGTTCGCCGCCCAGACGCGGTCCGCGTCCGTCAGCCAGCCGCGGCGTACCGCGTATTCGATCAGCTCAGAAATCGCAAGCTCCATGATTCAGTTCCTCCGTTCATCAGATATCCGACACACAGTCCACCGACTCGACGCCGTAGTAGCGGAAGGCCTCCGCAGCCTCCGGCGGGATGCGCTCCCCCGCCGCGACGATGGGCACCGCGGGCGGGCAGCCCACCGTCGGCGCGCCGCAGACGCGCCCGACGGACTCCGCCGCCGGGACGCGGACCTGGGGCGCGAGCATCGCCCCGCGGGGCGGCAAAACGCGCTCCGGCTTCGGCAGGACGGGCGGCGGCGGGGCGGGCGGCAGGTCGTTTGCGCCCAGCGCCGCGGGGACGCGGGTCCGGGCGGTTTCGGCGACCTCCGGCGTCAGCATCAGGACCAGCGCCTCCGGGCCCGCGTATTCCGGCTCGATGCCGCGGGCGCGGAGCCGTTGGGCCGCCGCTTTGCCGTCACAGTACAACGTGACGCGCAGCGGATCACCCTCGCCGAGAGTCCAGCCGAGGCCGCGCAAGGCGTCCTTCAGCATTTCGCAGTCCCGCGCCGCCTTTGCGAGGCGGCCCGGCCATTCCCCCGCCAACAGGGCGTTGCAGCGGTCCAGCGAGGCGAGGGTCAGATAGCTCGGGCTGGTGGAGCCGAAGAGCGCCATCGCCCGCTTTGCCGGATCCGCGAAACGCGGCGCGGCGGCTTTGGAGATATGCAGCCAGGCCCCGCCGGTCAATACGGGGAGCGTCTTGTGGGCGCTGTCGCAGACCAGGTCCGCGCCCGCGTCCAGAGGATGCAACGAAACGCGGCGGTAAGGTAAGGTTTCTCCCTCTCCTGCCGCTGCGGCGGCACCCTCCCCCGCCGGGGGAGGGAAAGGCTCCTGTTCCGTTGCCGGGCTGCAAAGCTCCACGCAGGGGCCGCCGCCCTCGGCGGCCCGTCCGGCGGGCGGCTCAGGGGAGCCGCCCCTACAGAGCATATCCTGCTCCGCGGCGCGGGCGCTTCGTGAAGCGCCCCTGCAGTCGGAAACGGCTTCCGGGCTGAGAAAACGCAGATAGGCGCCGTGGGCGTTATCGACCAGCAGCGGGATACCATGCAAATGGCATGCTTTTGCAAGCCCGGACACGTCGGCCAGGTTGCCGAGATAGTCCGGGCTGGTGACGTAGACCGCCGCGGGCTTTTCCGGCAGAGCGTTCAATGCCCGCGTCAGGCCCTCCGGCGTGACCGGACAGGCCAGCAGCCCGTCGCCCTCCGTCTCCGGCCAGAGCCAATCGACCTCCGCGCCGCAGAGGGCGCAGGCGCTGATGAAGCTCCGGTGGGCGTTCCGCGCCGCCAGAATGCGCGGCGCGGCGTCCGGGGCGCGGTGGGTCAGGGCAAGATACACCATCGCCCGGACGCACTGGCTGGCCCCCTCGGTGGAGTAGAGCGTCCGCGCGCTGCCGAACAGCGCCGAGGCGTTGTCCTCGCTCTCACGGATGATGCCCGCCGCCTCGTACAGTGCGTCCGCCCCGGCGACCTCGGTGACGTCAAAGCGCTCACAGCCCAGCGGCCCGATGCCCTTATGTCCCGGCATGTGGAGGCGGAGCGGCGCGGCGCTTGCGTAAGCTGTTATGAAATCTGCAATGGGTGTCGTCATACAATATTTTATTTCAGATCGTTTTCCGCCGCCTTCATCATGATCGCGCATTCGATGCGCTTGCGGAACAGCTCGCAGCCGGGGGCGTAGACGCCGCGGATGCTGCCGGTGGCGTGGTAGGCGTTGGCCGCGCAGCCGCCGGAGCACCAGAGCCGCGCCCAGCAGTCGGCGCAGTCCGGGCGGGCGTAGGCGTTACAGGCGCGGAAGTCCTCCCGCAGCGCGGTATTCGTGACCCCGTTCCAGACGTCGCCCAGCCTGTACTGCTCGTCGCCGACGAACTGGTGGCAGGGGTAGAGGTCGCCCCAGGGCGTGACCGCCATGTACTCCGTGCCGCTGCCGCAGCCGGAGATGCGCTTGTAGATGCAGGGGCCCTCGGTCAGGTCCAGCATATAGTGGTAGAAGGTGATGGGCCTGCCCTCCCGCTCCCGGCGCAGCATGTCCTTCGCGAGAATTTCATACTGCTCCTTGACGGTCTCCACGTCCTCCGGCGTCAGCGCCGCAGGGTCGTCGGGGGCGCAGACCACCGGCTCCATGCTGAGCTCCGTGAAGCCCAGGTCCGCCATGTGGAACAGGTCCTTGGTAAAATCCGGGTTCGCGTGGGTGAAGGTCCCGCGCATGTAGTAGCCCTTGCCGCCCCGGGCCGCGACGAGTTTTTGAAATTTCGGCACGATGCGGTCATAGCTGCCGTTCCCGGCGTAGTCCACCCGCAGCCGGTCGTGGGTCTCCTTCCGCCCGTCCAGAGAGAGCACCACGTTGCTCATCTCCCGGTTGCAGAAGTCGATGACCTCGTCGTCGATCAGCATGCCGTTGGTGGTCAGGGTGAAGCGGAAGTTCTTCCCCCGCTCCCCTTCCACGCTGCGGGCGTAGGCCACCAGGTCCTTCACCACCTGCCAGTTCATCAGCGGCTCCCCGCCGAAGAAGTCCACCTCCAGATTGCGCCGGGTCCCGGAGTGGTCCATCAGGAAGTCCAGCGCCTGCTTGCCGACCTCGAAGGGCATCAGCGCCCGCTCCCCGTGGAAGCGGCCCTGGCTGGCGAAGCAGTAGGCGCAGTTCAAATTGCAGGTATGCGCCACGTGGAGGCAGAGCGCCTTCACCACGTCGCCGCTCCGCTCCTTGAAGGTCCCGGCCAGGGGCGCGAAGTCGTCCGGGCTCCAGAGCCGGCCTGCGTCGCGGAGGGCCTCCACGTCCGTCCAGCACTGCTCCAGCTCGGAGCGCGTCACGTCGGGCCGCTCCGCGTATTTCGCCAGAAGCCTTTCGACGGTCTCCTCCCGCGTGTGCTCCGGGAACAGCGCGATCAGGTCGTAGGCGACCTCGTCCACGACGTGCACGCTGCCGGAGCAGGAGTCCAGCACGATGTTGTAGCCGTTCAGCTTGTATTGATGTACCATAATCTTCTCCTACGAAAAACGCCGCCCGAAAACCGGGCGGCGTTTTTCGACTTTCACTCAGCGATCAGAGTTCTCGCACTTCTGGTTGGCAACGCCGCAGCTCGTCTTGCAGGCGGACTGGCAGGAGGTCTGGCACTCGCCGCAGCCGCCGTTCTTGGCGCTCTCGCAGAGGTTGCGGGTCTCAAGCGTCTTGATACGTTCCATGGTCATGTCTCCGTTCTGTTAAAATCAGGGGCGGGGATACCCGTCCGAAAATACGCGAACAGTGTAACACAGGGAGCGGGACAAGTCAAGTAACAAGTAATAAGTAATAAGTAACAAGTTCGCGCACGGAGAGGGTAAAGGAAGACGGAGTTAGGAGTTTTGAGTTAGGAGTTAGGAATTATTTCGGTATACATCGGTATACACTCTGTATCTCATGGAATTTGTGCTTGAATCCTGTTTTAATAATATGATATAATAATTTGAAAAGCGGAAGTTTCGCGCAAACTCCTAACTCCTAACTGATAACTCCTAACTATGTAGCATGAAACGTAACATCGCCCGCGAGATCTTCATGCCGCTGATCACGGCGGCGATCTGGGGGACGGCCTTCGTCTTCCAGAAGCTCTGCGCCGAGCACCTCCCGCCCTTTACGGTCAACGCGCTGCGCGGCTTTATCGCCGTGCTGGTGCTGACGCCGGTGGCCCTGCTCTTCGACGCCGCGAAAAAGCGGCGCGGCGAGTGGCAGCCCCTGAACTGGCGGAAGTGGCTGCTCGGCTCGTTTTGCTGCGGCGCGATGCTCTCCCTCGGCGTCAATCTGCAGCAGGCGGGCCTGGCGGTGGCCAGCGCGGGCAAGGCGGGCTTCATCACGGCCTTCTACGTCGTGCTGGTGCCGATCTTCGGGCGCGTGATCGGGCAGAAGGTCCGGTCCCGCATCTGGCTCTGCGTCGGGCTGATGGCGCTGGGCCTCTGGCTGCTGTGCCTGAAGGCCGGGGAGTCCTTCAGCCTCGCCCCCACCGACGCGCTGCTGATCCTCTGCGCGGCGGGCTTCGCGGTCCAGGTGCTGTTCGTGGATCACTTCGTGCAGCACGTGGACGGGGTGAAGCTGTCCATCGGGCAGTTCCTCGTCAGCGGCATCCTCTCCGGGATTCTGGCCCTGCTGTTCGAGACGCCGACCTGGACCGGCTTCACCGCCAGCCTCTGGCCCCTGCTCTATATCTCCGTCATGAGCTCCGGCGTGGCCTATACCCTGCAAATTCTGGCGCAGAAGGACACGAATCCGACCATCGTCTGTCTGCTGCTGGGGCTGGAGAGCGTGTTCTCCGTGGTCGGCGGAGCGCTGATCCTCGGCGACCGCATGACCGTGCGGGAATACCTCGGCTGCGCGGTGATGTTCACGGCGGTGGTGCTGGCGCAGCTTCCTGGGCGCGAGGCGCCAGTAAATAGTGAAGAGTGAATAGTGAACAGTTACGGTATCGCCTTCGGCGATCATTTATAATAATCGCGAAGCGACACAACAACTATTCACTATTAACTATTAACTATTAACTCATTTCCCATTGACTTTCCCGCAGTTTGTGATAACATAGATTATTGGTAAACTTAAATAAAAACAAGGGAGGAAACCTGTTATGTTTGACAAGCTGATCGCGGCTCTGGCTCAGAACCGCAAGACCATCGTCTTCACCGAGGGCACCGACCACCGCATCCAGGAGGCCGCCGCCCGCCTGCTCAAGGAAGACCTGATGGACGTGATCCTGATCGGGAACGAGGCCGCCGTGGCCGAGGCCGCGCAGAAGAACGGCGTGGAGCTGTCCAAGGCCCGCGTGATCGACCCGGAGACCTACGAGGGCATGGGTGAGATGGTCGAGACCATGGTCGCCCTCCGCAAGGGCAAGATGAGCCCCGAGGACTGCCGCGCGAACCTGCTCAAGGGCAACTACTTCGGCACGATGCTGGTCAAGCAGGGCGTGGCCGACTGCCTGCTGGGCGGCGCGACCTACTCCACCGCCGACACCGTGCGCCCCGCGCTCCAGCTCGTGAAAACCAAGCCCGGCGCCCATCTGGTGAGCTCCTGCTTCATTCTGAACCGTGCCTTTGGCCCTGAGGAGCTGCGCACGATCTGCATGGGCGACTGCGCGATCAACATCGACTACCCCGACGATCTGGACAAGGACGGCAGCGTGAAGTTCTCGGGCGCCCAGAAGCTGGCTGAGGTCGCCATCGAGAGCGCCAAGACCGCCCGCGTCTTCGGCATCGACCCGAAGGTCGCCTTCCTGAGCTTCTCCACCAAGGGCTCCGGTAAGGGCGGCACCGTGGACCTGAGCCGCGCAGCCACCGCCTGCGCCAAGGCCCTGGCCCCCGAAATGGCCATCGACGGCGAGATGCAGTTCGACGCCGCCGTCGCCCCCGAGGTCGGCCAGCTCAAGTTCCCCGGCAGCCCCGTCGCCGGTCACGCCAACACCTTCATCTTCCCGCTGATCGAGGCCGGCAACATCGGCTATAAGATCGCCCAGCGCCTGGGCGGCTACGACGCCTACGGCCCGATCCTCCAGGGTTTGAACGCCCCCATCAACGACCTCAGCCGCGGCTGCAACGCCGACGAGGTCTACAAGATGGCGATCATCACCGCGGCGCTGGCGTAAACAAAACAAAAAATTTACAAAAATGATGAGGTTCTGCATCTGTCAGGTCCTCCCCGAACCTGTTCAGAAAAGAAAATTACATCATTTTTGTAAATTTTTGTATTATCGTCGAAAGATGTTGCAATTTGGTTACAATTCTTTCTATAATTTAAGGACAGGAGTTGATCCGTTTGGCGGAAAAGCAAACCGCATTGGAATACAAGGGTCATCCGCTCCGCAGAAAGGACAACCTGATCTATTACGGCAGCATGGAGGACAAATATATCATCATGCTGCAGATCATGGACACGAAGAAGGTCAAGGACCTCGACGTGGCCAGCAAGGTCTCCGTCCAGCTTCAGCTCACCGATCCCGACGTGAAGAGCCGGGACCGCGTGGTGAAAAAGACGGAAAAGGACAGCCTTTACGCGGCGATGGACGTAGCGGCCATCTGGCTGGAGCGGGCTCTCGCGCAGAGATAAGCTCTCGCATTTTTCCGGCATCCGCCGGATAAAGAATCGGGGAACATACTTATGAAACAGCGTTGGTTCAGACGGGCGATCGTGTTCGCCCTGTGCGCGGTGCTGCTCGCGACGCCCTGCTTCGCGACGGTCGGCGGCGCGACGGTCAAGCAGATCTCCGGCGGGTTGAATCTCAGAAGCCAGCCGACGACGGCCTCCACCGTCGTGGAGGTGCTGAGCTCCGGCGATTTCCTCCTGGTGGAGGAACAGCTTGACGGCTGGTACAAGGTGGCCCACGACGGCAAGAGCGGCTACGTTTCCGCGGACTTCGTCAGCTTCGACGATTCGATGGACGGCGACTACGACTTCAACGCCACCACCGCCGGGACCGACGTGAACCTCCGCGCCGGCGCCGCGACCTGGTGCTGGCTGTACAAGACGATCTCCAAGGCCGGGACCGGCCTCAAGATCCGCGGCGTCACCGGGAACTGGCTCAAGGTCGTCGATGAGAGCGGCGTCGAGGGCTATATCCGCAGCGACCTCGTGAACTACCTCGGCACGACGCAGACCGCGGCGGGCACGCAGGCCGCCGGGACCCAGGCCTCCGCCGGGACCCAGGCCGCGACGCCCACTCCCACCGCCCAGGTCTACACCAGTCTCGAGGGGCTGAGCACCGGCGAGCAGATCGCGAACTACGCCAAGCAGTTCGTCGGCTACAGCTACGTCTGGGGCGGCGCAAGCCCCAGCACCGGCTTCGACTGCTCCGGCCTGGTCTACTACGTGTACGGTCAGTTCGGCTACAAGGTCGAGCGCGTGGCGCAGAACATCTACAACTCCTCCGGCGTCTACGTCTCCAAGGACCAGATGAAGCCCGGCGACGTGCTCTGCTTCGGCTACAGCGCCTATAGCATCGGCCACGTCGGCATTTATATCGGCGACGGCAAGTTCGTCCACGCCAGCACCTACGGCGTCGGCGTGGTCGTCACCGAGCTGGACAGCGCCTACTACACCAGCCGCCTGATGGGCATCAAGCGCATCGTGAACTGAACGTACGGCATACATAAAAAATCTCCCCGCCTTGCGGCGGGGAGATTTTATTCTTTACAGCAGCATGACCCCGGCGGCCTCGCACATCCGGCGTGTCTCCTCCGGCCAGACGCTGGCCTGGACCTCGCCGATGTGGGCCTTGCCCAGCAGGAGCATGCTCAGGCGGCTCTGGCCGATGCCGCCGCCGATGGTCTGGGGCAGCTCGCCGTTGAGCAGCATCCGGTGATAGGTCAGCTCCCGCCGGTTATCGCAGCCCGCGGCGGTGAGCTGGCGGTCCAATGTCTCCGGGTCCACCCGGATGCCCATGCTGCTGAGCTCAAAGGCGCAGCCCAGGAGCTCGTTCCAGACCAGCAGGTCCCCGTTCAGGCTCCAGTCGTCATAGTCCGGGCTGCGGCCGTCGTGGGGCTTCCCGCTGCGCAGCGGCGCGCCGATGCCCATGACGAAGGCCACGCCGCAGTCCCGCAGCAGGGCGTCCTCCCGCTCCTTCGGCGTTTTCTCCGGCCAGCGGTCCTCCAGCTCCTGGGCGGTGACGAAGGTGATGCTGCGGCTGAGCTTCGGGACCTGGACCAGCTTGGGATAGATGGCCTGGAGGGTCGTCTGGGTCTCGCAGATCGCCCGCACGATGTCGATCACCGTGCTTTTCAGACAGTCCACGTTGCGGTCCCGCTCCGTGATGACCTTCTCCCAGTCCCACTGGTCCACGTAGACGCTGTGGAGGTTGTCCAAAACCTCCTCGTCCCGGCGGATCGCGTTCATGTCGGTATAGATGCCCTTGCCGGGGTAGAAGCCGTAGCGGTGGAGCGCCATGCGCTTCCACTTCGCCAGGGACTGTACGACCTGGGCCTCGCCGCCGGTCACCGGGATGTCGAAGCTGACCGGGCGCTCCACGCCGTTCAGGTTGTCGTTCAGGCCGCTCCGCTCCTCCACGAACAGCGGGGCGCTGACGCGGTGGAGATTCAGGGCCGCGGAGAGGTTGTCCTCGAACAGCCGGTGCAGCAGGCCGATGGCCATCTGCGTGTCATAGACGCTGAGCAGGCTCTTATAGCCCGCGGGGATAAACGACGCCATAGCGTTCCCTCCTTCTCATTCCGACAGCGCCGCGATGAAGCGCTGGTAATAGTCCTCCGCGCCGCGCTTGAAATTGCGCTCCATCCGCTTCGCCTGGGCCTCGTCCGCGGCGAGCAGCTTCAGATCGAAGACGCTGCCCACTCCGTCGTTCATCGAGAGGTAGACCAGCACGCCGCCCTCCGGCCCCGGCTCGTGGTTCGCCAGGATCAGCGCCCGGCGGCGCATCTCCTCGATCACCGGGCCCATCACGCGGCGGGCCTTGGCGCGGACGGAATAGGGCAGAGAGCCCTCCAGCACCTCGCAGTTCTGCGCGCCCTTCGCGGTGACACGGCAGCCGTCCTCCGTCTCCTCCACCTGGGCGGTGCGGATCAGCTCGGCCAGGCAGTCCTTATAGTCGAAATAGCTGATCCCCCCGTCGATCAGCACCAGCTCCGACAGCGCCTCCGGGTCGATCTCGCTGGGGAGCTGCCGCAGGACGTAGAGGATCAGGAGCTTGATCTCGATCCGTTCATGGATAAAGCCATGCTGCTCGTCCATGCCTTCCGCCTCCGTTCTTTTCTCAATAGATGTTTTATTATACTACAAGATCCGCCCGGAGTACAGCTTTTTTTCCTCGTGGGCTTCTCTAAAAGTTCCGATTGATTTTTCCGTGATTTGGGATTATAATGATGCTGTATCATTTTGATTACTTGACGGAGGATTACCACCATGACTTATGACATTGACATAGCCGGCATGCAGCGCACCCTGCCGATCTTCCCCATCTCCGACGATACGGCCATCGGCGCCTTCGTGATCTTCGGCGACGTGGAGCTGACGGTCCACTGCGCGGCTGAGCTGCTCAAGCGCGCGCCGGAGTATGACTATCTGATCGCGCCGGAGGCGAAGGCCATCCCCCTGATCTACGAGATGGCGCGCCAGAGCGGGGCCGAGACCTACTTCCTCGCCCGCAAGAAGGCGAAGGCCTACATGTCCGGCGTCTTTTCCGTGGAGGTGCAGAGCATCACCACCGAGGGCGTCCAGACCCTGGTCATCGACACCGAGGACGCGAAGGCCATCGAGGGCAAGCGGATGCTGATCCTGGACGACGTGATCTCCACCGGCGAGTCCCTGCGGGCGATGGAGGAGCTGGTCACCCAGGCCGGCGGCATCGTGGCGGGCCGCATGGCGATCCTGGCCGAGGGCGACGCCGCGAAGCGCGACGACATCATCACCCTCGCCCCCCTGCCCCTGTTCACCGCGGACGGCAAGCCCAAGGCCTGAGCGAAAGGCAGCCCCAACGGCGCGAAAGGAGCGTGTGGCATGAACCGTATCATCACGATCGGCCGCGAATTCGGTTCCGGCGGCCGTGAGCTGGGCAAGCGTCTGAGCGATCTGCTGGGCTTTGCCTACTATGACCATGAGATCGTCCGCGCCATCGCCGAACGGAGCGAGCTGGCGGAGAGCTACGTGGACATGGTGCTGGAAAACGGCGTCAACGCCTATTACCCGATCACCGTGGCCAGCACCTTCGCCGCGCCCATCGTCGCGCCGGTCCCGGCGGTCAACAGCGGCATCTACGCCGCCCAGACCGAAATTTTGCGTGAGCTGGCCCAGCGGAGCGACTGCGTGATCGTGGGCCGCTGCGCCGACCACGTGCTCGCGGAATATCACCCGCTCCGCATCTTCGTCTACGCCTCCATGGCGTCCAAGCTGGCCCGCTGCCGGGAGCGGGAGCCCGAGGACAGCCGGCTCAGCGACCGCGAGCTGGAAAAACGCATCCGCGCGGTGGACAAGGCCCGGCGGGACTACTACCGCTTCTGCACCGGCGAGCCCTGGGGCGACAAGGCGAACTACGATCTGTGCATCAACACCGGCGGCGTGTCGATCAAGGCCCTGGCGGCCTCCCTCGCCGCGCTGGTGCAAGCCATGCCAAACAAACAACCATAAGGAGGTAGCGCGCAATGAAGTATGAAATCCGAGGCGAACCCCTGCCCGTCGTGATCTGCACCCTGGAGAACGGCGAGACGATGATCTCCGAGTCCGGCGCCATGAGCTGGATGAGCCCCAACCTGAAGATGGAGACCCGCGGCGGCGGCGCCGGTAAGATGCTCGGCAGGATGTTCTCCGGCGAATCCCTGTTCCAGAACCGTTACACCGCCGAGGGCGGCCAGGGCATGATCGCCTTCGCGTCCAGCTTCCCCGGCTCCATCCGCGCGGTCCAGATCGACCCCGCGCACCCCGTTGTAGTTCAGAAGAGCGGCTTCCTGGCCTCCACGGCGGGCGTCGAGCTCTCCGTCTTTTTCCAGCGCAAGCTCGGCTCCGGCTTCTTCGGCGGGGAGGGCTTCATTATGCAGAAGCTCAGCGGCAGCGGGATCGCCTTCATCGAGATCGACGGCAGCGCCGTCGAGTACGACCTGGCCCCCGGCCAGCAGCTCGTCGCGGACACCGGCTACGTCGCCATGATGGACGCCAGCTGCCAGATGGACGTCCAGACCGTCAAGGGCGTGAAGAACGTCCTCTTTGGCGGCGAGGGCCTGTTCAACACCGTCGTCACCGGCCCGGGGCGCGTCATACTCCAGACCATGCCCCTCTCCGGCTTCGCCGGCACCATCGCCAGCGTTTTGCCGACCAATAAGTAATTCTGTTCCGAACGCAGGCATCCCCCGCCGGTCCCGGCGGGGGATGCTTGTATTTTCAGTTTTTTACAGTTCCGCGAGCTGCTTGAACATGTTCTTCTTGTATGCCTCGACGCCGGGCTGGTCGAAGGGATTGACCCCGGTCATGTAGGCGGAGATCGCGCAGGCCATCTCGAAGAAGCAGACCAGCGCGGCGAAGCCCTCCTCGTCCCGGGCGGGAACGGAGACGCCGATGTTCGGGACGCCGCCGCTGATGTGGGCCGCCTTGACCGCGTTCATCGCGGCCCGCTGGGCCTCGGCGAAGTCGTGGCCCGCCAGGTAGTTCAGGCCCTCGGGATCGCCCATCTCGAAGGGGATCTTGTAGCCGCTGTTGCTGCGTTCGAAGCTGACGACGGTCTCCATCAGGGTCCGCGGGCCGTCCTGGATGTACTGGCCCATGGAGTGCAGGTCGGCGTTGAACTCCACGCTGGCGGGGTAGATGCCGATACCGTTCTTGCCCTCGCTCTCGCCGTAGAGCTGCTTCCACCACTCCGCCATGAAGCGGAAGGAGGGCTCGTAGCCCGCGAGGATCTCGATGCCGCGGCCCTGGCGGTACAGGTTCTGCCGCGCGGCGGCGTACTGCCAGGCGGGGTTCTCCGGGGAGCGGAGGTTCAGCGCCTGGAACTCCCGCTCGGCGGCGCTGACGACGGCCTCGACGTCGATGCCCGCCGCCGCCATCGGCAGCAGACCCACCGCGGAGAGGACGCTGAAGCGCCCGCCCACGTCGTCGGGCACGACGAACATCTCCCAGCCCTCGCCGAGCGCGTAGTCGTGAAGCTTGCCCTTGTTCGCGTCGGTGGTGGCGTAGATGCGCTTTTTCGCCCCGGCGCGGCCATACTTCGCCTCCAGCAGCGCCTTCGCCACGCGGAAGCCGAGAGCGGGCTCCAGCGTGCCGCCGGATTTGGAGATCACGTTGACGCAGAAGTCCTGGTCGCCCAGGATGGCAATCAGCTCGTTGATCGCGTCGGGGGAGAGGCTGTTGCCCATGAAATAGACCTGGTGCTCGCCGGGGAGCTGGTTGTGGTTGCCGCCCCGCAGCAGCTCGATGGCCGCGCGCGCGCCCAGATAGCTGCCGCCGGTGCCGACGACCAGCAGCGCGGTGCCCTGCTTGCGGATGTTGTTGGCGGCGGCGACGATGCGCTTGAGCTCGCCGGAAGCGATGCGCTGCGGCAGCTCCAGCCAGCCGGTGAACTCATGTCCCGCGCCGGTGCGGCCGTCCAGCAGCCGGTGCGCCTCCGCGGCCGCGGCCCAATCCGGCCCCGCCGCGTCAAAGAATTCCTGTGCCCCGGAAAGATCGACCTTGACCATAAAACGGTCCTCCTGTCTCATTGTGATGACGCTGGTATTATAGACCAAAGCTGACATATTTTCAAGGGGAAAGGGGGTTGAAATTATGAATTATGAATCATGTGTATAAAGCTTGACATTATGGGATATATCCCCTATAATGTAAATAAAGAATTCATTCAGAAGTATCAAACCGAACTGACGGAAATGTGGGAAACGGAAACCTATGTGAAGCTTCCCCCTCTGAACTGATATGTTTCACAAAGCTGTAAAACTTGAATTCAAGGAAGGGACCGCGCTGGAACTGCTGTTTCAGGATGGGCTGGTCAAACGGTATGACATGCGCGCGCTTTTCCAAAAACATCCGCAGCTCCGCGCTCTGGAGGACCGGGAACTGTTTTTGTCGGGGCGGTTGCTTGGAGCATATGGAATTCAATGGAATGACGAGTTGGATATTGAGGCGGAAACGATTTATGAGGACGGGGTCACCGTGCGGCAAGACCCCCCTGCTCCATCCGTCCAGGTAGGCGAAGCCGTGATGTCGGCGCGAGCCAGAGCAGGGTTCACGCAGGGAGAGCTCGCAAGCCGGACCGGGATCGATCAGTCGGACATTTCAAAAATCGAACGCGGGTTGGCAAATCCGTCCGTGTCAACCTTGAACCGCATCGCCGCCGCGCTGGGAGAACGGCTTGTCATTGAATTCGTGTAAGTTCACCTTCTTTGCGACGTTCTGAAATAAACCCTATGAAAAAAGCCTGCGCCCGAAAAATGCGTCTTGCAAATTTCGGGCGTATCGGTTATAATTTCCTGTGGAAGCGCAATCAGCGGCAGGACATGGAGGGTTGCAGCCCCCCATGCCCCTGTGAAAAGTGTCCAGACCACTCAACACAGCAGTACCAAGCGCCTGCGCCGTGACCCCATTATACCCACTTCCACGCGTCTTTGCAAGAGCATTGTACAAGGCGTTTCCGCCTTTTGCAAAGGTCGGGATGGTTGCGGCGTGT
>JAFSRS010000013.1 GCA_017445985.1 Oscillospiraceae bacterium | reverse complement strand
TCGCCCCGCTGCACAATCCCGCCAACCTGCTGGGCATCGACGCCTGCCGCAAGGCCATGCCGGGCAAGCCCCAGGTCGCGGTGTTCGATACCGCGTTCCACATGACCATGCCCGCCGAGGCTTACACCTACGCCATTCCCTATGAGTATTACGAGACGGACGACGTGCGGCGCTACGGCTTCCATGGCACCAGCCACCGTTATGTCTCCGGCCGCTGCATCGAGCTGTTGGGCTCTCCGGCGCACAGCCGCATCGTCTCCTGCCATCTTGGCAACGGCTCCTCCCTCGCCGCCGTGGTGGACGGCAAGAGCGTGGAGACTTCCATGGGCCTCGGGCCTCTGGCCGGCGTTCCCATGGGCACCCGCTGCGGCGATATCGACGCCACCATCATGGAGTATCTGATGGGCCGCTACGGCTGGGATATGAAGGAAATGATGAACATCCTCAACAAGAAGAGCGGCGTTCTGGGCATTTCCGGCGTCTCCTCCGACTTCCGCGATCTCGAGACCGCGGCCAAGGACGGCAACGAGCGCGCGCAGCTCGCTCTGGACAAGTTCCATTATGAGGTCCGCAAGGACATCGGCGCTTACGCGGCCGCCATGGGCGGCGTGGACGCCATCGTGTTCACCGCGGGCGTCGGCGAGAACGGCGTCGGCAACCGTGCCGCGATCTGCCAGGGTCTGGAGTACCTGGGCGTCAAGATCGACCCGGCCCGCAACGCCGAGCGCGCCGACGAGCACCTGATCAGCACCGACGACAGCCCCGTCCAGGTCTGGGTCCTCGCCACCAATGAGGAGCTCATGATCGCGCGGGATACCAAGGAGATCGCGGGAAAGTAATCCGCCAGCCAACAAGTAACCCACAAAAAACGCCGCCCGGTCGGGCGGCGTTTTTTTGATTCAATCATCCCGCGTTTCTCGCATGCAGCTCCTTCACGATGAGCTGCTCGAACTCGTTCGCGGGGGAGGGGACGGGAGAAATAGTAGCCCTGGATCAGCTCACAGCCCACGTCGCGCAGCAGGTGGAAGTGCTCGACGTTGAGCACCGCGGCGTCCAACTCCCATTCGGGATGATAGCGCAGGATGCGCGCGCAGTACGGGAAGAAGAAGTTCTGGGTATACAGGCCGGTCAGCTCGTCGCGCTCGGCAGTCCGGATCACGCTCTGGCTCTCGTTGAGCTCGATGATCCGATCTGCGCGGGCCAGGATGATCTCGTACAGGTCGAAGGGCTTCGTGATGAAATCCGCCGCTCCCATCTGCAGGGCCTTCAGCTCCGCGGATTTCTCCGCCGTCAGAACGATGATCGGGATGCGCCGCAGCGCTTCGTCGTTGTGAACGGCCTCAAGGACCTGGAAACCGTCCATGACGGGCATCATCAGGTCCAACAGGATCATGCCCAGCAGGTCCCGGTTGATCTCCTGATCGTCCACGATCAGCACCAGTCTCCGGCTTTTATCGTTCATGAACAACGTTACCCATCCGTTAAAACTTTAACACTATGCCGTTCCCGCGGCTTCGCACTTCGGCCGGTGCCGCTGATCGAGCCAGATCAGGCGGAGGGCGGCGGCGTTCGGCGTGAGCTGCGCGGCGCCTGCTTCCGTCAGCGTCACCAGCTCCGTCATTCTTCCGGCGGCGTCGTAGACTGCGGCGTAGACGGGGTTCTGCGCGTTGACGCCCGTGCCGCGGAGGGTGAGGCTGCCGTCCTCGGGCCGGTAGCACCAGAATAGCTCGCCGGACACGCCCAGCATCCCCTGTCTGGCGATGGAAACGAAGCCGGTGTAAGTCTGTCTCATTTCAGTCCCGGCGTAGCTGCGGACAGAGCCGCTGACGCTGACGGACAGCGCCCCGTCGGCGGGCATCGTCGTTCTCAGCAGCACCGCGCGGGTATACGTGGGCTCGTTCGGGTCGATGTTGGCCGGGACGTGGCCCTGCTCGTAGGGCTCCGCGGCGCTGACGGTCCGGGTCTGTCCGGCGGCGTCCGTTACGGTGTAGTTGGCGGCGTTCAGCGCGTCGGCCTCGTCCATATACTTGCTGAACCGGACCAGGATCCCTTCACCGGTCCACTCCACGGACTCCACCGCGGGTGCGGCGTCGTCGACCAGCGGAACGTTCACGTCGAGCTGCGGCGGCAGCACGGGCAGCAGGGCCGCGGCGTCCTCGCCGTCCAGGGTCAGGCCGCTGGCGTTCACCGTGGCGGCCAGGTCCAGGCGGCTGGTGGCGGTGCGTCCGGCGTACTCCACCTTGACGAACCAAAGCCCCTCCGGAACGAACCACTGATAGAGGCCGTCCGGCCCGGTGACCTGTACCGGGCTGGCAGGATCAAGGCCCTCCACGTCCTCGGCAAGACGCAGTTCGGCGATCAGGCTCTCCTCCCCTTCCAGCAGAAGATTACCGCCCTCGTCCACTGCGTAATACAGCGTGACGGTGGCGCCCTCGACGGGGTTCTCGATCACGCCGTCGTAAACGACGCCGGAGGGGTCGAAGCAGACGCTGAAGCTGTCGCCGTCTCCGTCGGGCTTCTCCTCGCCCTTGCAGTCGTCGTCGTCCGCCTGGTAGGCATGGGCGCGGATGATCTTCGTGATCGTGTTGTAGGTGTCCTCGTAGGTCTTGACGAACTCCTTGCGGACCGCGTTGTTCACCGCGCCGCCGATCCAGCCGACCACCACGCCGCCCAGGGTGATGGCCAGGCTGGCGGGGGCGCCGACGCCGGAGCAGGCCGCCGCCACGCTGCACGCGGTCATGGCGGTGGAGGCCCCGGTCACGATCATGTCGGTGTTCTCGGTCTTTCTGTAGGCCTTCTCGAACTTCTCGAAGTTATGCCGGACGAGCTGCTTCTGGCCCTCGGTGAGCTTCTGGAAGCAGGGGGAGCTCATGAAGCGCTCGATTTCGCGGTACATCGTGTGGTTGTCCAGGGTGCGGCCCTTCCAGCCCTCCAGCCCCTGCCAGATGTCCACGACGCCCAGCACCGCGCCGCCCGCGTTGGTGATGCCCTTGTTCATCTGCAGGGCCTTGCTGGTGTCGTTCAGCAGGTCGATCGTGGCGGCGTTGGTGCCCAGGATCGCGGAGGAACCGCCCGCCGCGCCCATGCTGCTCTTGGTCTGCTCAAAGCGTCCGTAGTGCCCGCCGTAGCCGTCCATCAGGACGGCGGAGGCGGCGGTCTCCAGCGCCGCCGGGAACCCGGCGAAATCCCCGCCCAGGTTCGCGGTGGCGACGCAGAGATAAGTGTCGTGCGCCGGGTCGGAGAGGAAGGTCAGGGTCACGTAGTAAAGGGCTTCGACCTCGTTCAGGCTGGTCCCCAGCGGGGCGTCCGCGTCGGTCAGGACGAACTGATCCACCGTGATCTCCCCGATCCGGGTCTGACGGTGCTCCCCGGCGATGGCGGCGGCGTCGGCCTTTTCCAGCGCCAGATATTCCGCGCCGTCGTACAGCACGGAGCGGTAATACTCCGCGGGCCTGCCGCTGCCGTCGGCGAGCTGGGCCGCTCCCACCTCGTTCAGCCATTCCAGCGTGGTCCGGGCGCTCTCGTAGGCGACGCCGTAGCTCCCCAGCACCAGACCGTAGTCCGTGAAGCGCTCCGCCGTATCCGCGAAGGCCTCCAGCATGGTTTTTTCCGCGCCGGGCTCGGTGGGGTCCGCGCCGTTCAGGCTGGCTTCGGTCCCGTTCCAGACCAGCTCGTAGCTGTCCGCGGCGCTCTTGTCCGCCAGATAGGGCTCGATCTCCTCCCGGAACGTGCTCAGATAACTCTCAAGCTGCGTCTGCGTCTTGCCGTCCGTGTTCCAGACCACGTCATAATCCGGGTCCTCCAGCGTCACGCCGGTGGGACCGGGGACGGGCTGGTACAGGACCTCGGCGTGGGTGACGGCGCGGGCCAGGTGCTCCTTGATCGTGGCGCTGTAGGTCCCGTAGCTCCCCTGGGCGGGCAGGAAGCGGATCACGCCGTCGGAGGTATAAACCTTGAACACCGCCTTGACCGGGTCGCCGTTCTCGTCCTCCCAGCCGGGCAGGTCGGCCAGGTTGTCGTAATTCTCAAAGCGCGCCGTGAAGCGCACGTTGTCCATGCCGATGGCGCTCCAATGGCTGTAGTGGTCGCCCACGTTGATGCAGGGGTGGTCGTTGTATTCGAAGTAGTCCCAGTCCATCGTAAAGCTGCGGAGCTGGGGTCCCCGCGCCCAGTGGTAGACGAAGAGGGAGTCGCCCCGGTTGCCGTTCTCGTCCTCGATCCAGAACTCGTGAACGGTCATCATCTCGCTGTCGGCGCCGGGGAGCTTCACCTGGTTGCTCCCATTTCGGACCGAGCCGATCGCGGTCCCGTTGTCGTAGAGGGTCAGCTCCTGCCCAAAGTCCAGCGTCGCTTCCAGCGTCACCACGTCGTCGCAGACATGGGCGGAGGGCGTGGTCAGCGCCAGGCCGGGCCGCTTGACCTTGACCGTGCCGACCAGTTGATCCCTGAAGGAGCCGCCCTTGTAGCTGCCCTCGGCGCTGAAGCTGAACTCCATGTCCAGGTCGATGCGCTCGCTGGTGACCAGCAGCGTGTAGTCGCAGGGCAGCTCGATGGGCTCGTCGAGGACGAAGAAAGTCTCCTCGAACGTGACATGATCATAGGGGATGGTCTCGCCGTTGATGATCAGCGCCTTGAAGCTGGCGCAGTTGCCCCGGAGCGGACTGTAGGTCAGGCCGGTCAGCAGTCCGTTTTCCAGGCCCTCGTCCAGACCGATGCTGCCGGAGACGCGCACCAGCTCCGCGGGATGGGAGAAGCTCTCCCGGTCGGCCCGCATCGTGGAGGCGGGCTTGGTGAGGTACATCACGTTCCGCGAGGCCGCGGCGGACACAAAAGCGCTTTCCAGCTCGGTGAGCTCCCCGTCCCGCAGCGTCACGCCCTCCCAGAGCCGGGCAATATAGTTCGGATCGACGTCCGCCAGGTCCTTGCCGCGCTCGGCGGACAGGGCCGGGCTGCTCAGCAGCGCGATGGAGAAGGTCCCGGTCTTGGTCTCCGCCGGGCAGACGAAGCCGTAGTCATACTGCTTGTCGCTCAAATTGATATCCTTCGACGCATCGATCCATTTCCCATCGGCGTCAAACCAGACCATACGGTAGTTCCCGGTCAGCTCCGCCCGCAGCGCCACGACCACGCCGGGGTTCAGCGCCGGGGTGAAGGTGACCGCGCCGACGCCGCCCTCGAGGCGCGCCGTGGCGTTCTCCGTCGCCTGGAACAGCGTCCCCTCCAGCGCGACGCTCAGCGTCTCCTGATAGTTTTGGCCATGGAGCTGGTGCATACTGGTCGACTCCAGATCGCGCTTTGAGATCGCGATCGCGTTGACCGTTGAATCGGGGAAGCTGAGCGAAACGCAGGCGTCCAGCGTGGCGGCCTTCAGATAGCGGTGCAGCAGCGCGGCCTGGCCCTCGGTCTCCGTGAGGACCGGCTCAAGGCTGACGCGAAGGCGCAGGGAGGCCAGGCGCAGGTCCCGCTCCACGTGGCCGGAGGGCGACGACAGATACTCCCCAAAGAAGGAATCTCCGGCGATCAGATTTGCCTGCGCTCCCTCGTAGATCCAGAGCTCATACCGGCCCTCCGCGTCCGAAGTGGCCGTGGAGACGCGCTGCATCCCGGCGAATCGCTGCGTGGCGGTGACGGTGGTCCAGGGCACGGGCGTGTCGGTATCGCCGTAGCGCACCGTTCCGGTGACGCGGACCGTGCGCTCCAGCCGCGGCAGCTCCGCCCGGAGCGTACTGCCGTAGACGATCCGGGCCTCGTAGGTCCTCGTCCAGTCGTAGTCCAGATAGTTGTCGGAGGTGCTGACGCCGTTCAGGCTCAGCCGGTAGTCCCCTTCCCCGCTCAGCATGATCGGGAGCCGGCTCTGTTTTTCGCCGACCCAGACCCCCGCAAGCCTGTAATCCTCGGTCTCATTCAAGCCGGGAACCTCGATCCCGGTGACCGTGTACCAGCTCAGGCCCGTCGGGGTGAGCGGGACACGGCCCACGGTGTGTTCGTCCACCGCGCCGTCGTAGACCGCGAGCACGGCGGTCTTTTCGTCCACGGACCCGCAGAGCTCCAGACGCTTGTAGTCGCGCCCCTCCCGCAGGGCAAATTCGAGACAGGCCCCGGACAGGTCCTCCGGCTCGGCGTACCAGGCGTTCCACAACCATTCCCGCAGCTCCACGCCTCCGTCCTCAAAGACGCCGTCCAGCCAGACGCTGCCCACCACGCGCTCCAGCGCGGGCAGCTCCGCCACGAATTCGGTGTGGGCCCACTGGGCGTAGAGCGTCAGGTCCGCGTCCTCCGTGAGGACCTGACCGGGCAGGTAAGCCGTCCCGCTGCCGTCGGCGGCGCTGTTCCAGCCGTTGAAGCGCCAGCCCTCCGGCGCGGTAAAGGTGACGCCGGGCCGCAGTACGGCGCCGACGCCCTCCTGCTTCTGGTCGGTCACGTCCGCGGCGGTAAGGCTCTCGGGATAGTTGGCCTTGTACACCAGGTCGAAGGCCAGGGTCCAGCTCGGGTCGTGATAGGTGGCGGAGACGGGCACGGTGCAGTAGAACTCCCGGTCCACGCCGCCCACCGTCGCGGTCAGCTTGACGCGGTAGATATAGTCCAGGGTCTCGCTGGCCAGCTTCAGCCCGTCGCCCCACTGGGTCAGGTAGGTCCCCGTGAAGCCCCGGAGCACGATGGAGCCATCTTCAATGGACAGGGCGCGGCCGTCGGAATTGGGCAGCGCCGGATCGTACATCGGGTAGACCTTGTTGAAGGGATGGCTGACCACGCTGTCGGCGGAGTGGCCGTCCCGGTAGATGTAGGAGCTCGCGTCGCTCAGGAACTCGATCTTCTTCACAGTCATGGCGGAGGCGTTCACCGCTGCGCCGTCGGGGGTCGTGAAGCCGCTGAGCGTCAGGTCATAGGTCCCGTCGGTGAAGAGCTTGTTCACCCTCGCGCCGCCGGAGCGGGCATAGGAAACGGACATTTCGCCGGGGCCGGTAAACAGGCCGCCGCCGTCCGTCAAGTGATAGACCGTGCTGTAGCGGACGGTCCGGCTGTTGCGCTCGAAAAAGACGAAGCGGTAATAGCCCGGCGCGACGTAGTACAGCTTGTTCTGTCCGGCGTAGGTTTGCAGCGCCATGCCGCCGGGGATCTCCAGGGTGCCGTCCTCATAGGTCCCGTCGTTGGGGAATACGCCGGAGGGGGTGATATAGGTCCCGCTGATCCGGGACGAGGAGCTGGCGCGGAGCTGGTAAAAGCCCTCGTCCGTGATCGTGCAGCCCTCGGTGGGGACCTTCGTATCGTCGGGTCCATCCAGCCGGAACAGGGCCAGGGCCCCGTAGGGCGTTCCGGAGCGGCTGATGACGAAGTGCAGCGGATCGCTCAGATCGAGCTCCGCGTCCTCCACCCGCTCCGCCGCCGCGCTGTCGGGGGCGGCGTGCTTATAGATCCGGAACTCATTCGCCCCGTACTCCGAAAAGGCCCAGCCCGCCGAGGTTGGCGTCACCGCCAGCGCCGTCAGCGGCGTCAGCGTCAGGCACAGCGCCAGCGTCAGAGCCAGCGCCAAGAGGCGGCGAAATGTGTTCAGCTTCATGCAAATACCCCCCAGTGTAAAAATGTGTCGAAGTACGATGTAACAACTTAACATGTCAGAAAATCCGGGCTTCTCCCTCTCCTGCCCTTCGGGCACCCTCCCCCGCTGGGGGAGGGAACCGTGTCGATACCGTGGCGCGTTGATTTCGAGGCTGGCGGCAGCGTCTACCGCTCCTTTCCCTCCCCCAGCGGGGGAGGGTGCCGCCGCAGCGGCAGGAGAGGGAGAACGTCGGATCAATATTCAGGAATTATGTGTTGCAGCGTAGTAGGGGAGGGGCTTGCCCCTCCCGCGTTTTGTGGTCGGAAAACGTTCCGGCGGGAGGGGCAAGCCCCTCCCCTACGGGTGGTGCTCGTTCGGTTGGCGCATGACGGCGGGCGACCACATAGGGTCGCCCCTACATAATCTATTTTGTTTGTTCCGCTTCCATAAAGTACATCCGCGCGTCGTAGTCGCGCATGCACCGCACGCGCTCGTCGAAGCCCGTCGCTGCAAAGGCCGCGCGGAGCTGGACGCCCGCGCGCATCAGGGCCGCGCCGGAGAGGGTGTGGTCCTCCGTCTCGCCGTTTAAGCGCACGACGCGGTTCACCAGGTCGTGGATCAGGGAGTCCTGACGGATGTGGACCGGGGCGCTGGTGTTGATGAGGCTGCCGAAGCGCTTCACGTCCACCGCGCGGGGGACGTTTTTGAAACGGTAGGTCCGCTCCGGGTCCAGGCCCCGCGCGATGAATCGGTCGTGGGGGTCGTTGGGCTTCGTCAGGCTGCGGAGCAGCAGGCCCACGGCACGGGTCTTGTCCCGGGAGACGCAGCACCACTGGCGGTCGCCCTCGCCGCGGACGCGGTAGAAATCGCCGAATTGCAGCACGTCACGCCAGAGCTTATAGGTGGAGATCTCCTCCTTCACGCGCTTCGCGTCTCCGGGCGAGAGGGCGCGGACGTCCAGCTCGTAGCCCAGCAGCCCGAAGGCCGCCACGCCGAAACGGGCCTCGAAGGGCGTTTTGCGGAGGGTCTGGTGGTTCGGCACGGAGGACACGTGAGCGCCGATCACGCTCTGAGGATAGCCGTAGCTGTAGCCCTCCTGGATCTTGGCCCGCTCCAGCGCGTCGGTGTCGTCGCTGGCCCAGATCTGCGGGAAATAGCTCAGGATGCCGAGGTCGAAGCGGTTGCCGCCGCTGGCGCAGCCCTCGAACAGGATATCCGGGAAGCGCCCGGTCAGCGCCGCCATGACCCGGTAGAGGCCGAGGATATAGCGGTGGGCGCACTCCCCCTGCCGCTCCGCCGGGAGGGACGGGGAGAACGCGTCGGAGAAGTTGCGGTTGTAGTCCCATTTCACGTAGCTGATCGGCGCGGCGGAAAAGACCTCCGTCATCTTCGCGATCATCCAGTTCTGCACCGCCGGATTCGTCAGATCCAGAAGCCGCTGGTTGCGGCCTTCGGAATGGGGCTTGCCTGGGATGGAGAGCACCCAGTCGGGATGGGCGCGGTAGAGGGCGCTGTCGGTGTTCACCATCTCCGGCTCGACCCACAGACCGAACTGCAGGCCCAGGTCGTTGATCTTCTTACACAGGCCGGCCAGCCCGTTGGGGAGCTTCTTTTTGTTCGGCTCCCAGTCGCCCAGGGCCCTGGTGTCGTCGCTGCGCTCCCCGAACCAGCCGTCGTCCATGACGAACAGCTCCACGCCCAGGTCGCGCCCGGCGCGGGCCATGCTCACGAGGCCGCTCTCGGAGATGTTGAAGTAGCAGGCCTCCCAGGAGTTGAGCAGCACGGGCCGGGCCTTGCGCTTCCATCTCCCCCGGACGACGTGCTCACGGACGAAAAAATGCAGTTTTCCGCTCAGGCCGGTGAAGCCCGCGTCGGAGTAGCAGAGCACCGCCTCCGGGGTCTCGAAGGACTCCCCCTCCCCCAGCGTCCAGCGGAAGCCGAGGGGCTGGATGCCGGAGACGACGCGGGTCTTGCCCCAGGGGCTGACCTCCACGGCGCTGTAATGGCTGCCGCTGTAGATCAGGTTGAAGCCCCAGACGCTGCCCGCCGTCTCGGTGGCGGCGGCGTCGTGGACCATGAAGAAGGGATTGCAGCGGTTGGAGGACGCGCCGCCGCGGGATTCCACCGTGTATTTGCCCGCGGGGAGGGTCACGGTCCGCTTCTCCATCTCCCGTGCCCAGGCCCCGCGGAAGCTCGTCACCGCGTAGCCCGCGTCGGGCAGGTCGAGCTGCATGGAGAGCAGGCGTTCGATCTGTAGTTCTCCACTGCCGGTGTTGGTGAGCACGCATTTGCGGGTGATGCAGTCGCAGTCGGACCAGACCCAATAATGGCATTCCAGCGTCAGACCGTAGTTGCGGTCTTTATAGGTCACGCAGAGGTGTTCGGCCTTGCCGTCCTCGGCGTAGCTGCCGGGGAGGGCAAGATGATGAGGCTGCGCCTCATCCACTTCGTGGCTCTCGTAGACAAAATCGTTGGTGCGGCTGCCGTCGGGGTTCACCAGCTCGAACGACGGCTCCCGGAGGTCGCCCTTGCCGAGACCGGAGAATTCCAGCTTCACGTCCTCCAGCGACAGCTCCGGGTGGGCCTTGTCGTAGCTGGTGGCGTTTCCCGGCGGGAAGGCCCGCTGTTCGGTCAGGGCTTCCAGCTCCGATACATCAGCCGCCGGAATACGCGCGCCGTAGTAGAGATTTTCCGGCTGGCCGGTGGGCAGCATCCGAAAGAGATAGCTCGTCTGCGCCGTTTCCAGGACGAAGGCGGGGCGCTCGCCCGCGAATACTCGGATCATTGCTCTTCCCCGGCGTGGAGCGCCTTGACCTGCGCGGCGATCTCCTCGACCTTTTCATCGGTGAGGATATACTTCTTTCGGAACCACAAGATCGCGGTCACCAGCACGACGATGGGGATCACCGTCATGGTGAGCCGCAGCCCGGTGCGGGCGGAGGCGCTGACGTTCAGGGACCAGTCCACCAGCTTGTCGGCCTCGGAGACCTCGGTGCCCTCCTGCAGCTTGTTGATGGACAGGCAGATCGAGGCGACGAAGGCCGCGATACCGCTGGCCAGCTTCACGACGAAGGTCTGCAGGGAGAAGATCACGCTCTCGTCTCGGCTGCCGTTCTTCAGCTCGCCGTAGTCCACGGTGTTCGCCAGGAAGATCGTGGTGAGGATGTTCAGCAGACCGCTGGCGGCGAAGATCAGGAAGCCGGGGATGAACAGCACGAACACGTTGCCCATGCCCAGGAAGGCCAGGACCAGCAGCACAGCGTAGCCCACCATACTCATAGTCAGGCAGATATAGAAGATTTTGGTGTTGCTCAGCTTCACCGCGTTGCGCAGCACCGGATAGAGGACCATCATGGACAGGATCTGCATGGCCCCGCCGAAGATGTTGAACAGGGTGTAGCTGCTGAACCACTCGGTCCCGCCGAAGTCGTACTTGAAGAAGTAAATGACGAGGTTGCTGGTGATGTAGATGGAGCTGTTGATCAGCACGATGGCAAGCACGATGGCGAGGGCCTGGTCGTTGCGGAGCAGCGCCTTGAACATCTGGCCGACGGAGACGGTCTTCATCTCCGCGGTGGACTTCTCCTTCACGTTGACGCAGGTGAGGATCGTAAAGACGATGAAGAGCACGGCGACGATGGCGGAGAACCACTTGAAGCCGAGGATCTCGATCTCCTTCGCGTTGCTCCCGCCGAAGGCGTTGCCGAGGAACTGCACCGCCATGACCGTGGCGACGGTGATCAGCGCGCTGCCGACGCCCGCGCAGGAACGGGCCAGGGTCGTCAGGCCCTCGCGCTCCTTACCGCCCTCGGTGAAGGCGGGGATCATGGACCAATACGGGATGTCCATCATCGTGTAGGTCACGCCCCAGAGGATGTAGGTCACGGCGGCATAGGCCACGAGGCCGCCCGCGTCCAGGGTCGGCGGGCAGGAGAACATCAGGAACAGCACGACGGCGTTCGTCAGCGTACCGATCAGCAGCCAGGGCCGGAACTTGCCCCAGCGGGTCTTGGTCTTGGCGACGACGACGCCCATGATCGGGTCGTTGAAGGCGTCGAAGATGCGGGCCGCCAACAGGATCACGCCCATCGCGACGGCGCTGACCCCCAGCACGTCCTGGAAGTAGTAAAGGACGTAGCTGGCGGAGAGCATGTAGACCATGTCCTTGCCCACGGCGCCCAGGCCGTAGGAGATCTTGCTTTTCAGCGGGAGCTTTTGCTTGGTGTCCATTTTCGTTTTCCTCTCTTATGATTTGTTTTCCATTGCCAGCTTCACGACTCTGTACGCTCCGTCGTAGACGCCGGCCTCGCGGTTTTCGATAATGGCCTCGCACATATCGCGCAGCAGCTTGCCGTCCTTCAGGAACAGGTCGAGCATTTGCAGCGTGTGCGGGATATCCTCGCATTCCAGGGTGCCGTCGCCCAGCTCGGCGGAGTGGATCGCGCCCCATTTTTCGTGCCCGCCGATGCGCTTCAGGAACAGCTTCGGGACCGGGTAGAAGGCCAGCTCGCTGGGCTTCGTCACCAGCACGTCGGCGGAGCGCATCAGCAGGTTCGTCGCGTAGACGGCCTGGAAGACGTCCGGGTGCCAGAACACGTGGACGCCGCTCACCGGACCGTCGATGGCATCCTCGCAGAATTTCACGGTGTCGGCCCAGTCGTCGAAGTGGGTCTGCGCCACGCCGCCCAGCCCGGGCACGGCCTTCAACAGATAGTCCCAGACCTGACGGTAGTCGCCGACGTTCACGTAGACCGCGGCCTCGCCCCGCTGGATGGCCGGGCGGAGATGGTCCAGGATCGCGGCGAAGGTCTCCTTCTGGGCTCCCGCGCCGCCGATCGTGAGGAGGAAGCGCATGGGTTCGCCCCGCTCCTTCCGCGCCAGACGGCGTTCGCAGTCCGCGCCCAGGTTCTCCACCAGCTCGTGGTCGACGTAGTGCCCGGTGTAGACCAGGGCCTCGTTCGGCATGGGGTTCAGGACTTCCCTGCCCCGCATCCCGTTCAAAATGCGGTAGCCCATATAGCTCTGCCGGGTCTGGATCGTGTGGACCGCTCCCTCGGCCAGATGCAGCGCCATGGGCCAGTTGTCCGGGATCGCGTTCACGACCCGCTCCATGCCCGCGTGAAGGGCGGCCTGGGCGGGCCAGACGTGGGTGCCGATCACGGGAACGTCCTTCGGCACGTTGCGGAACACCGGGGCCATCAGCTCCGCCCGTTTCTGATCCGCCGCGTTGTAGCTGAGCTTCCGGAAGCCCTCGTAGTTCATCGGCTCCCAGAACAGCTTGTTGAACAGCACGCTCTTCTGACTCAGGCGGGAGCCCATGGAGTACAGCTCGTTCTGCGCCCCGATCACCTTGGTGCAGGTGGTGTCGGGATAGCTGTTCAGGTCCATCCAGTAAGGCGTATAGCCCAGGGCGCGGGCGGCGGAGGCCATCGCGATGGAGATGCGGTAGTGTCCGAAGCCCATGCGGATGTTCCCGACGATCAGGCCCTTTTCCCGGTCAAAGGGCACGGCCCCGTCCTCGCCCTCGTCCACCCGGAGGTCGTAGACCCCAAGGGGACCGAACAGCGTTTTGTTTTCCACCAGCTTGACCGGATAGCTCCGGTCGGAGTCGTCCCCGTACTTCCGGGCGTACTGCGCCTTCGCGCGGGCCGCGGCGCGGTAGTCCCGCTCGGAAACGGGATTGCCGAAAATGCTTTTTGCTCTGTCTTCCATGTGTCCTCCCGCTTACATTTGATATCCCAGGGCTGAGACGCCCGGTTCCCCGAGCCCGATCTGCAGCCAGGCGTCCAGTTCGCTGAGGATCGTCCGGGCGTAATATTCCGACACGCTGCGAAGCGTCCGGCGCACCGAAGAATCGTCCTGCGTTTCCAGCGGCGTCGGCTCGCGCCAGAGCGCGGTAAACGCCAGCCGTCCCTTTTTCTGGGTAAAGCTCTCCCGCTCGGCGCTCAGCAGGGCGATCGTGCTCTCGCCCCCGTCCGCCAGCTCACAGCGCACCTCCAGCGGTGCGTAGCCCCGCTGGAGCCGCAGCCGCACGGTCAGCTCGTAGGCATCCCCCTCCGGCTCCACCACGGGCGTCACCGCGGCATAGAGCCGCACTTCGCCCTGCTCCTCCCTCACGAACAGGTAATAGCTGTCGCCGTCCAGATCGGAGAAGAGGCGGGCCGGAATGCCGCGATAGCGCGCGTTGGCTTCGTTTTTCGCCAGGCGCAGGAGCTTTGAGTACAGATCCTCCGAAAGCGTAAAGCGCACGCGCTGCGACGGATCGGCCATACGGTTGACGATGGCCGCCATTTGACAGCGCTGGATCGGGCTCTCAGGGGCGAAGGTGCCGAATTCGTCATTGCCCTTCAAAATACCCGCACGGTAGAGCCGCAGCACCGCCGCCGCGTAAGAGGCATGCTCCGGAACGTCCGGCGGGAGCTCCACCGCGTTGACCGGCTCGAGCTGCTCCGCAGGAAGCGCGGCGCAGAGCAAAGAGGCAAAGAGCCAGCGCGGGGCGGCGGCGGAATATTCCAGTACCGTCCCGGCGGCGAGGATCCCGCGGCTGACCGCCGCGTCCACGTAAGGCTGATACCAGGGGTCCGCGGCCGGGTATTCTCCCTCTTCCCCACGGACGCGGTCGCTCAGGCGGCAGGCCAGGACCATCGTTTCCGCAGCCGTCACGCTGCCGAGGGGGTCGAAGCGCCCGTCGTCCTTCCCGCGCACCAGTCCGAGCGAGAAGGCGCGCGCCACGTCCCCGGCGTACCAGGCGTCCTCCGCCACGTCCGGGAAGAGCGCCGCGCTCTCCGCCGACACCGGGACCAGCAGCGTCAGAGCCAGAAGCAGGGCAAGCGTCAAAGAAACCATGCGTTTTTTCATTGTCTCCCTCCGATCGTCAGTTCAGGCGGAACAGGTGGAACCCGTCCTTGTAGTTATCGTAATATTCATAGATATATTTCCCGACCGCTCCGTCCGCGATGCTGCGGTCCATCATGCCGTAGACCAGGCCGTCGTAGCCCACCGGGACCAGCGTATCAAAGTTGTACACGTAGACGAAGCGGGTGCCGGTACGGCCGAGGCTGACGACGCCGGAAATCTCGTACTCCTCGCCCTTCCAAAGGATCTTGCGCTTGAATTCGCCGCCGCCCCAATAGTTGAGTTCTCCCTCGGCGCGCTCGTGGTCGCTGCCGTCCAGGTTCTTCATCTCCAGGCTGTCGTTGCTGAGACGGATGTGGTAATAATCCTCCATCGGGTAGTAGGTGCCGACGACGCCGTACTGCTCCGCCAGCGGGCCGCTGTAATCCACCGTGAAGCTGACGCAGCGCCACTCATAGCCCTCCCGCCCCTTGTGGGACGCATCGGACGCGAAGACCTTATAGCTTGTCAGCGTCACCGTGCCCGGGACCGTCACGCCTGTCCCGTTGTAATCGTAGGTATAGATCGTCTCCGGGACCCCGAGCTCCAGGGTGCATTCGATCCCGGCCTTCTCAAAGTCCGGCGTATCATAGACGATCTCATACGCCGCGCCCCCGGCCAGGGTCCGGTACAGGAAGGTCAGCATCTGCGCCTTTGTCACCGCGCTGCCGGGGCTGAAGCTGTGTTTTCCGGTGCCGGAGCTGATCCCGTTCTCCACCGCCCAGAGCACCGCGTCGTAGAAATAGTCGTCTGCGGTCACGTCGTTGAAGGGGTTGTCTCCCCTCGGCGGCTCCGTCGCCGCCGCGCGGTAGAGGGTGGTCATCGCCTCGGCGCGGGTAATGGTCTTTTCCGGTTCGAATCTGCCGTTGTCCGCTTGGAAGATGATCCGCTGCTCATAGGCCCAAAGCACCGCGGGACCGTACCAGCTCCCCGGGTCCACGTCGCTGTACGGGCTCTCGGTCAAAGAGCAGGCCGGAGAGCCCATTGCGCGGTAGAGAAAGGTCAGCTCCTGCGCGCGCGAACAGGCCTGTTCCGGATGAAACCGCTCGTTCTTCGCGGTGGCGATCCCCCGGGACATGGCCCAGGCCACCGGCTGCATAAAGGCGTCCTGCTCGTTCACGTCCACGAAGGGGTTCACGTAGACCAGCGGATCCGGCGTCGGCTCCGGGGTCGGCTCGGGCGTGGCGTCCGGCGTCGGCTCCGGCGTGGGTCCCGGGGTCGGCGTGGGCTTCGGGGTCGGCGCAGGCTTCTCGTCGGTCGGCTTCTGCGTCGGAAGCACCCCGACGCCGGCCCGCTCGGTGGGCGTCGGGCTCGGCGCGGCAGTCGCGCGCGGCTCCGCGCTCTTCAAAAAACCGGGATCGACGAAGCCGGTATAGGCCAGAACGCCCAACGCGAGCACCAGCGCGATCAATACGACGGTCAGCGCGCCGCGTCCGTTCCGCTTCGGCGGCGCGGCAGACGGGGCGCTGGGCCGCGCCGCGGGCGGCTCCGCTTTCGGCGGCGCCACGCCGGGACCGGGAGGCGGCGTTTGCCGGGGGGCTTCAGCGGTCTGAACGGTCAGCGCCTTTCCGCAAAATTCGCAGAATTTTGCGCCTTCGCTCACCGGTTTTCCGCACCAGGGACAGTATTTTGCCATAATGCTCCTCCTGTCTCTATCCGGATTCACTTCTCTTTTTTATCGCCGGGCGACCGCATCCCAGGTCCAATAGGTCCCCATGGCCTCCGGCACCTCCGAAGCGTCCCAAAAGTGGTTGCTGCGAAGCTTGTTGGAGGTGACGTTGAAATATCGGTGATGGTACTCCGCGCTCAGCGGCTTGCTGCTCAGCGGGTCGCCCCAGGTCACGTCCACGGCGTACCAGTCCCCGTCCAGACGCACCAGGTTCCAGGCGTGCTCGCCGATCTCAAGACCGTTGTCGGCGCTGCCTTCGACGCTGATGCACTCGATGCCCACCAGATCCATCAGAAGCTGAAAGCTGCTGGTGTAACCCTTGCAGATCGCCAGGCCGTTTACAAGAGCGCCGTATGGATTGTCATTATCGGGGTCCGGGGTCCCGCCGTAGCGCTCGATCGTCGCGGTGTCATACGCGACGTGCTCCACGATCCAGTCATGGATCGCCAGCTCCAGCTCCGGGAGCGTCTGGTCTGGCACGGAGACCTCGTCCAGAATGTCCTCGATCTGCTCCAGGATCGTCCGGTCCATCTCGTCCAACGCCGACCGGTCTCCCGACTCCCACGCGGCGACAAGGAGGTCATGGTCATAGCTCCACGGCTCCGGCGTGGGCTCCGGGGCTGGTGTGGGTTCCGGTGTGGGCTCCGGCGTCGGCTGGATCAGCTCTTTGCGGTATTCCGGCGTCATGTCCGGCGCCTCCGCGGAAAAGCAGTTCGTGAACGCCGCCTCCGCCCGGTCCGGGTCCGGACAGACCGTCAAAACCGCCCAATCTCCCCGCCGCAGCACCCGCGCGTCGCGAAGCAGGGCCTCCTGCTCCGGATAATAACCAATGAAGCTGCTCAGCCTTCGGTTCACGTAATCTTTCATCAGCCGGACTACCTCGGCGGCGTCCGCGTCTTCGCGCAGATGCAGCACCGCGAATTCCGCCGCCTCGGTCCCGCCGGCGGCAAGGACCGCCCCGTCTGTGACGTCCGCAGCGTTCAAGCCATAGAGCGAACGCAGCGTTTCATCATAGGCCGCATCTCCCGGAAGCGCCGCATAAAGCTCCGGCAGTCCGGTCTGGCTCTGCGCCAGGGCGTCCGCGAGCTGCAGGGGCGTCCAGTCGGTCTCAGTCCGCGCTTCCCTTCCGCCGCAGCCGGCCAGCAGGACGAGGGCAAGCAACAGAGGCAGGATTCGTTTCATTGCCATTTCCCTCCGTACGGGTATTTCATAATATTCTTTATTATATCGCCAGAGGCCGCCAAAAGCAAGTGTTTTCATCGTTGACGGAAGCGGCGGAAAGGGATATACTGAATTTCGCATAATATTCCCGATCCCCGATCGATACAGGAGTTTTTTATGGCAAATATCATCCCTGTCGTTGAATTTTCCGATCCCCGGCTGGACGTTTACGCGCGGCTGACGGAACGGGAGCTTTTGCACAATGGCGCGCGCCCGGAAGGCATGTTCATCGCGGAGAGCCCGAAGGTCGTCACGCGGGCGCTGGACGCCGGGTATCAGCCGCTGAGCTTCCTGATGGAGCCGCGGCACGTCGCGGGCGAAGCCCGCGAGCTGCTGGCCCGCTGCCCGGAGACGCCGGTCTACACCGCGGAGGCCGAGGTCCTGACGCAGATCACCGGCTTCCAGCTCACCCGGGGCGTGCTCTGCGCGATGCTCAGAAAACCGGAGCCGCCTTTGGAAGCCGTCTGCGCCGGGGCGCGGCGGATCGCGGTGTTGGAGGACGTGATGAACCCGACGAACGTGGGAGCCATCGTCCGCTCCGCCGCCGCGCTGGGGATCGACGCGCTGCTGTTCACCCGCCGCTGCGCCGACCCGCTCTACCGCCGCGCGATCCGCGTCAGCATGGGGAACGTGTTCCTGCTGCCCTGGACCCACGTGGAGGACGACTGGCCGGAGCGCTTACGGGTCCTGGGCTTCAAAACCGTGGCGATGGCACTGCGGGACGATTCGCTGTCCCTCCGGGACCCGGCGCTCCAAAAAGCCGACAGGCTCGCCGTGGTCCTCGGCACCGAGGGCGACGGGCTGGCGGACGGCACGATCACGGCCTGCGATCATACGGTCCGCATCCCGATGCAGCGCGGCGTGGACAGCTTGAACGTCGCCGCCGCCAGCGCCGTGGCGTTTTGGGAGCTTGGAAACTGAAAATCGCGCAAGCCGCCGGGATGCCCATCTCCCGGCGGCTTGCGCGATTTTTTCATTTTTTCCAGACGCTTGGCGCGACCAGCGCCAGCACGGGATAGATCTCCAGACGTCCGATCAGCATCGTGATCGTCAGAACGACCTTGGAGAAATCGGAGAAGCCGGAATAGTTCTGCACCGCGCCCACCGCGCCGAGCCCGGGGCCGACGTTGCTCATGCAGCTCAGGGCCGCGGAGAAGTTGCTCTCACAGCTGAAGCCGTCCACGCTGACGAGCACCGTGGCCGCCGCGATGGTCAGGAAATAAACCAGGATGTAGCCGTCCACGCCGTGTACCGTCGCGTCGTCCACGATCTCGTCGTCCAGATGAACGAGCCGGACCGCGTTCGGATGGATCGCCCTGTAGATGCTGCGCCCCGCGGATTTGATCAGGAGCTGGACGCGCACCACCTTCATGCCGCCGCCGGTGCTGCCCGCGCAGGCGCCGACGAACATCAGCAGGACGATCAGGGCTCGTGAAAACTCCGGCCACAGGTCGAAGTCCGTTGAGACGAAGCCCGTGGTGCTCATGATGCTGACCACCTGGAAGGCGCTGGTCCGCAGGCCCTCCTCCGCGTTCGACCAATAGTGCCGGGTGCTCGCCCAGATCAGGAGCGTCCCGACGCAGAACAGCAGCGTAAAGGTCCGCAGCTCGGAGTTTTGAAAGGCCTTTTTGATCTGGCGTAGCAGGATCAGAAAATAGATGTTGAAGTTCACGCTGAACAGGAACATGAAGATGATCAGGATCCACTGGGCGTAGGCGCTGTAGCTGGCGGCGGAGTCGTTGCGGATCGTGAAGCCGCCGGTGCCCGCGGTGCCGAAGGCCAGGGTCAGGGAATCGAACACCGGGACCTTGCCGATAAGCAGCAGCAGGAATTCCAACAGGGTCAACGCTATGTAGATCAGGTACAGGATGCTGGCGCTCTCGCGCATACGCGGTACCAGCTTACTGGCACGAACGCCGGGGCTCTCCGCCCGGAGCAGGTGCATGTTCTCGCCGCTGTCCTTCTGCGCCAGCGGGTTCAGCGCCAGCAGGAACACCAGCACGCCCATGCCGCCCAGCCAGTGGGTGAAGCTGCGCCAGTACAGGAGGCCGTGGGGCAAGGACTCGATCTCGGCCAGGATCGTCGCGCCGGTGGTGGTGAAGCCGCTGGCCGTTTCAAACAGGCAGTCGAAGTAGTTCGGGATCGCGCCGCTCAGCCAGAACGGAAGGGCTCCCACCAGACTGACAGCCAGCCAGGCCGCGCCGACGGTCACCAGTCCGTCCCGTGCGTAGATGTCAGGGCGCTTGCCCGGGGTCCGGTTCAACGGATAGCCGATCATGCCTGCGGCTGCCATTGTGATGGCGATCCCCCGCACGGCGCCCCACTCTTGCAGACCGATGGAGATCACCAGCGCGGGGAGCATGAACACAGCCTCCACCCAGAGCACCTTGCCGATGATCCTGAAAATCGAACGGTAATTCATAAGCTCAGCCCTCGTCCGCGAAGATGTCGTTCAGGTCCACGATCACGCGGCTGCTGGCCGTGATGACGACCACAGTGTCCCCCGCCTCCATCGTGTCAAGGCCGCCGGGAATGATGATCTTTCCCATGCGGTTGATGCAGGCGATCAGGATGTTCGGCTTGAGCTTGATATCCTTGAGCATCCGCCCCTTGCCCTTGCAGGAGGCCGTCACGTTGAATTCCAACGCGTCCACCTTGCCGCCGGCCAGGTGGTGCAGCGTCACGACGGAGGAGCCGTCCGTGTTTTGCAGCGCCCGGACGTACCGGACCATTTCGTCCGCGCAGAGCTGCTTGGGGCTGATCAGATGGTTGTGCGGGTCCTGGATCAGACAGCCGAACTCCGTGTGGTCCACCTGCGTCATGAGCTGCGGCACGCCCAGAGAGCCGACGTACATGGAGAGGATCAGGTTTTGCTCGTCGCGCCCGGTCATCAGCGCCACCGCGTCCATGTCCCCGGCGTTCTCCTCCTGGAGCACGTGCTCGTTGGTCCCGTCCGCGCAGAGCACCATGGCCTGCGGGAAGCGCTGGGCGAACAGCTCCGCCTTGCTGCGGTCCGACTCGATCAGCTTGACCGCGGTCCCCGCCCGCAGCAGCATTTCCACCAGATATTCCGCGACGCGGCTGCCGCCGATCAGCAGCACCCTCCGCGCCTTCTTGCGGTATTCGCCGATGGCGCGGAGGATGTGGACCAGCTCCGTCGCCGGGGCGCAGATGTACACCTTGTCCCCCGCCCGCAGCGTGAAGGAGCCGTCGGGGATGTAGGTGTCGTCCCCCCGCTGCACCGCGCCCACCAGCGCCTTGCATTTGATCTTTTTCTGCAGGTCCATCAGCTTCGTGCCGTCCAGCGGGTCGCCGGGGCGGCTGATGACCTCGACGATCTCCACGCGCCCGCTGGCAAAGCTGTCGCGCTTCAAAACGCCGGGGATCTCCATCAGGCGGAACATCTCCCGCGCGGCGGTCAGCTCCGGGTTCATGGTCGTCGAAAGGCTGAGGCCGTCCTTCAGCAGATACATCTGCTGGGCGTAGGCCGGCGTGCGGACGCGGGCGATCGCGTTGCCGCAGCCGAGCTTTTTCGCGAACACGCAGCAGAGCATGTTCAGCTCGTCCTGGGCGGTGCAGGCGATCAGCAGGTCGCTGTTCGGCACGTCGGCGGCCCGCATGACCTCCACCGTCGCGCCGCTGCCACAGAGCGCCATGCAGTCGAGGGTGTCCTCGATACGCTCCGTGACCGCGCGATCCTGATCCACCAAGGTGATGTTGTGCCCCTCGCTCGTGAGCTGCGAGGCGATGGCGTAACCCACCTTGCCCCCGCCGATGATGACGATCTTCATGGCCGACTCCCCCTTGATTCCTTTTATAATTAGCTATATTACACCATCCCGGCCCGGAATACAACCATAAAATCCCCTGTGTCCGATGATTGTAATTCGGATACAATTATGGTATATAGGTAACACTTAGTAAAAGGATCTTTTTGAAAGAAAGGGGGGGCGGGAATGGAACAGCTCGTGGAATATCTGCTGGTCGGGGCGCGCTGGGCGCTGCCGGTGCTGGCGGTCTGGGTTTTGGCGCGCTGCGTGTGGAGCATGCTGCGCGAGCGCTATGAGCCGGAGGTCTGGGCCTGGCTGGAGGCCAGCGACGGTTCCCGCGCCGCGCTGCGGCACTGGGAGTGCATCCTCGGCCGCTCGAAGCGCTGCGATATCCCCGTGGCCCGCGACGACGTACAGTCCACCCACGCGGTCTTCGTCCGCAGCGACAAGGGGCGTTGGACCCTCTACGACCTGAGCGGCGGAAAAACCAGCAGCGGCATCCGCACCGATACCGGCGAAGGGATGGAGCTGCGCGACGGCGAAACCGTGCAGTTTGGCGGGCAGACCATGACCTTCCACGACCTGAGCGAAGCCGAGCGCGCCGCGGAGGAGGAACGCCGCAGCGTCCCCGGCACCCTGCTGAGCCAGGGCGGGACCCTGCTTCTGCTGTCGATCTTTCAGGTTTTGCTGACCCTGGAGCTGGTGCAGGTCCTCTCCGGTGAGGCGCAGACGCAGACCGCGTTGGGCTTCGCCTTCCTGATCCTGCTGGAATGGTGTTGCTATCTGCTGATGCGGGCCTTCGACCGCAGCGGCTACGAGCTGGAGACCGTCGCCTTCTTCCTCTGCTCCCTCGGTCTCGCGGTCTCCGCCAGCTCTACGCCGGAGGACATGCCGAAGCAGATCGTCCTGCTCGTGGCAGGCGTCGCGCTGTATCTGATCCTCGGCCTCTGGCTGCGGAACCTGCGGCGCAGCAAGGCCTTTCGCTGGCCCATCGCCGGGACGGCGATCGTGTTCCTGATCTTGAACGTGGCCCTCGGCGTCCGCACCAACGGCGCGGTGAACTGGCTGGATATCGGTCCCTTCCGGCTCCAGCCCAGCGAATTCGTCAAGCTGGCCTATATCTACGTCGGCGCGACCAGCCTGGACCGTCTGTACCGTCGGCGGAACCTGTTCCTGTTCATCGGCTTCTCCGCCGCCATCGTCGGGGCCCTGGCCCTGATCGGGGACTTCGGCGCGGCGCTGATCTTCTTCGTCACCTTCCTTGTTATTTCATTTATGCGGTCCGGCAGCTTCGCCACGGTGTTCCTCGCCGTCGCGGGCGCTGGACTGGCGGGTTTCCTCGTGCTCACCGTGAAGCCCTACGTCGCTCAGCGCTTCGCCGCCTGGGGCCACGTCTGGGCCGATCCCTACGGCGCGGGCTGGCAGCAGACCCGGGCCCTCTCCGCCGCCGCCAGCGGCGGACTGACCGGCGTGGGCGCGGGACAGGGCTGGCTGCACAAGGTCTTTGCGGCGGATACGGATATGGTGTTCTGCCTCGTCAGCGAGGAGCTGGGCCTGATCGTCGCCCTCTGCGCGGTGCTGGCCGTCGCGGCGCTGGCGGTGTTCGCGGTGCGCTCGGCGGCGCGGGGGCGCAGCAGCTTCTACGTGATCGCCGCGTGCTCCGCCGCGAGTATGCTCGTCACGCAGCTCGCGCTGAACGTGTTCGGCAGCACGGACATTCTCCCCTTCACGGGCGTGACCTTCCCCTTCGTCTCCAAGGGCGGCAGCAGCCTCATTTCCTGCTGGGGCCTGCTGGCGTTTCTGAAAGCCGCGGACACCCGGCAGAATGCCAGCTTCTCCGTCAAGCTGGCGGCAAGGAGACGCGCGGGAGAGAGCGGCGAGGATGAAGTAACAAGTAACAAGTAACAGTAAAACCGCCGGGTGCAGACAAATCAGGAATTGGCGAGGGCTTGCGCCGTCGTCACGATCCAGCTGTAGGGGCGGCTCTCATGCCGTCCGAAACGTCACGATCTTCTGCCCCGCTTACGCGGTCAGGCTGGCTTCGCCAGCGCGGACGGCTGAGAGCCGTCCCTACATCCATTCTCACTACTCCCTCCTATCTCCTACCTCCTACCTTCTACCTCCTACCTCTCAGAAAGGAGGACCATCTGATGAAACGTATCAAAACCCGCGCCTGGGCCGCGCTGATCCTGGCCGCGGCGCTGCTGTTCGGCACCGGCGTCTACGTCTGGCGCTTCGCGGTGAACGGGCGTTACTGGGTCGGCTTCTCCGCGAACGAGTCCGTGTATCAAAACGGCGCCCTCGCCGTCGGCGTCGTGACGGATCGGAACGGCGTCGTGCTGGCCGACGTAAAGGACGGCGCGCGCGTCTACGCCGACGGCGCGGAAACACGGATCGCCTGTCTCCACGCCGTGGGCGACGCGGCGGGCAACATCGGCACCGGCGCGCTCTCTGCCTTCTCGGACCGGCTGAGCGGCTACAGCCTCTTCTCCGGCGCCAGTGGGAAGGGCGGCAGCGTGACGCTTAGCATCGACGCCGAATTGAACCGCTGTGCCTGGGAGGCGCTCTCCGGCCGCAGCGGGGCGGTGCTCGTCAGCAACTATGAAACGGGAGAAGTCCTCTGCATGGTGTCCTCCCCCAGCTACGACCCCAACGTGGGCTTTGACGCGGAGGACCCGGCATACGAGGGCGTGTACCTGAACCGTGCGCTCTCCGCGGTCTACACCCCCGGCAGCGTGTTCAAGCTGCTCACCATCGCGGCGGCCATCGAGCGCGTCGACGACCTTTACACGCGGACCTTTTTCTGCGACGGCAGCCGGGAGGTCAACGGACATATCCTGACCTGCTCCGGCGTTCACGGCAGCCAGACCATCGAGCAGGCCCTTGCCAACTCCTGCAACTGCGCCTTCGCGGAGCTTTCGTTGGAGCTGGGCGCGAAAACGCTTGAACAGTACGCGGACAAGCTGGGCTTCACCCGCCAGCACAGCCTTTCCGGCGTCTATACCGCCATCGGCAGCATCTACGCAGGCGAGGAGGGCAGCGCGGAGCTGGCCTGGAGCGGCATCGGTCAGGCGGCGGACGTGATCTGCCCCGCCGCCCTGCTGCGCTACGTTTCCGCCATTGCCGGGGACGGCGTCCTGCGGGAGCCGAGCCTCGTGCTGGGCGAGTCCGGCGGACGGACGCGCCTGCTCTCCGCCGACACCGCGGAAAAGATCAAAGCGATGATGAACTACAATGTCGTCAGCAGCTACGGAGAATGGCGCTTCCCCGGCCTGACGAAGCTCTGCGCCAAAACCGGCACCGCCGAGGTCGGAGACGGCACCAGTCACGCCTGGTTCGCTGGCTTTCTGGACGATCCCGAGCGCCCCTACGCCTTCGTCGTGGTGATCGAGCACGGCGGCGGAGGCCTTTCAGCCGCCAGTCCCGTCGCCAATCAGGTGCTGCAGAAGCTGGTGGAGGAAAATAATAAGTAACAAGTAACAAATAACAAGTAACAGTTGATGGATCGCCCTCGGCGGTGTATTATAAATCCGTCGCGAAGCGACACCACAACGATTCACTATTCACTCTTCACTATTCACTTTATTAGCTGCCATGATCGATATTTCAGTACAAAACTTGAAAAAGTCCTACGAGCAGGGCAATCCCGTTCTGACCGGGCTTTCGTTCGAGCTGCAGGCCGGGGAGCACGTGGGCATCCTGGGCCGCAACGGCTGCGGGAAGACCACGCTGTTCCGCATCCTCTCCGGGGCTGTGGACTATGACGAGGGCACGGTCAGCATCGCGCCCGGCAAGCGGCTGGGTCTCATCAGCCAGATCCCGGTCTATCCCGCCGAATACACCACCGAGGACGTTTTGAAAACCGCCCACGAGCGGGTCTACCGGATCGGACGGCGGCTGGACGAGTTGACCGCGCAAATGGCGGAGGACGCCTCCGAAGCGGTGCTGCGGGAGTACGACCGCCTCTCCGCCGACTTCGAGCGGCTGGGCGGCTGGGACGTGGACCATGAGCGAAGCCGCGTCGCCGCCGGTCTGGACATCCCCCAGGCCATGCGGGAGCGGCTGTTCTCCCAGCTCTCCGGCGGCGAAAAGACCCGCGTCAACCTCGCCCGGCTGATCCTGGAGGACACCGATATCCTGCTGCTGGACGAGCCGACGAACCATCTGGACCTCCACGCGACGGAATGGCTGGAGGATTACATCCTGCACTTCCGGGGCACGGTGCTGGCGATCAGCCATGACCGCTGGTTTCTGGATACCGTGGCCCAGCGGTGCATCGACCTGACCGGCGGGCAGGCGGAGTTCTATCCGGGTAACTACAGCTATTACGTCGTCGAGCGCCAGCGAAGGTTCGACGAGCAGCTCAAAAAGTACGAGAAGGACCAGGCCAAACTGGAACAGCTCCAGCGCGCCGCGGCCCAGCTCCACCTCTGGGCTTTCCTGGGCAACGACAAGCTGCACAAGCGGGCCTTTTCGATGGAGAAGCGGATCGACAAGCTGGCCCAGACCGAGCGGCCCCGGGTCCAGAAGAAGCTGAACGTGAAGTTCTCCGAGCAGGAGTTCTTCGGAGACGAGGTCGTGATCCTCGAAGGCTTGTCGAAGTCTTTCGGGGAAAAGCGGCTGTTCCACGATCTGGAGCTGCTGATCGAGGGCGGGGACCGGATCGCTCTGATCGGCGACAACGGCACCGGGAAGTCTACCTTTTTAAAGATATTGATGCAGGAGGAGGAGCCCGACGCGGGTTGGGTCCGCTTCGGCCCCAGCGTCAAGACGGCCTACCTCCCCCAAATCATCCACTTCGAGCACCCGGAGCGCAGCCTCTACGACACGATGCTTTATGAGGAAAAATGCCTCCCCCAAACCGCGCGGGACCGGCTGGCGCAGTTCCAGTTTACCGGCGAGGACGTGTTCAAGCCGGTCAGCGCCCTGTCCGGCGGTGAATTGAGCCGTCTGCGGCTGTGTATGCTGATGCGCCACGACATCAACTTCCTGATCCTCGACGAGCCGACGAACCATCTGGACATCGCCTCCCGCGAGTGGATCGAGGACGCGGTGGACGATTACGGCGGCGCGCTGCTCTTCGTCAGCCACGACCGTTGGTTCATCGAGCGCTTCGCCAACCGGGTCTGGGAGCTCTCCGACGGGGAGATCACCGACTACCGTGGCAGCTTCACCCAATTCCGGGAGTACAAGGCGCGGCAGCAGGCGATCAAGGCCGCGGAGGCAAAGCGTCAGAAAGAGACTGTAGGGGCGGCTCCCCAGAGCCGCCCGCGGGCCGCCGAGGGCGGCGGCCCCTTCGTTGAAGCTCCGAAGAAGAAGCCCAACCCCAAGCTGCTGGCCAGAGTGGAGCGGGTGATCGAGAAGCTGGAAGAGCAGCTCTCCGCCCTCGACGCGGAGGCCGAGGCCAACGCCAGCGACTACCAGAAGCTGCTGGAGATCGACGCGCGGAAGGCGGAGCTGAACGCGGAGCTGGAAGCGAAGTATGAGCAGTGGGAAGAGCTGAGCGAAGGAACAGGTAACAAGTAACAAATAACAGGGTGGGACGGCACTCTGCCGTCCGCGCTTGCGCAGCAAGCCTGACCGCGCAAGCGGGCAGAAAAAAATAACGCTGCCGCGGACGGCTGAGAGCCGTCCCTGCAGCGCCGTCTGATTGGTGTCTGTCATGTTGATCGTTGATTCTCTGAAATCCAAGCTGATACGGAATCGCATACCGTGGATAATCGCCCTGGGTTCGCTGATCCTCGCCGCGTTTTTCCGCTTTGCGCTGATCGGGTATTCCACGCTGGCGCTGACGTTCGCCTGTATCTCCGTCGTGATCGCACTGTATCTGCTGACGCCGAAGTGGTTCCGCGTTATGTTAACTATCCTCCTCTGTCTCGGCGTGCTGCTGTTCGTCGTCGCGGAGGTCCCGGTGATCCGGGCGGCGCGGGGCGAGGCGGACCGGGACGCGGAGTATCTGATCGTCCTGGGCGCGGGGGTGAACGGCTCGACGCCCTCCCTCTCCATGCGGGACCGGCTCGTCGCGGCGCTGGATTATCTGGACGCGCATCCGGCCTGCGTCGCCGTTCTGACCGGCGGACAGGGCACGGGAGAAAACGTCACGGAGGCGCGGGCCATGGCCGACTGGCTGAGCGCGCGGGGCATCCCGGCGGAGCGTCTGATCCTGGAGGAGCAGGCCACCAACACGGCGGAAAACCTCCGCTTCTCCTTCCCGCTGATCCCGGAGGGCGCGGTCTGCGCGGTGTGCAGCAGCGAGTACCATCTCTGCCGCGCCGAGCTGATGGCCCGCGACCTGGGCCGCGAGCTCTTCGGCGTGCCGGGGAAAACCAGCCTCCCCGTGCTGCGGGTCAACTACTTCATCCGCGAGGCGCTGGGGATGGTGCATTACAAGATGTTCGGCATATAGACAAACAGGCGCTCCGCCGCGGCGGAGCGCCCGATTATTTTCTGTTTGATTCTCAATAATTCTCGCAGTTCAGCTCAAAATACGCCTGGGGATGGG
>JAFSRS010000137.1 GCA_017445985.1 Oscillospiraceae bacterium | reverse complement strand
GGGTGTTCTGGAAGGCCCAGACGGGCTTGCCGAACTGCGTGCGCTCCTGGGTGTACTTCACGGTCTCGTCAATGGCGGCCTGCGCAATGCCGAGGGCCTGGGCGCCGATGCCGATACGGCCGCCGTCCAGCGTGGCCATGGCGACCTTGAAGCCCTTGCCGACGCCGCCCAGCACGTCCTCCTTCGGGACGATGCAGTCCTCAAATACCAGCTCGCTGGTGCTCGAGCCGCGGATACCCATCTTCTTCTCGTGGGGGCCCACGGAGAAGCCCGGGGTGTTGCGCTCGACGATGAAGCCGGTCAGGCCGCGCTGGCCGCGGGTCTTGTCGGTCATCGCGATAACGATGAACAGATCGGCGTAGCCGGCGTTAGTGATGAAGATCTTGGAGCCGTTGAGAACGTAGTTCTCGCCGGTCTCGTCCAGGACGGCCATGGTCTTGACGCCGCCGGCGTCGGTGCCCGCGCCGGGCTCGGTCAGAGCGAAGGCGCCCAGCCACTCGCCGGAGCAGAGCTTCGGGAGATACTTCTTCTTCTGGGCCTCGGTGCCGTAGTCATAGATCGGGTTGGCGCAGAGGCTGGTGTGCGCGGAAAGGATGACGCCGGTGGTGGCGCAGACCTTGCTCATCTCCTCGACCGCGAGGATGTAGCTCAGGTAGCTGGCGCCCTGTCCGCCGTACTCCTTGGGGAAGTAAATGCCCATCATGCCCAGCTTGGCCATCTTCTTGACCGTCTCGGCAGGGAAACGCTCTTCCTCGTCAAGCTCCTGGGCCAGGGGCTTGACTTCGTTCTCAGCGAACGCCTTGTACATTTGGAGAACGAGCTGTTCTTCCTTCGACAGATTAAAATCCATACATATCCTCCGTATGATGCCCCGCTACGTCACGGCGGGGCGCTTGCTTATTTAGGGCGCCTCTAAAAGCGCGCAAACCGACTGCGGCACTTCTCAAAAGTCTTTGGACAAAACACAGGAAAACAGCAGACGTTGTTCAGCGCGTTTTGTGCATTTGGCTGAGAAATGTGTCGCCGTTCGTGCGTTTTTAGAGACGCCCTTTATTCCATGCTCCCCTCCCGGTGAAGGGAGGGGAGCGTGAAAATCATCAGGTAAGTGCTGGGAAAAGCTGTCTCTTAGTGCTTGAAGAAGCCCTCGCCGGTCTTGTTGCCGAGCTTGCCGGCACGGACCATCTTGCGGAGCAGCAGGCTGGGACGATACTTGGGATCGCCGGTCTCGCTGTAGATGGTCTCCATGATGGCCAGGCAGGTGTCCAGACCGATGAAGTCGCCCAGGGTCAGCGGGCCCATCGGGTGGTTGGCGCCCAGCTTCATGGCGACGTCGACGTCCTCGGCGGAGGCGGTGCCGCTGGCGACGACCTCGATGGCCTCGTTGATCATCGGGATCAGGATGCGGTTCACGACGAAGCCGGGAGCCTCGTTGACGGTGACGGGGGTCTTGCCGATCTCGACGCTGGCGTCATAGACAGCCTGATAGACCTCGTCGGAGGTGTTGCCGCCGCGGATGATCTCAATGAGCTTCATCGCCACGGGCGGGTTGAAGAAGTGCATGCCGATGACCTTGTCCTTACGGGTGACCGCGGAGGACACCTCGGTGATGGACAGGGAGGAGGTATTGGTGGAGAGGATGCACTCGGGCTTGACAGCGGCGTCCAGCTTCTTGAAGACGGCCTTCTTGATGTTCATGTTCTCGACGGCAGCCTCGACGACCAGATCGGTGTCGCCGATGTCGGCGTAGTCGGGATCGATGGAATAGGAGATCTTGGACATGATCTCGTCGGCCCGGGCCTGCTCCATCTTGCCCTTCGCGACCATCTTGTCCAGGCCCTTCTGGAGATTGGCCTTCGCGCCGTCCACGAACTCCTGCTTGATGTCGTAGATGACGACATCCTTGCCCGCGGTGGCAAAGACCTGCGCGATGCCGCGGCCCATCTGGCCGCCGCCGATGACTGCAACCTTGTTGATAGCCATTGATAAATCCTCCTGTAATATTATTATATTGTAGAATTGGGATCGCTCAGCGGTTCACGTAGGGGGGATGCTTCTCCTTGTTCAGGAACGCCTTCATGCCGGCGCGCTGGTCCTCGGTGGCGAAGCAGGAGCCAAAGGCCTTGGCCTCGGTCTCGATGGCCTCGTCCATGGGCTGCTCCAGGCCCTCGTTGATGGCCTTCTTGCTGGCGCGGACGGCGATGGGGGCAGCGTCGGCGATGGCGGCGGCCAGCTTCTTCGCGGCGGGCATCAGCTCCTCCTGCGGATAGACGGCGTTCACCAGACCGATGCGGAAAGCTTCAGGTGCTTTGATGTTCTTGGCGCTGTAGACGAGCTGCTTGGCATAGCCGGGGCTGACCAGGCGGGCCAGGCGCTGGGTGCCGCCGAAGCCCGGCGTGATGCCCAGACCGACCTCGGGCTGACCGAAGACGGCGTTCTCGGCGCAGAGACGGATGTCGCAGCTCATGGCGAGCTCGTTGCCGCCGCCCAGCGCGAAGCCGTTGACCGCGGCGATGACGGGAATGGGCAGAACCTCGATCTTGCGGAACGCCTTGTTGCCGAGGCGGCCGAACTCCTCGCCCTCTTCCTTGCTCAGGGTGCTCATTTCGGCGATGTCCGCGCCGGCGACGAAGCTCTTGTCGCCCGCGCCGGTGACGATCAGGCAGCGGATCTCATTGGTGTCCAGGTTGTCCAGAACCTCGACCAGCTCGGACAGAACCTCGCTGTTCAGGGCGTTCAGGGCCTTGGGACGGTTGACGGTCAGAATACCGACGTGGCCTTCCTGCTCTAACTGAATATAGCTCATACGTTTCCTCCCCATTGGTTGATTTTTTTAAATGTTCACCAACTAAGTATTATAAGTGTGGATTGCGGATTTGTCAACAGCGCCGGACGGTTTTCTGCGAAAAGCCGCACATTCCGGCGCAAAGGGTTTGCTTGAACGCGAACGCCACGCTCCAAAACCAGTATTAGACCGTGAAACGGGCAAATCTCCGGCCCTCCTACCGAAAATTCATCCAGTATCAATATATCATTTTGAGAGAATTTGTCAATCTTTTTTACCGAAAATCCTCCTGTTTTGCTCGTTTTCCGTTTTCCCTATTGACGGAAACGGCAAATGGTGGTAATCTTTACGGTGAACGCACATGCAACGGTTTTCTGCAATTCAATTTTTTAGGAGGATATGTCAATGAAAGGCATCACCATTCAGGAAATGAAGCTCGGCGACAGTGCTTCTGTCACCAAGACCGTCACGGAAACCGACGTCTATCTGTTTGCCGGCATCACCGGCGACCTGAACCCCGCCCACGTCAACGAGGTCGAGGCCTCCAAAGGCATGTTCGGCCACCGCATCGCCCACGGCATGCTGGGAGCCGGCTTTATCTCCGCCGTTCTGGGCATGTACCTGCCCGGCCCCGGCACCATTTACATGGGCCAGGAGCTGAAGTTCACCAAGCCCGTCAAGATCGGCGATACCATCACCGCCACCGCCACCGTGATCGAGATGGTCCCGGAGAAGAACCGCGTCAAGCTGGAGACCGTCTGCACCAACCAGGACGGCGACGTGGTCATCAAGGGCGTTGCCACCGTCATGCCTCCGAAGGCCTGATTATTCTCACCGATATAACCGCAGAGAGGCGCTTCCGCACGGAAGCGCCTCCATTTTTTCATGATTCAGCATTGGCATACAGCTTCGGATAGGCCCTCCGGTCTTTGTGGATCAGGATCGCGTTCAGCAGCGCGCTCACGGCCATCATGCCGACGAGCAGCGCCCAGGACGGAATACGGCCCGTGTTGTCGTAGAGCCAGCCGACGCCGAGGGAGCAGGCGCCGTAGCACACAGAGCTGAGGACGCTGGAAAAGCTGTTGATCCGCCCCCGGTGGCTGGCCGGGATCCGGTTCGTCAGGTACGGCCCGTCGGCGATCGTGCAGAACACCTCGCCCCAGGTCAGGACCAGCATCGCGGCGTAGTAGACAGGGATGACGCCCATGCAGATCAGGAACAGCAGGCTGCCCGTTCCCATCAGCAGGATGCCGGCCTGCAGCTTGCGCGTCTCGCACAGCTTGCGGAACAGCCGCGTGATCAACGGCGTGAACACCACGACGATGATACAGTTCAGGCTGCTGACCGTGCCGTAGATCAGCGCGCCGTCCTCGCCGTGGACCATGCCCATATCCAGCGGGAGCAGATAGCTGAGCTGGCTGTAGGCCGCGCCGCAGAGGCTCCCGCCGAGCAGGTACAGGAGCAGCACCCGGTTCGCGCGCAGCACGCTCCAGATACTTCCGCCCTCGTCGGAGGCCTGGTAGGCCGCGGCCTCGCTCTTGTCCTCCACCGGTGTCACGTCCCGGATGCGGAGGGCGATCAGGACCGTGGACAGGCCGATGGCGACGCCGCTGATCAGGAAGCTCAGCCAAAGGTAGTTTTTAAACAGGACGCCCGCGATGGTCGGCGAGAGCACCAGGCCCAGGTTCGCAGCCAGATATTGCAGGGAGTAGGCCCGTTCCCGGTCCTTCGTGAGCGTCAGGTCCGCCACGAGGGCGTTATAGCTGGGCCATTCCATGCTCTGACAGATGCCCGCGACGAGCATCAGGCCCACGGAGACGTAGCCCAGGGGCACGGCGGCGCAGATCAGATAACAGAGGATGCTGACCGAGTCGCAGACCACGATCACGCGCTTCTTGTTCCGCTTGTCCGCCAGCCGCCCGCCCAGCAGGCTGGCCGGGAGCATGATGAGCATGCTCCCGACCATCACCACGCTGATCGTGAAGGCGTCCAGGCCCAGCTTCTGGCTCAGGATCATCGTCAGCATGGGCCAGACCATGCTGCCCAGATTCGTGACGACCCGTCCGAAGCAGAGGACGTAAATTTCTTTCCTCAGTCCCCGGTATTGGGAAAAGAGGCCGGTAAAAAACGACATAAATCTCTATCAGGTTCAGCCCTGACCTTCGCCCTTGGGCTTATTCCCGCCCTTGCCGCGGTAGCGGCGGTGGGGGTTGGACTTTTTCGCCTGGCCCTCGCCGTTCACGCCCTGATTGACGTTCGGCTTCGGCTGGGGCTTCTTTTCCTGAGGACGGGGCTGGGACTTCTTCTCCTGTCCGCCCTGGCGGGGCTGCTGCTCGCCGTTGCCCTTGCCGCCGTTCCCGCCGCGGCGATGGCTGCGGTTCTTCTTCGCCGCGCCCTCCTCCTGGCGGAGCTGGATCGCGGGCTGAGCGGGCTTTTCCTGCTGCTGGGGCTTGCCGCTCCCCTGCTCGCCCGGCGTGGCCGCGGCGTTCTTGCCCCCGCGGTTCCCGCGGCGGCGGTTTCGGTTCCGGTTCCCCTGCCGGTCGCCTTCGTCGGCGCCCTTGCGCTCCTCGCCCTCCATCGTGTCCTCGGCGAAGATCGGCGGCGCGAGCCAGTAGTCCCGCTCCTCCGGCTCCGGTCTGGGCTTGACCTTGATCTCCAGAACGTGGGGCAGCGGCTCGCCGGGGCGGGGCCTCCCGCCGGGGATCACCGCGATCTCATCTACGGGATAGCTGTGCTGGTTGTTCTCGTCCCCACCGTCCAGCCGGACCTTGACCTGCTGGCGGAGCAGGTTCACCTGGGTCACGTTGCCGTAACCCTCCGCCGTCTCGACGAATGCGCCCAGCTTCGGCGCGCTCTTGACCAGGCTCTCGTAGGCCTCCTGCTCATAGCGCAGGCAGCACATCAGGCGCCCGCAGCAGCCGGAAATCTTCGTCGGGTTCAGCGAAAGGTTCTGCACCTTCGCCATCTTCGTGCTGACCGGGTGGAACTCGTCCAAAAACTGATTGCAGCAGAAGGGCCGCCCGCACATGCCGATCCCGCCCAGCATCTTCGCCTCGTCGCGCACGCCGATCTGGCGCAGCTCGATGCGGGTGCGGAACACGCCCGCCAGGTCCTTCACCAGCTCGCGGAAGTCCACACGCCCGTCGCTGGTGAAGAAGAACAGGATCTTGTTCCCGTCGAAGGCGCACTCCACGTCCACCAGCTTCATGTCGAGGCCGTGGGCGGTGATCTTCTGCTCGCAAATCTTGAAGGCCTCCTGCTCGCGGGTCTTGCAGAGCTCGGCGATGCGCAGGTCATCCTTCGTCGCGAGACGCACCACGCACCGCAGCGGCGGGACGATCCGCTCGTCCGTCACCACGTGGTTGCCCTGCACGCATTCGCAGAGCTCCATGCCCTTGCTGGTCTCCACGACCACCTGATCGCCCGCGGCGACCTCCAGACCGTTCGGGTCGAAGTAGTAGGTTTTGCCCCGGCCCTTGAATTTCACACTGACGACTGTTACCAAATTGATCTCCTCATTCCTTCTCAAAAGCCTCGACGCTCAGCATCCCCAGCACGTGCTTGGGGCTGACGTTGAAGCGCAGATATTCTTCCGTTTTGTCCATCAGACGGCTCAGCGCCATCAATCGTGTCCGCGGCATTTTCCGGTCCGGCAGACGCCCGCAGAGCATGTCCGCCAGCAGACCGCGGGCCGCCTGGGCCAGCTCGGTCAGCTCCTGCCCGCTCAGGTCTCCAAGGCCGTTCGTGAAGCTGAGCATCGACACACGGGCCTCCGCCGCGGCCAGGTCCAGAAAGCGTTCGGCCCGCTCCCGCGCCTCCGCGGAGGGCTCGGTCTCCTCGCCCCGGACGTGCTCCAGCACGCAGCGCGAGCGCACGGTCTCCAGAAGCTGGTCCGCGCTGTCGCACTCCAACAGCAGGCTGACGAAGGCAGGCGGCTCCTCCAGCAGCTTTAAAAAGGCGTTCTGCGCCGCGGGGTTCATGGTCCCGGCGTCCGCGACGATATAGACCTTGCGCTCCCCGTCGTTCGGCAGGATCCAGGCGGAGGACACCAGCTCGCGGATCTGGTCCACGTAGATCTCCCGTTTCAGCTTGCCCTTCTCGTCCGTCCGCCGGGTGACGAGCTGCAGGTCGGGGTGCACGCCTCTGGCGCACTTCCGGCAGCTCCGGCAGAGCCCGCAGGGGCGCCGGTCGGCCGGGCCCTCGCAGAGCATGGTCTTTGCCAGGGTCAGGGACCGCTGCCGCCGGGCCTCCTCCGGCCCCGCCAGGATATAGGCATGGGAAAGCCGCTGTGTTTCTGACACGCGCCCGCCTCCCCTCTGCATACAAACTGACAATCTATATTACTCTGTTTCGTCTCCCGCGTCAAGCGGAAATAACGCCAAAACGCCGCGAAGCGGCGTTTGCCACTTCGCGGCGTTCCGGTCGATGCCGTATTACAGGCGCTCCTTGACCTTGGCGGCCTTGCCCACGCGATCGCGCAGATAGTAGAGCTTCGCTCTGCGGACCTTGCCCTTGCGGACGGTCTCGACGGACACGATGGTGGGAGAATGGACCGGGAACACCTTCTCGCAGCCGACGTTGTAGCTGATGCGGCGGACCGTGATGGTCTCGTTGATGCCGCCGTGCTTCTTCGCGATGATGGTGCCCTCGAAGGCCTGGGTACGCTCACGGGAACCCTCCTTGACGCGGACGGTGACGCGGACGGTATCGCCGACGTTCATCTCCGGCAGGGAAGCCTTCATATACTTGTTGGTCAGGGATTGGATCAGATCAGCCATGGTTGATTTTTCCTTTCGTTTATAGACGTTCATTACCGGAGGCGTTTTCGTTGTCGCGCGGCAGCGGACCGTCTGTATTCATACGCCTGCCGGAAGCAGGCCATAATAATATAGCACAGGCGGAGAAAAAATGCAAGCATTTTTTCCCGCTTATACTATATTTCTGCGTTATCTGAATACCTTCATCTCCGCGTCGCAGACCTCGAGCCGCCGGAACTCCGCGAAATCCGGGGCCAGCTCGGGGGCGAGCTGGCGGAGGGCGTTTGCCAAATGCTCCGGGTTCAGAGTCGGCTCCTGGGCGGAGATCACCCCGCGGAGCAGGACGCGCTTCTCGTCCGGTGAGAAAGACAGGAAGCGGATGGCGGGGGCGATATCGCTCTCCCCTGTTCCGCGCTTGGTCTTTTTCGTGATGACGATGGAGGGCCGGGCGAAGAAATCCCGCAGGCCCGCAGCCATTTCGGCGGGGTCCCGCGCGTCATATTCAAAGACGCCCTCCAGCTCCAGCCATTTCAGCTCCTTGACCTTCCGCCCGCCGGGATAGACCTCCAGAGCCCGGACGCCCTCCGGCATCGCGGCGGTGAGGCGCTCCGGCAGTTCCGCTTCATCCAGCGGCGCGGTCAGGGAGAAGTCCATCAGCTCGCAGACGCTGGCCGCGCCGACGCCCAGGGGCAGCAAAATCGAGATCACCGGATGGGGGTTGAAGCCCTCGCTGTATTTCAGCGGGTAGCCCGCCCGGAGGAAAGCCCGCTGCATCGTGCGCATCAGGTCCAGGTGGGAAATATAGACCGCGCGGCCCTCCTTCGCGAAGCGGAGGCGCAGCTTGGTTCCGGCTTCGATCATGCGCTCTCGCCTCCCATCTCAACGTCATGGTCCGGGCAGCAGCCCAGCAGGGCCCGCGCCCCGCAGCCCACGCAGCCCGCGCGGCAGTCGGGGCTGAGCCGGTCCTCCTGCGTCAGCTCCCATTCGCGCCAGAGGTGGCGGCGCGTCACGCCCATGTTGACCCGCTCCCAGGGGAAGGGCTCACCGGCGGCGCGGGGGCGCAGCGTATAATCATCAGGGTTCACGCCGCACGCTTCAAAGGCCGCCATCCAGCGGGCGTGATCGAAGAAATCGCTCCACGCCTCGAGCCGTCCGCCCTTGCGCCAGACCGCTTCGATGACCGCGCCGACGCGCCGGTCGCCGCGGGAAAGGACGCCCTCGATCTCGCTGGTCTCCGCGTCGTGCCAGTTGTAGACGATGGCGCGGGAGCGGATGGAGGACCGCAGCAGCTTCACGCGGCGCAGATACTCCTCCTTCGTCACCATCGGCGCCCACTGGAAGGGCGTGTGGGGCTTGGGAATGAAGCAGGAGGTGGAGACCGTGATGCGGACGCCGCGGGCCTTGTTGACCGCGTGCTCCCGCCACAGCCGGTACACGTCCTCCGCCACCTTCGCGATGCCGACCACGTCCTCGTCCGTCTCGGTGGGCAGGCCCAGCATGAAATAGAGCTTCACGTTGTTCCAGCCCCCCGCGAAGGCGACGCGGCAGGATTCCAGCAGATCCTCCTCGCGCACGTTCTTGTTGATCGCGTCGCGGAGGCGCTGGGTCCCGGCCTCCGGCGCGAAGGTCAGGCCGCTCTTGCGGACCTTCTGGACCCGCTGCATCAGGTCCATGGAGAAGTTGTCCGCGCGAAGGGAGGGCAGGGCCAGGCCGATGCTGCGGGGAACGCAGTAGTCCAGCAGCCCGTCACAGAGCTGCCCCAGCTCGCGGTAATCGCTGGACGAGAGAGACGACAGCGTGATCTCCTGATAACCCGTCGCTTGCAAACTTTCGATCCCCTGCTGGATCAGCTTTTCCGCGCTGCGGGCGCGGACCGGGCGGTAGACCTGCCCCGCCTGACAGAAGCGGCAGCCGCGGATGCAGCCCCGGAACAGCTCCAGATTCACCCGGTCGTGGACGATCTCGGTGCTGGGGACGATCTGCTTCGTGGGGAAGGGACTGTTCTCAAAGTCCTCGACGATGCGCTTCGTGACGGTCTCCGGCGCGCCGGAGAGCGGCGTCAGGCCGGTGAAGCGCTCATCTTCGTCATACTCCGGCTGATAGAGGCTCGGCACCCAGACGCCGGGGATCCGCGCCGCGGCGCGGAGGTAGGTCTGCTTCGTCCAGCCCTCCCGCTTCGCCGTGCGCAGCAGCTCCAGGACCTCGTTGTCCAGAGCCTCCCCCTCCCCGATCACCATCAGGTCGAGGAAGTCCGCCATCGGCTCCGGGTTGCAGCAGCTCGTGCCGCCCGCGAAAACCAGCGGCAGCAGATCGGGACGGTCCGCGCTTCTGACCGGCAGCCCCGCCAGATCCAGCATGTTGAGGACTGTGGTATAGGCCATCTCGTAGCCGATGGGAAAGCCCAGGGCGTCGAAGTCCTTCAGCGGGTCCCCGCTCTCCAGGGCGTAAAGCGGCAGCCCGGCGGCGCGCAGCTCGGTCTCCATGTCCTCCCAGGGCGCGAAGCAGCGCTCGCACCAGACGCCGGGCATGGAGTTGATCGTATGGTAGAGGATGCGCATCCCCAGGTTGCTCATGCCGATCTCATAGGTGTCGGGAAAGCAGAGGGCGCAGCGCAGCTCCACCTGGTCCTTGTCCTTGACGGTTTGGTTGTACTCGCCGCCGGTGTAACGCGCGGGCTTCTGCACCTTCGGCAGGATGCGTTTCAGACGTGGGTCCATGGTCCGTCCCCTCTCAGGGCTTGCGCCCGAACGTAAATTCAAAGGTCGCCAGCAGGCGGTCCCGGTCGTCGTAGACCTCGCTGCGGATGAAGCCGATGCTGTTCCCGGCCCGGCTGACCTTCGCGTGGGCGTGGAGCGTTTTCGCGTCCGCGGAGCCGTAGATGAAGCTGCCGCTGGACGAGATCGTGATGACGCTGCTGCTCAGGGTGCCCAGAGCCATGCCCGCCGTGCTGTCCGCCAGTGTGAAGAGGACGCCGCCGTAGGGGATGCCGTGGACGTTGAAGTCCTGCTCCCGCAGCGGCCATTCCGCCCAGGCCTCGCCCGGCTCCAGCCGCGTGAACACCAGGCCGAAGTGCTCCTTCATCATCGCCGCCGCGCGGGAGCGCTGGGGGGCCAGATCCTTTGTCTCCATCGTCGTATCTCCTTACGTCCCAATATAATGATATCAAAACGCGGCTATTATAGCCAACATTCCAGGAAAAGTCAATCTATAATAAACACCGCGGTACCGCCGGTGAGCGGGGCCGCGGTGCTTATGATTTTACCAGTCGAATTTCTTCTTCGTCACCTTGGTGATCGTGAACTCCAACCGCTTCAACAGACGGGAGCGGCGGTTCATCAGCCAGGCGAAGATGAAAAACAGGAAGCCCAGGATCGCGGCGTCGATCAGGCGCTCGCCCCAGGGCGTGTTGCCCATGAGGATCACGACCAGCGCGAAGGCGACGACGGGCAGGATATAGGCCAGCCGCGCCGTGGAGGACACGTCGCGGGGCTTGGCGGGCTTCATCTCCACCACGTCGCCGCGCTTGGCCTTGACGCTCTTCGGGTTTTCGGCGATGCAGCGGCGCTTCTCCGGTTCGCCGTCCTCGCCCAGCGGGGCGACCTCGGCAAAGCCGTCGCTGATGTTGTCGGTGACGATGGCGTTGGTGATGGTCATAACAACCCGTCCTTTCTGTGTTTCCGATGTAGGGGCGGCTGCCCACAGCCGCCCGCGGGCCGCCGTAGGCGGCGGCCCCTACGTTCTGATTAAAAGGGAGAGGGCCCTTGCGGGTCCTCTCCTCCGCATTTGTTTACTTGGATTGATTCAGTTCAGAATCAGGCTCAGCCCATGACGCCCGGCAGGATGTACAGGCCAAGGCAGACGATGACGATCCAGAACACGCAGATGAAGGCCATGAAGCCCCAGACGTCTCTCAGCTTCATGCCGACGACGCTCAGCGCGGGGATGACGTACAGCGGCTGCAGCAGGTTGGTCGCCTCGTCGCCATAGACGAAGCCGTTCAGGCAGTTGACCAGGTTGGCACCCTCGATGCGCTGGGCGGCGGCAACGATCAACGGACCCTGGACCGTGAACTGACCTCCCTGAGACGGGATGAACAGGTTGACCAGGCAGGCGGACAGGAAGCTCCAGATCGGGAGCGTGCGAGCGGTGGCGATGGAGACGATACCGTTGATCAGGACCTCACCGAGGCCGCCCTCGATGTACATCATGCCCATGATGGCGCCGTAGAACGGGAACTGGAGCATAACGTCGGTGCAGAGGTGCATGCTGTCAGCGTGGGCGTTGATCCAGGCGCGGGGCTGGGGGAAGAGCAGGCAGTTGATGCCGATGAACATGAAGATGACGAAGTTCATGTTCAGGCTGCCCAGGAAGCCCTTGGTGATGAAGGAATAGACCATGTAGGCGAAGATGAACAGGGCCACGATCCACATGATGGGCTTGGAGGTGTTCATCTTGTCGGCGAAGGTCTCGGGCTTCTCGGTGATGCGATAGCTGTTGGGAACGGCGTCGGCCTGGGTGGCGATGTCACCGAGCTCGACCAGCTCGCTCTTGCCCGGGCGGGTGAAGATGACGAGCAGGATGAAGCAGACGGCCAGGATGCTCCACAGGACGATGTTCACGGGGTTGTAGCAGGTCTCGGCAACGCTCATGCTCTTGCCGACGATCTGCGCGTAGCTGCTGCCCTCAGTGGCGAGGGTGGAGTACAGGGTGGCGCTGGGCCCAAGGCACTGGCCGAGGATCATGCAGGCGTAGCCGCCGGCAACCATCATCGGGAAGTGCAGGCCCTTGATCTTCTTGGCCAGGTGCATGGCCAGGATCGGGGTGACGATCGTGCAGAACGCCCAGTTCAGCATGGAGGTGACGTAGCCGAAGAGCATCAGAACGATCATGGCGGCGACGCGGTTGTTGACCTTGCTGGCGATCCAGCTCAGCAGCTTGGCCGCCTGGGGAGAACGGGCGCAGGTCGCGCAGACGCAGACCATCAGACCCATCTGGAAGGCCAGGGTGAACTGGCTGCTCAGGCCGCCCCACCAGGCGTTCAGCAGCTCGATCGGGCCTTTGCCAATGATGAGAGACAGGACGAAGACCAGGATCATCAGGATGACGCAGAACACGAAGGAATCAGGAATGATCTTCTCTGCGGCAAAGCTGAACTTCTTGCTGATCTTCCACAGGAATGTTCCCTTTTCAGGGACTTTTGCTTCGGACATGGAAATTGCTCCTTTCTTTTCTTTTCTCTCGTTTTTTATTTCAAGGGTTTCAGGCCCGTGAAATCACTGCTTGCGCTCGTAGAGCATGTGGATCAGGTAGGCGTTCAGATCGGCGTTGCACTTGGCGATCTGCTCCGGGGTCCACTTCATGAAGCCCTCGCCGGACTTGAAGCCGAGCTTGCCCTCGTCGAGCATCTTCTTCAGCAGGGGGCTGGGCTCGTGGCTGTCCTCCAGGGCGGGCAGCACGTAGCTGTGGATGTTCCAGGTGAGCTGGGTGCCGACCAGGTCGCTGTTCTCCAGAGCGGAGAGCTGCGGCAGGCGCAGGCCGAAGGAGTTCTTGATCGCGGTGTCCACGGTCTCCGCGTCGGCGATGCCGTGCTCCACGATGCTGATGGCCTCACGCCACAGGGCGTGCTGCAGACGGTTGGCGATGAAGCCGGGCACGTCCTTCTTGCAGAGGCAGGGCTTCTTGCCCACGCTGGAGAGGACCTCCATCACGGTCTCCGCAACGCCGTCGTCGGTGGCGTCGGTCTTGATGACCTCCACCAGGGGGATCAGGTGACCGGGATTCCAGAAGTGGGTGCCGACGAAGCGCTCGCGGTGCTTCAGCTCCGCGGAGATCTCGCTGGGGCTCATGACGGAGGAATTCGTGCAGAAGATGCAGTCCTCGGCCACGCGGGCTTCCAGCTTGGCGAAGGTCTCACGCTTGACCTTCATATCCTCAAAGACGGCCTCGATCACCAGGTCGGCCTTCGCGATGGCGGGGTCGTCCATGTCGGTGGTGAAGTAGATGCGGCTCAGGCGCTCGGCCAGCTCAGCCTCGGAAACGTAGCCGCCGTCCACGAGCTGCTTGGTGCTCGTGCGGATGCCCGCCTCAACGTCGGTGGGGAACAGGTCGTAAACGGTCACGTGGAACTGGGGGTTCTGAGTCATGACGAAAGCGATGTTCTTGCCCATCAGACCGCCGCCGGCGATCAAAATCTCCTTGATATCCTGAAAGCTTTTCATTCGAAATCACTCCTCAACTTCAAAGTATTCCGCGTCGTCCAGCCCGCGGGGACCGTCCTTCACGTACTCGCCCATCGTGCCGCAGAACGGGCATTTGCCGTAGTCCGCGCCGAATTCGACCATCAGGTCCTGGGCGTACATGAATTTCTTCCCGCAGCTCGGGCAGCGGTAGTAGAAAAATCCGGGTCCCCAGCTCATTTCTTCAGGCCGAGGATCTCACGGGCCTCGTCGGGCGTGGCGACTTCGTTGCCGTACTCGCGGATCACGCGGGCGGCGCGCTCAACGAACTGACGGTTGCTGTCGGCGAGCTGGCCCTTGCCGTACATGACGTTGTCCTCCATGCCCACGCGGATGTGACCGCCCAGGGCGACCGCGCCGTACAGCATTTCCAGCGCGCAGTGGCCGACGCCGAAGGTGCTCCAGGTGCTGCCCGGGCAGAGCTGCTCCATGGTCTCCTTCATAAACAGCAGGTTCTTCATGCTGCCGGGGATGCCGTTGGCGCAGCCCATGCAGAACTGGAAGTGCAGGGGGGCCTTCAGGACGCCCTTCTTCAGATAGTAGGCGGCGTTGGCGATCATGCCGGGATCGAAAGCCTCGATCTCGGGCTTCACGTTCAGCTCCTGGAACAGGAGGCCGCAGCGCTCCAGGAACTGCGGGGTGTTCAGGAACAGGCCGCTGTTCAGCCAGTTCATCGAGCCGCAGTCATAGGAGGCCATTTCGGGCTTCAGCTTGATGACGTGGGCGACGCGGATATCGTCGTCGGCGTGGATGTCGCCGGAGGTGGTCAGGTTCAGGATGATGTCGCAGTCGGGATAGCGCTCACGGAACAGGCGGAGCGTCTCCTCGAACTTCGCGGTATCCATGGTGCCGTTGCCCTGGTCGTCGCGCATGTGCAGATGGGCGATGGCGGCGCCGGCCTGCCAGCAGTCGTAGATCTCATCCGCGATCTCGGAGGGGGTCATCGGGACGTTGGGGTTGTTGGCCTTCTTGGGCCACGCGCCGGTGGGGGCGACGGTGATGATCGTTTTCTTAGCCATACAATAACACCTCATCATGAAAGAATTTTGGAGCGTACAGTTAGCTCTTGCCCTTTATCTAGCAATAACCGTGCCAATTCTTCCGGTCATCTGAGAATGTTTTCAAAAAATCCTTGAAATTACAAGATAAATTATTTTTTTGTCAAGCGCCGCGGCAAAATTCTTTCGGAATCATTAGTGGTGAAATATTTCACCGCCTTTGTATAGCCCTTTTCGGAGACCGTCCGCTTGCTCTCGCCGCTCACCCGGAATTATGGACATATTGCACGTATCCTGCCTGATCGTATTGTGCACATCGCCCATCGTCCGAATTGGTGAAATTATTCACCGGCCTGGTGCGATTTTTCACCGCCCTCCGGTGGATCCCATTCGCAGGCGCGGATCTTCTTGACGATGGTGGAATGGTCCACGCCCAGGACCTTCGCCGCCTTGCGGATGGAGCCTTCGCGTTCGATGGCCTGGCGGATCAGCGCGCGTTCGTAAGCGCCCACCTGCTCCCGCAGGCTGCCCCCCTCCCCCGCCGCCACGGCATGGGTCGGGCTGCCGCCGAGATTCAGGGCCGCGAACACGTGCTCGCGGGTCACGGCGCTCTCGTTCGGGATCGTGACGGCAATGCGCTCCACCAGGTTTTCCAGCTCCCGGATGTTGCCCGGCCATGGATATTCGATGAGCTGCTGGATCGCGCCGGTGCTCAGGCTCAATACCTTATTATATTTCTTGCAGGATCGCTGGAAAAACAGGTCGGCCAGCAGCGGGATGTCCTCCCGGCGCTCCCGCAGGGGCTTCAACTCGATGGGCAGCACGTTCAGACGGTAGAACAGGTCCTCGCGGAACCTGCCCCGGCGGACCTCCTCGCGCAGATCCTTGTTCGTCGCGGCGATCACGCGCAGGTCCAGCTTGATCGGGCGGCTGCCGCCGATGCGCATCAGCTCCTTCTGCTGGAGGACGCGCAGCAGCTTGCCCTGCAGCGCCAGAGGCATGTCGCCGATCTCGTCCAACAGGATCACGCCGGTGTTCGCCAGCTCGAACATGCCCGCCTTACCGCTGCGCTTCGCGCCGGTGAAGGCGCCCGCCTCGTAGCCAAAGAGCTCCGATTCCAGCAGCTCGCCGGGGATGGCGGCGCAGTTGACCTTGATGAAGGGCTTGTCCCGCCGGGAGCTGTTCTGATACAGCTCGCTGGCGGCCAGCTCCTTGCCGGTGCCGGACTCGCCGGTGATCAGCACGGTCACGTCCGTGTCCGCGACGGTGTGGAGCAGGTCCACCACCCTGCGCATCGCCTCGCTGCGGTAGACCATTTCCCGGTCGCCCGCCTGCTGGCGGCGGAGATAGGCCAGCTCCTCGTTCGCGATCCGGCGCTCCTCCGTCATCTCCTGGAGCTGCTGTTCCAGGTGCTTCAGCTCGGTGAAGTCCCGTGTGTTCGTGACCACCAGCTTGATGTTGCCCTCCCCGTCAAAGACCGGGATGCCGGTGACCAGGACCTCCTTGTTCAGCCCATAGACCCACGCGATGGAGTTGACCGGCTGCTTGGTTTCCAGCACGCGCTGCGTGACGCTGCCGCGGTAGAGCACGCCCTCGAATTCCGAGATCAGATGGCCCAGGACCTTTTCCGGCCTGATGCCGGTGTTGCGTGTATAGGCCTCGTTGATGAAGAGGATGCGGCCCTCCCCGTCGGTGATGTGGACCGCGTCATAGAGGTTCTCGCAGACCTCCCGGAAGTCCACCCCCGCGTCGATCCTGCCGCTCCGTTCCGTCATCCCCGCGCCTCCTATCAGTTCACAATTCGTTCACATTTAATGAGAATATTCTAATTGATGAAAGCGTGTTTTGCAATCCGGCAATCTGCCCGAAATTCACATTCAAATGTCGCCCTTTTGACGAAACGCCCCGGCAGAATTGGGCTTGAATTTTCGACCTTTTTCGGGTATCATGGACCACAAAGAAAGCGGATGAAGGGAGGCGCGCGCGCATGCGTCTCGAACAGGCCCAGACCCAGCGGCAGGTGCTGTCTCAGACAGCGCTGCAATCGCTGACGGTCCTGCAGCTCCCCCTGGCGGAGCTGTATCCCTGGCTGGAGGAGCAGTCCGCCCGGAACCCGATGCTGGACGTGGAGCTGCCGGAGGCGCTGAGCGTTTCGCTGCCCCGCTCCGCAGAGAACGAGGAGCCGGTCTGGCGCGCGGACGACGCGGACTTCGTACCGGAGCAGCTTCGCCGCCGCCAGCGCGAGGAGGCCGGGGTCCCGGAGCAGGCGGAGCGGAGCGAGGACTTCCGGACCATGCTGCGCCGTCAGCTTCTGGAGGAGCGGAACATCCCGCCCACGCTGCTGCCCCTCTGCTTCTTTCTGGTGGACAGCCTGAACCGCCGGGGCTATCTGGACGACTCGCTGGAGCTGCTGAGCCGCCGGGCCGGCGCGAGGCTCAGCGACATGACCCAGGCGCTTTACGCGATCCAGGAGATGACGCCCCCCGGCGTCGGCGCACGGAGCCTGCAGGAGTGCCTGATTATCCAGCTCGCGCAGACGAAGGACTTCTGCGCCGGGACGGTCAAGCTGATCCGGGACGGGCTGGAGCCGCTGGCCCGGAACGACGTCCGGGCGCTGAGCCGCCTGTTGGGCGTCAGTGAGGCGGAGGCGCGGCGGTACTGCGACGCGGTGCGGCGGCTCAACCCGATCCCCAGCCGGGGCTACGACACCGGCGAGGACGACGCCTTCGTGATCCCGGAGGCGGAGCTGCTGCGGGAGGGCGGTCAGTGGGTCGTGCGCTATCACGACCGGGCGCTGCCCCGAGTGAGGCTGGATGCGCAGTATGAGGCCATGCTCCGGCAGACGGACGACCCGGAGGCCAGGGAGTATCTGACGGCGCAGCTGCGCGCCGCGAAGGACCTGATGCGGGAGCTGGACGAGCGCAAGAGCACGGTGCTCCGCGTGATCGAGGTACTGGTCCGCCGCCAGAGCGCGGTGTTCACCCAGGGCTTCACGGCCCTGAAGCCCCTGAGCTGCGCCGAGGTCGCCGCGGAGCTATCCCTGCATCCAAGCACCGTCAGCCGCGCGGTCCAGGGGAAATACCTGATGACCCCCGTGGGGCCGATGGAGCTGCGGCGGTTGTTCAGCACCAGCGCCAGCGCCGAGGGCGGCGCGGGAGATGCCGCGGTCAGCAGCGTCGCGGCGAAGGAGCGGCTGCGCGGCCTGATCGCCGCGGAGGACAAGGCGAAGCCCCTCTCCGACGAAAAGCTGGCCCAGGCGATGGAGGCGCTGGGCGTCCCGCTGAGCCGCCGCACGGTGGCAAAGTACCGCGAGGCCATGGGCATCCCGGCGGCTTCGGCGAGGAAAAGAAGTGATTAGTGGCTGAAATCACCTCCCGAATCCGTAGGGCGCGATGCCCACATCGCGTCGCCGCCCCGCGCTCCGCGCGGGGCGGAACCACACGGTGTGGGCGGGATTCGTTACGGCGGACGGCTAAGAGCCGTCCCTACTAACAACTAATAACTAACTAAGAACTCTAATCAACAGAATCAGCGGGGCGGCCCGAAAAGGCCGCCCCGCTGGTTCGTTATGTTGTTTGAGTCCTCAGTAGTTCGCCACCGCGGCGCGGACCTGCGCGTCGGTGAGGTAGCCGTTGGCGAACAGGGTCTGGATCTGCTGGCGCATCTTCGTCAGCAATCCGACCGATGCGTTCGGGTTGGAAAAGGCCCGGTTGAACCAGTCCAGCGCGGCGTCCGCATCCTTCGGGAGGTCGGTACCGGTGGCGTACATGTAGCCCTCCACGAAAGCCGCAGCCGCGTTGTCTGCGCCCACGTCGCGGAACCACTCGTAATAAGCGCCGTTGCGCATGGCCTTGAGATACCACTCAAGCCCATCCTCCTGACGGGAGGCGCCGTCCTTGTTCCAGTAGCAAAGCGTTCCAAGGTTGAACATGGCGGTCATATTCCCGGCTTCCGCGGCCTTCTGATACCAGACCTTCGCCTGGGCCGCGCTCTGGCCCACGCCCCAGCCGTTCTCATAAAGGCGGCCCAGGTTCTTCATGCCGTCGGTGTTCCCGGCGTTGGCGGCCTTCTGATACCACTCAAATGCCTTGGCATAGTCCTGGGTCACGCCCTCGCCGGTCTCATACATCGTGCCGATCACGTCCATCGAGGTGCTGTTGCCCGCGTTCGCGGCTTTGGTGTACCATTCCAGCGCCTTGGCGTAGTCCTGCTCGACGCCGTTCCCGCGCTTGTAGAGGCGGCCCAGAGAGTTCATCGCGCTGGCGTTCCCCTGCTCAGCGGCCTTTTCGTACCAGGCCAGCGCCCGGGCGTACTCACCGCCGTTTTCCAGCAGCAAAGCGGCGGCGTTCATGCCGTTGACGTTTCCGGCGTTCGCGGCCTTCTCAAACCACTCGAAGGCGGTGGTCAGGTTCATCGGTACGCCGCTGCCGTTCCGGTACATCCAGCCCACCGCGTACATACCGTCCGCGTTCCCGGCGTCGGCGGCCTTCTGATACCACTCCAGCGCCTTGCCATAGTCGCGCACCACGCCGTAGCCGTTGACGTACTGGAAGCCGAGGGAGTACATACCCATGCTGTCCCCCGCGTTCGCGGCCTTCAGGAACCAGTCGCGGGCCATCGTATGGCTCTGTCCGACGCCGTTGCCATAGGTATAGGCGTGGCCCAGCATATACATCGCGTAGCCGTTGCCCTGGTTCGCAGCCTGGGTATAGTAGTTGATCGCCTGGGCGTAGTTCAGCGCTGCGCCCTGACCGTAATAGTATTTATCACCCTCTGCGGCCAGCTCCTCCGGCGTCTTGCCGTCGGTCGACACGGCCGGGACCGGATTCGTCGCCGGCGTCTTCGGCGTCGCGGTCGTCACGGGCGCGGCGGTCTCAGCCGGCGCAGCGGTCTGCGCGGGCGTCGGCTCCGGCGTGGGTTCCGGCGTCGGTTCGGGCGTGGGTTCCGGCGTGGGCTCCGCGGTCTGCTCCGGCGTCGGCTCTTCCGTGGGCTCCGCGTCCGGCTCTTCGGTGGGTTCCGGCGTCGGCTCTTCCGTGGGCTCGGGCGTCGGCTCCACAGTCGGTTCCGGCGTCGGCTCGGCGGTCGGCTCCACCTTCGGCGCGGCGGTCTGAGAAACCGGCATGGTATGTCCGCAGGCGCAGAGCGCGGTCAGAATGGCAAGCATCAGGAGAACAGACAAGAGCTTTTTCATGGCGGGCACTCCTTTCCGATCTGATATCGAACAATACTATTATAAATCAGTTATTTACCAATGTAAAGTCCATTTCCACCGGATTGTGGTCACTGTAGCGGAACGCGGTGTCGATCACGCGGCTGGCGTCCACCCGGACGTTCGGGCTGACCATGAAGCCGTCGACGGTGAGGACGTACTGACCCTCGTGATAGGGCCCGTCGGCGTTGCGGCAGGAGGGGATCGGGTTTTCCTCGTCCAAGGGGCCTACCAGCACGATATCCACGCCGTCGAAGGTCTCGGGCGGGATCGCCTTCGCCCAACTGAATTCCTCGTCCGTGCCGAAGATCGCGACGGAATCGCCCAGCAGATCCTTGTTGAAATCGCCGCCCGCGATGCACCAGTTGCCCTTCTCATACTCGCGCTGCATGTCCTCCAGCAGCATCCGAAGCTGCTCGGTGGCGATGGTGCCGTCGCTGGTGTAAGCAGAGAGGTGGAGATGATAGACCACCAGCTCGCCGCCGTCCTGCACGGGGATGCGGTTGACGGAGTAGCAGCGGTCCAGGTCCACCAGCTTCATCAGCGTATCTTCGATCGGCAGGCTCCGCCGCAGCGCGGAGCTGATCGGGAAGCGGGAGAAGGTCATCAGTCCCGCCTTGTTCGCGCCGTGGGGCTGTGTGATCGGATAGAAGAGGAAGGGACTGTCGTAATTCTGCGCAAAGCTCTGCCAGGAGACCCGGCCGGGATAGGCTTCGCTGCTCAGATACACCCGCTCGTCCACGTGATAGCTCCGGGTGCCGTCGATATCGACCTCCTGTGCCAGTACGATGTCAGCATCGTGGGAGAACATCTCCTTCGCGATCGCACGGAGATTCACGTCCAGGCGCTCCCTGGACCAGGCCCAGGACTGGGTGCCGCCGTCCATGAAGAAGCCGTAGTCGTCCTCATAGGCGCCGAAGCCGATGTTCCAGGAGACGATCCGGTAGGGCGTATCGGTCTTTGGTCCCTCGGCGTCCGCCTCGCTCATCGTGCCGTTGACGGCCTGCGAGACGTCCAGCGCCAGGTTGTCCGGGATGCGGTTCCAGGAAAGGAGAACGTAGGCAAAATAGCCGCCGACGATCAGGATCAGCGCCAGCAGGATGATCCCGACGATCCCAAACAGTTTTTTGAGCTTCATAAACGACTCGACTCCTCTCGGGCTTTTTTGTATAGAGTCAGTATAGCACAAGCCCACGGGAAAGAAAAGAGAAAAGTTTGAAAACCTTCAGGTTTCTGCCACCGCACAAAATGTGATTGATTTTTGGTCCGCCCTGTGGTAAGATAATGAAACAATGACAATAATAGAGATATTATGTCTACCAACCGCCCGCTCCCGGGAACGTTTCCGCCGCGGGTCAGGAGGCTGAAGCATTTTGGATAAATACGTCATCAAGGGCGGAAAGCCGCTGTATGGCGAGGTGGAGATCTCCGGCGCGAAGAACGCCGCGGTCGCCATCATTCCCGCCGCGATGCTGGTGGACGGCGTTTGCCGCATCGAAAACCTCCCCGAGATCAGCGATACGGAGAAGCTGCTCCGCATCCTCGAGCTCATGGGCGCGCGCGTCAGCTACGTGAACGCCACGACGGTGGACGTCGACTGCCGCTCGGTCGGCCTGAGCAACAAGATCTATTCCCTGACGCGGTCCATCCGCGCCAGCTACTACCTGATCGGCAGCATGCTGGGCCGCTTCGGCAAGGCCAGCACGACGATGCCGGGCGGCTGCAATTTCGGCGTCCGCCCCATCGACCAGCATATCAAGGGCATGCGGGCCCTCGGCGCGACGATCAGCATCGGCCGCGGCCTCATCAAGGCCGAGGCGGAGGACGGGCGTCTGCACGGAGCCTACATCTATCTGGACAAGGTCTCCGTCGGCGCGACGATCAACATTATGATCGCCGCCACGCTCGCCAACGGCCGCACGGTCATCGAGAACGTGGCGCGTGAGCCGCACATCGTCGATCTGGCGAACTTCCTGAACTCCATGGGCGCGGACATCCGCGGCGCGGGCACCGACACGATCAAGATCCGCGGCGTGGAGCGGCTCCACGGCGGGAGCTATTCCCTGATCCCCGACCAGATCGAGGCGGGCACCTACATGACCGCCGTCGCCGCAACGGGCGGCGAGGTCAAGATCACCAACGTGATCCCCCGCCACCTGGAGTGCATCTCCGCGAAGCTGCGGGAGATGTCCGTTTCCATCACGGAGGGCGACGATTACGTCGTCGTGAAGCGGGAGCGCCCCCTCCTGTGCACGAACGTCAAGACCCAGCCCTATCCCGGCTTCCCCACCGATATGCAGCCGCAGATCTGCGCCGTGCTCTGCCACGCCACGGGCACCAGCATCATCACCGAGGGCGTCTGGGACAACCGTTTCAAATACGTCAACGAGCTCAAAAAGATGGGCGCGGAGATCACGGTGAGCGGCAAGACCGCCATCGTCGAGGGCGTCAAGACCCTCATCGGCGCGCCCGTCGCCGCCTGCGATCTGCGGGCCGGCGCTGCCATGGTAGTGGCAGGGCTTTGCGCCGAAGGCGTCACGACCATCGAGGACGTGATCTACATCGAGCGCGGCTATCAGAACATCGTCGGCAAGCTGCGGGCTCTGGGCGCGGACATCGTGGCCGTCAGCGAGCCCGACACGCCCGAGGAGCAGGATAAGCGCATGGAGTCGGTCTGCTGATGCGCGTCGTGACCTTTGCCAGCGGCAGCACCGGCAACTGCGCCCTGCTGAGCATGGACGGCGTCCACGTCCTGCTGGACGCGGGCATCTCCTGCCGCCGCATCCGCACCGCGCTGCGCCTGACCGGGCTGGACCTGTGCGACCTCAGCGCCGTCTGCATCACGCACGAGCACGGTGACCATATCTCAGGCCTGGCCACGCTGGTCAAGTCCTGCCCCGCCCCCGTCGTCGCCCCGCGCATTCTGGCGAATCGTTTGCGCAGCACCGTCCCGGGGGCGGACGCGCGTCTGACGGAGCTGGACCCCGGCGAGGCGCTGCGGCTCGGAGCGCTCACGCTGCGCTGCTTCCCCACCTCCCATGACGTGGCCCAAAGCGTCGGCTGGCGCGTTGACGGGACCGGCGAAAGCTTCGCGCTGGCGACGGACACCGGCGTCGTGACCGAGGCGGTGCGGGAGGGTCTGCGCGGCGCGGACGTGGCGCTGATCGAGGCGAACCACGACCTGCTGATGCTGCGGACGGGACCGTATCCATATTATTTGAAAAAACGCGTGCTGTCCGACATGGGGCACCTTTCAAACGACAGCTGCGCGGTCCTGGCCGCGGAGCTGATGGCGTCCGGAACGCGTCACATCATACTGGGACATTTAAGCCGGACCAACAATACGCCGGAGCTGGCCTTCGACACCGTGCGCCAGGTCCTGGGCAGCGCGGAGGGGCTTTACGTCGCTCCCGCTTTCGAGCGCTTTACGCTGGAAACGGCGGCGGAGGCGGTATTGTGCTGAGCGTGACCCTGCTCTGCGTCGGAAAGCTCAAGGAACCGTATTTCCGCGCTGCGGTGGAGGAATACCAAAAGCGGCTCGGCGCCTTCTGCCGCTTCTCCGTGGAGGAGCTGACGGAGCAGAGATTGCCGGAGGACCCCTCGGAGAAGGAGATCGCCGTGGCCCTGGACCGCGAGGCCGCGGAGCTGGCGCGCCGCATTCCCGAGGGTGCGGCAGTGTGCTGCTTCTGCGTCGAGGGAAAGCCGCTGAGCAGCGAGGAGCTCTCCGCGCAGCTCGGCCGGTGGCAGAGCTGCGGGAAAAGCCGGGTCTGCTTCGTGATCGGCGGCTCGTTCGGATTGAGCGAGGCCCTGAAGCGCCGGGCGGACCTGAGATTGAGCGTATCGAAAATGACCTTCCCGCACCATTTGTTCCGCGTCATGGCCGCGGAACAGATCTACCGGGCGTTTACGATCCTCGAAGGACGGAAGTATCACAAATAGCTTGCCTGCAGGGACGGCTCTCAGCCGTCCGCGCTTGCGTAGTGGGAAACCGATTTCAAAGATTGACAGGAAAAGGACGGTGATGGGATGGAACCTAAGATCGGGTTTGGCTGGTCGAAGCTTCCCGGCGATCTGCAAAAGCGCTGGCCGCGGGACGACGCGGGCGAATTCGTCGCGTCGAAATTCCTGGCCTGGCGGCAGTGCGTGGATCTGGCGGACGAGTTTCTCGTCAACATGCTGGAGGCCTACGGCATTCCCGTCCTGCGCCGCTATGCCGGGGACGGGAGCTTCGGCAAGGTAGTTTTGGGCATGTCCGGGACGGGCGCGGAGCTGTTCGTACCGGAAACACTATATGACACCGCAAAAGAATTGATGGAAGCAGAGATTGCAACGGAGGATGAATTATGACTGATTACAGAGCGGAATATGAAAGATGGCTGGACAGCCCGTCCCTCAGCGAGAACGAATGGAAGGAGCTCGACGCGATCCGCGGCGACGACAAGGAGATCGAGGGCCGCTTCTTCGCGCCGCTGGAGTTCGGCACGGCCGGCCTGCGCGGTACCATGAAGGTGGGCCTGCACCACATGAACGTCCACGTGATCCGTCACGCGACCCAGGCCTTTGCCAACGTGATCGCCCGGCAGGGCGAGGCCGCCAGAGCGGCAGGCGTCGTGATCTGCCACGACTGCCGCAACAACGGCGTGCTCTTCGCGCGGGAGACCGCCTGCGTCATGGCGGCGAACGGCATCCACGTGCGCCTGTTCGAGGCCCTGCGTCCCACCCCGGAGCTGTCCTTCGCGATCCGGCTCTACGGGGCCACCGCGGGCGTCAACGTCACCGCCAGCCACAACACCAAGGAGTACAACGGCTACAAGGTCTACTGGTCCGACGGCGCCCAGCTGCCGCCCCAGCACGCCGCCGCCGTCGCCGCGGAGATGGAGCGCATCGACATCTTCACCGGCTATAAGACCGTGGACTTCGAGGAAGCCAGGGCCGCCGGCATGATCGAGATCATCGGCGAGGAGACCGACGAGGCCTTCCTCAAGGAGGTCCTGGCCCAGGCCATCGACCACGAGAGCGTCGCGAAGGCCGCCGACGAGCTGAAGATCGTCTACACGCCCTTCCACGGCTGCGGTCACAAGCTGGTGCCCGAGGCGCTGCGCCGTCTGGGCGTCAAGCACCTGATCCCCGTTCCCGAGCAGATGGTCATCGACGGCAACTTCCCCACCGTCGTCTCCCCGAACCCGGAAAACCCCGAGGGCTTCTATCTGGCCGTCGACCTGGCGAAGCGTGAGGGCAGCGACCTGATCATCGGCACCGACCCCGACTCCGACCGCATCGGCTGCCTGGCCCGCCGCGGGGATGAGTTCTACCCGATCTCCGGCAACCAGATGGGCGTGCTGCTGCTGGACTACGTGATCAACGCCAAGCTCCGCACCGGCACCATGCCCGCCAACCCCGGCGCCCTGAAGACCATTGTCTCCACCGAGATGGCCCGCACCGTCGCCGAGCGCAACGGCGTCCACATCGAGGACACCTTCACCGGCTTCAAGTTCATGGCCGAGAAGATCGCCCAGTGGGAAGCCGCGGGCAGCTATCAGTATATCTTCGCCTATGAGGAGAGCTACGGCTACATGATGGGCTCCTACGTCCGCGACAAGGACGCCGTGACCGCCAGTATGATGGTAGCCGAGATGGCCTCCTACTATCACTGCAAGGGCATGACCCTGCTCGACGCCATTGACGCGCTGTATGAGAAATACGGCCATTATCAGGAAAAGACCCTGAACCTGGTGATGCCGGGTCTCGACGGTCTGAACCGGATGCGTGAGATCATGGCGAAGCTGCGCGCGGAGCCGCTGGCGGAGATCGCCGGCGTCGCGGTCAACCGCGTCCGCGACTACCAGACCGGCCAGGTCAGCGTCCACGGCCTCGGCGCGGTGGGCGAGACCCACATCAAGGGCAGCAACGTGCTGTACTTCGAGCTGGCCGACGGCAGCAGCTTCATCATCCGCCCCTCCGGCACCGAGCCGAAGATCAAGATCTACCTGCTGGTCAAGGACGAGACCCAGGCCGCAGCCAAGGAGAAGGTCGCCCGCTACGCCGCCTTCGCCGAGACGCTGAAGGACATCTGATCGCGTTTTTCCGTTTCGCAACCCCCTCCGCACCAGAGGGGGTTGCGAAACGTAATTTAAATCATAGTTGGGAGACTTCGGATGCAAGTATTGAACGACATCGTAGGCTTTTTCACCGGCACGCTGAACACGGTGGCATGGCTGTATATTTTCCTCCCCTTCGCCGTCGTCGGCGGGCTCTACCTCACGATCCGCACCGGCGCGGTGCAGTTCAGGCGCTTCGGCTACGCGATGAAGAACACCGTCGGCAAAATGTTCCGCAAGACCGAGGCGGGCAAGGGAGCGGTCACGCCGCTGCAGGCGGTCACCACCGCCCTGGCGGCCACCGTCGGCACCGGCAACATCGTCGGCACCAGCCAGGCCATCGCCCTGGGCGGCTACGGCGCGGTGTTCTGGCTCTGGCTGGCCGCCCTGGTCGGCATGTGCACCAAGTACAGCGAAGTCACGCTGGCGGTCAAGTACCGGGAGCGCGACGACAAGGGCGACTGGGTCGGCGGCCCGATGTATTACATCAAAAACGGCCTCGGCAAAAGCTGGGGCTGGCTGGCCGTGCTGTTCTGCGTCTTTACCGTATTTGCCAGCTTCGGCATCGGCAACATGAGCCAGGTCAACTCCGTCACCGGCTCGGTCATCGGCGCGGTGCGCTCCTTCACCGAGGTGTCGGAGCAGACGGCGGTCACGCTGCGCTGGGTCCTGGGCGTCGTGCTGGCCGTGCTGATCGGCGTCATCCTGATCGGCGGCATCAAGCGCATCGGCCAGGTCACCGAGAAGCTGATCCCCTTCATGAGCGTGCTGTATATTCTCTTCACCCTGGTGGTGATCTTCGGCAACGTCGGGGAGATCGGCCACGCCTTCGGCCTGATCTTCTCCAACGCCTTCACGCCCCGCGCCGTGGGCGGCGCCGCCAGCGGTATCATGCTGAAGGAGACCATCGTCTGGGGTCTGCGCCGCAGCGCCTTTTCCAACGAGGCGGGCCTTGGCTCCGCCGCCATCGCCCACGCCGCCTCCAGCGAAACGAACCCGGTGCGCCAGGGTCTTTACGGCATCTTTGAGGTGTTCGCGGACACCATCGTGATCTGCACCCTGACCGCCCTGACGGTCATCGTCAGCGGCGTTCCCATCGAGTTCGGCGTCAAGCCCGGCAGCGAGCTGATCGTCAGCGCCTTTTCCACCGTGTTCGGCGGGAAGATCGCGGCGCTGTTCGTCGCCCTGGCCCTGATGCTCTTTGCCTTCTCCACGGTCCTGGGCTGGGCGCTCTACGGAGCGCGCTGCGTCCAGTTCCTCTTCGGCACCAAGGCGATCCGCTGGTATCAGGTGATCTTCGTCCTCGTCGCCGTCGTCGGCTGCGTCACCAGCGTCGACGTGGTTTGGGACATCTCCGACACCTTCAACGGCCTGATGGCGATCCCGAACTTCATCGCGGTCTTCGGACTCAGCGGCGTCGTGGCGAAGCTGACGCGGGAGTATTTTCGGAAGAAGAAATGATATGATCCCCAAACTCTTCAATCTGATAAACCGCCACTGGTCCGTGGTCTGCTATCTCTTCTTCGGCGGGCTGACGACCCTGGTGAACTGGATCGTCTACTACGGTCTGCTGCTGCTGGGAGTCAACGCGGAGCTGGCGAACGCGCTGGCCTTTCTCGCGGGCGTGATCTTCGCCTTCTGCACCGAGCGCAAGACCGCCTTCGAGAGCGACAGCAAGGGCAAGGATCTGGCGAACGAGGCCTGGAAATTCCTCGGCACCCGCATCGTCGTCTGGCTGGTGGAGCAGGGCTTGCTGCGGATCGGCCTCCGGGCCCTGCATATCAACAAGTATATCATCAAGATCCCGCTGGCCGTCGTCAGCGCGGTTTTGAACTGGTTCATCGGCCGCCTGGTCGTTTTTCGGAAACGCAGGACAAAATGAAAAAACAGCGCCTCCGCCCGGCTTTGGACGGAGGCGCTGATCTGTTATCCGATTTACAGATTCCCCGTCGCGTACATCAACGCGGTCAGGGCCGCCAGAGGGGCGGTCTCACAGCGGAAGATACGGGGTCCCATGCTGCAGATCGGGAAGCCCAGGGTCCGGGCCAGCTCCGCCTCGTAGGGCTCGAAGCCGCCCTCCGGTCCGGTCAGGATCGCCGCGGATCTTACCCCCGGCCCGGCGTTTTCGATGGCCTGGCGCAGCTCCACGCGCTCACCGGTCTCGTAGAGGAACAGCGGCAGCTCGCACTTCACGGCCTTGTCCAGGGCCTCGGGAAAGGTATCCAGCGCGGAGACCGTCGGGATGATGCCGCGGCCGGACTGCTTGGCCGCCTCCTCCGCGATGCGCTGCCAGCGGAGCAGCTTCTTTTCCATCGCGCCGCCGCAGAGCGAACTTTCACAGCGGTGGCTGCGGAAAAAGACGATCTCGCCGGCGCCGCCCTCGGTGCACTTCTGCACGATGAAGTCGGCCCGCTCCCCCTGCTTCGGGAGTCCCGCGAGGATCACGGCGCGGACGTTCGGCTCGGCGGGACAGCGAACGGACTCCACGACCTCGGCCTCCACCTCGTCGGGCGTGATGCGCTTCACCGTGCAATGGTGATCCGTCTGCGCGCCGTCGCAGATCACGATCCGATCCCCGACCCGCAGCCGCAGCACCTTCGCGTGGTTCGCGTCCTCACCCGCCAGGATCAGGGTCCCCCCGGCGACGTTCGCCCCGGCCATGAAAAATCTCGGCATAAGCGTCCCTCCCGCTCGTTTCGATGTCTCATTATCGCACAGTTTTCCGGCAATTGCAAGCGTGGGTTTCCGATGCGTATCCGGGCCTTCTCCCTCTCCTGGCGCTGCGGCGGCACCCTCCCCCGCTGGGGGAGGGAAAGGAGCCGAAAACGTCACCGCCAGCCTCGAAATCAACGCGCCGAGGTGACGATGCGGTTCCCTCCCCCAGCGGGGGAGGGCCGAAGGCCGGGAGAGGGAGAAGGCTGCGCTGACAGAACAGAAAATCATTTCGCACTGTCCCGCCCGCTTCTGACCGTTTTCGCCGTCTCTTTCCGCTATGCTGTAGGGGAAAGGACGGTGTTTTACGTGAACCGCGCGTTTTTGCTGATCGTATTGTTTTTTCTCTTCCTCTCCCCCAGCACCCGCGCCGACTGGGAGCCGGGAACCGACTATATGGCGCGGATGCTTTCCGCGGCGGAGGCCGGGGACGCGGAGGCCGGCCGGTCGGCAGAGGCGGCCCGGGCGGACAAGCTCGCCGCGCTGGAGCTGGACTATCCGGAGGTCCGCTTCGACGAGTTGCTGCTTCTTGCGCGGCTGATCCAGGCGGAGGCTGGCAGCGACTGGCTGGACCTGCGCTGGAAAATGGCGGTGGGCGAGGTCGCCCTCAACCGCGTCGAAAGCTCGGAGTTCCCCAACACCCTCGCGGAGGTGGCGGCGCAGCCGGGTCAGTATTGCCGGGCGCTGGAGCGATACCGCCCCTCCCGCGAGAGCGTCGAGGCCGCCCGGCGGCTGCTGGAGGGCGAACGGGTGCTCGGCGACGCGTCCGTCGTGTTCCAGAGCAACTACGTCCTCGGCGGGGGCGTCTGCCTTACCCTGCGCGACGCGCGGCTGGGGCCGACCTATCTCTGCTTCTCCACGCACCCGGAGCTTTATAGGTAAGCTACTATGTATTCCAAGCGTCGTACATCTCCCGCCGGGAGATGTACTTTTTTCGTGACAAACGGAGTGCCTTATGCTATAATGAATCATTATAAAATCATGCACTGAGGCAAAAGGGGGCGTCCGTATGCAGTTTACCTTTTCCGACTACCGCGAGAGCGCGGGGGCGCTGGCCGCGGAGCTGGGGGCGTTCCGTCCCGAGGTCGCGCTGATCCTCGGCTCCGGGCTGGGCTTTCTCGGCGACGAGGTCGAAGATCCGATCGCGGTCCCATACGAGCGCATCCCCCACTTCCGCGCCTCCACCGCCCCCGGGCACCGCGGACGGCTGGTTTTCGGCACCCTGCGGGGGCGGCGCGTCGCGGTCATGCAGGGACGGCTGCACCACTACGAGGGCTATTCCGTCGAGGAGATCGCCTATCCGGTGCGCGTGCTGCGGCTGCTGGGCTGCGAGACCCTGATCGTCACGAACGCCGCGGGCTGCGTCAATACGGGCTGGCAGGCCGGGGACCTGATGCTGATCTCCGACCATATCAAGCTCTTCCTCGACTCCCCGCTCCGGGGCGGGAACCTGCCGGAATTCGGCGTCCGCTTTCCCGACGCGAGCAAGCTCTACACCTCGGAGCTGCGTGATCTGGCAAAGGCCGAGGCCGCGCGGCTGGGCCTGGGGCTGCGGGAGGGCGTCTACATGTTCTTCCCCGGCCCGCAGTACGAGACCCCGGCGGAGATCCGCGCGGCGCGGGCGCTGGGCGCGGACGCGGTCGGCATGAGCACGGCGCCGGAGGCGCTGGCCGCCGGACACTGCGGGATGCGGGTCCTGGGCATGACGCTGCTGAGCAACATGGCAGCGGGCATCCTGGACCAGCCGCTGAGCGAGGCGGAGGTCCTGGAGGCGGGCGAGCGGGCGCGGGGCGTTTTTTCACGGCTCGTGCTGGCCTGTCTGGAAAAGCTCTGACCGATGGAGATCCTTTTTCTGGACGCGAAGCTGCTGGTCTGCGTCAAGCCCGTGGGGCTGCTGAGCACGGACGAGCCCGGCGGCGTGCCGGAGGCGCTGCGCGACCAGCTCGGGGACCCCGGCGCCCCGCTCTACCCCGTCCACCGGCTGGATCGGACCGTCGGCGGCTTGCTGGCCCTCGCCCGCACCCGGCGGGCAGCGGGCGACCTGGGCCGTGCGGTGGCGGAGGGACGCTTTCACAAGGAATACCTCGCCGTCGTCCCCGCCGCGCCGACGCCGCCCGTGGGAACGCTGCGGGACTGGCTGCTGCGGGACCGGGCGCGGCGCGTGACGCAGGCCGTGCCGCCGGAGACGCCCGGCGCGAAGGAGGCCATGTTGGACTACGAACCGCTCTCGGAAACGGAGGGCGCGGCGCTGCTGCGCATCGTACTCCGCACCGGGCGCACCCATCAGATCCGGGCCCAGCTCGCCGCCCGCGGTTTGCCCCTGCTGGGGGACCGGAAATACGGCGGGCGCACCGGCACGATAGAAACCCCGGCTCTCTGGTGCCATAAGCTTGCATTTCCGCATCCCAAGACCGGGGAAATTCTAACGTTTACCTGCGCTCCGCCGATGGTTTTTCCATGGAACTTATATTGGGATAACCCACTAACCACTAACCACTAACAACTATCAACTATGAATTCTACTCTCCCCCACACCCCCTGCCCCAAGGACAAGCTCTGCGGCGGCTGTCAGTACCAGCGCGTCCCCTACGCCGAGCAGCTCGCGCGCAAGCAGGCGCGGCTGAACCATCTGCTGGGGCGCTTTGGACCTGTTTTGCCGATCATCGGCATGGACGACCCGACCCACTACCGCTGCAAGGTCCAGGCCGCCTTCGGCGTGGACGGGCGCGGGCGCGTGATCTCCGGCGTCTACCAGTCCGGCAGCCACCGGATCGTCGCGGTGGACGACTGTCTTTTGGAGGACCGGGCCGCGGACCGGGTCATCGTCACGATCCGGCGTCTGCTGCCGAAGCACTCGATCGCCGCCTTCGACGAGCGGCGCGGGACCGGCTGGCTGCGGCACGTGCTGGTCCGGGTCGGACGCTTCACCGGCGAGCTGATGGTCGTGCTGGTGGCGGTGGACGCGCGGTTTCCGCAGAAAAAGCACTTCCTCGCCGCGCTGCTGGAGGCCTGCCCGGAGATCAGCACCGTCGTATTGAACGTCAACGACCGCCGCACGAGCCTGGTGCTGGGCGAACGGGAAACGGTGCTCTATGGCAAGGGCTTCGTCGAGGACGAGCTGCTGGGCTTCCGCTTCCGCATCTCCCCGCGCAGCTTCTATCAGGTCAACCCGGTCCAGACCGAGGTCCTGTACCGCACGGCCCTGGATTTTGCAGAACTGAAGGGTACGGAGCGCGTGCTGGACGCCTACTGCGGCACCGGCACCATCGGCATCTGTGCCAGCAAGCTGGCAGGTCAGGTGGCGGGCGTGGAGCTGAACCGCGACGCGGTGCGCGACGCCATCGTGAACGCGAAGGGCAACGGCGTGAAGAATATCTGGTTCACCTGCGGCGACGCGGGAGAATTTCTGGAACGGACCGCCGCCGAGGGAGAACCGGTGGACGTGGTGCTGATGGACCCGCCGAGGGCGGGCAGCGACGAGCGCTTTTTGAACAGCCTGCTCCGCGCGGCCCCGCGGCGCGTGGTCTACGTCTCCTGCGGCCCCGACACCCTGGCTCGGGACCTCGCGTTCCTGACCCGGGGCGGCTACCGCATGGACCGGGCGCAGCCAATCGACATGTTCCCGTTTACTGAACATGTGGAGTGCGTGACATTGATGACGAGGAAATGAACAAATCGGGATTTATTGGGGTAACCATTTTATGAAAACAACATCTGTATTGATTCATAGCTTATGTGTGCCTTGCTGCAATTATTGCAGATATTGTCTATTATCATGGAATGGGAAGGTTGAAGGTGCTGACTGGAATCGCAGTGTCAATTTAGCGGAACGATTTATGAATGAACTGAGAGATCAGCAGCCGGAGATCAAAAGAAGCTTCTCTTTCGGGTATTCGATGGAGCACCCCGACCTCAAGGGCGCCATTCGCACCCTTCGTAGGTTGGGCGGACCAACAGCAGATTTCCTACAATGTGATGGTATGAAAATGCGAAATGACACGGAATGTATTGTACTGATGGGAATGCTGCATGACGAAGGAATAAAGCAGTTGAATTATACTCTTTACGGCCTTTCGGACTATCATGATCGCTTTGCCGGAAGAAAAGGTGATTTTGAATTGAATTTGCGGATGATGCAGGCCGCAAAAGCGTCCCAACTTCCTTTTACAACAGGGATACCACTAACGGCTGAGAACATTCACGAGGTCGATGATCTGGTCAAGATTCTGCAAGATAATGGAAGCGAAAAAGTATTTCTGACCATCCCGCACGAGGAAGGACGAGGGAAACTGCTTCGTGATGTGAGGCTCGACATGGAAGGATTTCTTGAACTTTCAGTAGAAACACAAAAACTGCTGAACAGAACGCTTTACCGTACCGAAAGGGACTGGCTCCGTGATTCAGAACCTATCCATGATACACATCGGATGGTCTTGATTGCCCTTCGGGCTGACAATATTGATGCCTATGAAAGCCGGGACGTAATGTCGATCATTCGAGAAATCGAAGAGCTTGATGAAAACTATTATTCGTCATTTCCAAGTTTTCAGGAGTTGGCAAAGATCTACGGGGAGCCGAAAGGTGAAAAACTGTACCACATCAGAGATCTTTACTATCATTACCGCACACAGTATGCACAAGATCATGATGTCCAAGTATACGATGTAACGGATGAACGGCAGTCTGGCAGTAGAAGATTTTAACAAATTCCAACTTGTCGATATGTTCCTGCATGGGCGAACACCCAAGCGCCGAAAACGGTGGATAGTTCCTATCCGGCATTGGGTGAACAGGTATGAGGTATGTGCCAGTAATATCATTTCCTCGTGCCATGTCGAAACAGTCGTGTCGTTGACCCGGGCGGGCGGCGATCACAGATGATCCGGCAGCGTTTTACGGGCAGAGCAATTCGTTTCAATAGAAATCGGTGACACTGCAATGAACAAAAACTGAGCCGTACAACCAAATATCTGATCCTGATCTGCGTGTTCCTGATCACGGTCAACGTCTCCCTCGGTCTGGTGCTCACGCGGCAGTCCGACGCGGCCCTGCGGACCCTGATCGAGAACCGCATGCTGGACATCTCCAACACCGCCGCGGCGATGCTGGACGGGGATATGCTGGAATCCATCCAGTCCGGAGACGCGAGCACGCCCGCATATCAGACCGTGATAAAAACGCTGTCCATCTTCCAGGACAACATGAAGCTGGAGTACATCTACTGCATCCGCGACATGGGAGGCGGAAGCTTTGCCTTCACCATCGACCCGGACGACGATCCCGGCCTGTTCGGCGAGCCCATCGCTTACACGGACGCGCTGTATCTGGCGAGCCTTGGAACCCCCGCCGTGGATAAGGTGCCCTATGAGGACCGCTGGGGCCGCTTTTACAGCGCCTACACGCCGGTCTTTGACTCAAAGGGACTGGTCGGCGGCATCGTCGGCGTCGATTTCAGCGCGGAGTGGTACGAGCAGCAGCTCGCGAACCAGTTCCGGGCGACCTTCCTGATCGTCGCGATCTCTCTCTTCTTCGCCTGCGTCATCATTATTCTGATCGCGATGGACTTCCGTAAGCGGTTCCATGCCATGCTCGGCGAAATGAACGAGATCTCCGCCGGGATCGAGACTCTGGTGCATGAGGTCTCCCCCAGCGCCAAACCGCTCCAGCCGGACGTGCGCGCGGAGGCGCTCACCCACGACAGCGTGGAGGAGCTGAGCAACCGGATCCGTTCCCTGGAGGACCAGCTCGGCAAACAGATCGCTTTCGTCCAGTCGCAGGCCTATATCGACGGTCTGACCGGGCTGGGAAACCGCTCCGCCTACGAGGAGCACGTCAAGCGGCTCGACGACGAGGTGAAGGCCGGAACGGCGCGCTTCGCGGTGGCGCTGTTCGACCTGAACGGTCTGAAGGAGCTGAACGATCAGCGGGGTCACGAGAAGGGCGATCAGGCGATCCTGGCGGTCGCCGACGCGCTCCGGGAGGTATACGGCGACGCGAAGCTGTACCGGATCGGCGGGGACGAATTCATCGCCGTCTCGGATCGGCCCGATGCCGGGCTGCCCGCGCGCTTCGACAGCTTGGACGCGCTGCTCGAAAAAAGCGGCCTTCTCTCCGTGGCAAAGGGCTTCGCCGCGTTTGAGCCGGAATCAGACGGCGGTTATCGCGCGGTGTTCAACCGGGCGGATCTCGGGATGTACAACGACAAGAAGGCCTATTATCAGACCCACGCGGACAGGAGGACCCACGTGCCCTCCGACGTCCCCCGCTCGAACGTGGGGGACTGTGGAAATCGATAAGCGGTCAGTTGAAGAAAACGCCGGACGCGGCGCTCCTTTTCGGGAGCGCCGCGTCCGGCTGTTCATACCTTCGTTTATTTCGCCGCGGTCAGGTCCAGCACGTAGGCGCCGCCGGCGTCCTTCACGTAGCCGACCTTCTCCATGTACGCGACGTGCGCCGGGGCGTTGTCGCGGAAGATCAGGGTCCGATACCCTGACTTCGCGAGCTGCTCATAAAGATAGCGCCCCACGGTGGTGTCCCGGTAGACCGGCATCGCGTAGTCCAAGACCACCTCGATCGCCCCGTCCCCGGCCTCACGGCCCAGCAGCAGGCCCGCCGGGTTGCTCTCACAGCAGACCAGGAAGGCCGCCGTCGTCCCATCCGGACAAAACTCCGGGAACCATTTGGAGATATCCCCCTTCCAATGGTCCAGCAGATAGCGGACGTAGTCCCCCTTGGGGTCCGCGGGCACCAGGTCGTAGACCTTCCGCTCCCGCAGCAGGCGGATCAGATGATAGCCGTTGATGATGCAGAGAAAGAAATCCATGATCGCCGTGGGATAGGAGCGGATGATCAGCGCGTAGACCATGAAGATCACGTTGCCGATCAGGTTCAGCACGCGGAGCCGGACGACGGATACCATCAGCATGCTCACCAGCACCAAAGCGCTGCCGACGTAACCGATCAGTTCAATGATGAGTCTGTCATTCATTTGGACGCCCTCCCTTTTTTTCTTTATTGGTCAGTCCCACACCCCAGGGCAGACGCCGCAGGGCCGGTGGGATCTTGCCCGCCTGGGTCTGGATGTACTTCGAGGCGTCGGCCTCGATGCGCCGCCAGAGGGTCCGAAGCTGCTTTTTGTGGGCGCAGAGCTTTTCCGTGCAGTTCTGGCAGCGCAGATAGGCGTTGGTCTGCTCGAAAAAGCGTTCGGGGTGCAGGTAGTAGGCCAGCTCCCAGCGCACCAGCAGCGCCACGGACAGCAGCAGCAGGCTCCAGCCGTAGAAGCGCCGGACGAAGAAGAGCGGCGTGAACATCATCGCGTAGTCCCAGTTGTAGATGCGGCAGGAGCTGCAGCACTTGTTTTTCATGATCCAGCTCTGGAAGGGACAGAAGAACAGGATGCAGATCATGTCGCAGACGCCGTAGGCGCTGCACAGCAGGATCATGATCCCGTCGTCCAGCACGCCCGTCATGTGCAGCGCGCCGAAGATCCCGTTGAACACGACCCAGATCAGCGCGATCAGCACCGCGGAATCCCGGCCCTGGGAGGCGCGCCCCGGGTCGTCCGCCGGGACGTAGTTTCGGGCGAACTGCTTCTGGCAGCCGGGGCTCTCAAAGCTGGATGGGAAGAAGCGCATGACCATCTCCACCGCGTATACGAGCCAGGCCACGGTCAGGAGCACCGGACGCTGCTCCAGGCGTACCTCGATCGGCTCCCCGGAGCGCAGCCGGAAGGAGAGATAGCCGATCAGCAGCAGCAGAAACAGCGCGGAGCGATAGACCAGCCGGAACACGTGGACCGCGCTGACCGTGGACAGCTTTTTCATGGTGAAATACCGCCTTCTCTCTTTCTGTGCCACAGAGCAGAGGGCAGGCCCCTCCCCTGCTTACGCCGTGAAGCTCATCAGCCCGATCAGGTCAAGATTTTCAAAGTCCCCGGCATACTCGACCGTCTGTTGGTCCATCCACTCGTCGGCCATATTGGTAAACAGCTCGTTCGCCGCGAGATAGCGGAGGGTATAGGCGTTGGAATAGGAATCATAGCCAAAGATATGGTCCGCGTCCATCGCGGGGCGGTAGAGCAGGTGGATGCCGTAGTCGCTCTCCACCAGCTCGCTGAGCTCGCCCTCGGCCAGCTCGGTCGCCGCGTCCTCAAAGACCGCGACCATGTCGCCGGGCTGGAAGTAGTAGCCGTCGGGATAGGCGGCCAGGCCGGGGTCGGCGCTGTAGTGCTCCATCATCCGGTCAAAGGCGCTGCCCAGGTTCGCCGGGTCCTCGGCCCGCAGCTCGTCCAGGACCTCCTGGGCCTGCGCCCGGGCGGCCTCCTTCTCCTCGTCGCTCAGATCGGCGCCGTTCTCGTCGGTGAAGGACCAGAGGATGTGCTTGGCGTAGAGATAGCCCGCGTCCTCGACGTAGGCCACGGCGTCTTCGTCGCTCAGGTCCTGCCCGTCCTCGCCGAAATAATAGGTAAAGAGCTTGTCATAGAGCATCGAAGCCTCCGCCTGATAGCGGTAAAGCTCCTCGGTGACGTGCATCTCCGCGAACAGGGCCTCTCGGTCCCCGTCGAAATAGGTGTTCGCCTGCTCGTCGATGTCCGCCTCGATCAGGGCCTGGTCTTCCTCGGTCAGCTCGATGCCGAGCTCCTCCGCCTTCTCATGGAGCAGGGCGAGCTGGCGCAGATACTCCTCGGACCAGCCGCGCACCCAGTCGGCGATCGTCATGCCCTCCTGGACCTCCTCGTTCAGATCGGTGATGCCGTAGTAGGAGTTGAGCTCATAGAGCACCTGGGCGATCGCCCCGTAATAGTCCTTCCAGAGGATCTCGACGCTTCCGGCGTTGAACACCAGGGTGTCGGGCGTGTAGGCGTTCTCCGCATCTTCCAGATTGAACACCTCCTCGACGGAAAGGACCTCCTCGGTCTCTTCGGTCGCGGCGGGTTCTTCGGTCGCGGCGGGTTCTTCGGTCGCGGCGGGTTCTTCGGTCGCGGCGGCCTCCGGCGCTTCGGTCGTCTCCGCGACGGGCTCCGAGGTCACGGTCACAGCCGTCGTGGACGCGCCCGTTGTCCCGCTCCCGCAGGCCGCGAGGGCAAAGCAAAGAGAGATCGTCAGGATCATCGCAATCAGCTTCAGTTTCATCGTTGTTCCTCCAATATCAGGAAAGAGTGATTTCATTGCACATTGCTCATTACACATTGCACATTGTTGTATACAATATCACGCTTTTCGCCGGATGGCAAGGCGGAAGCTCGCAAGTTGCCGCAAGTTTTACAAGTTTTACAGAACATTCACAACTGTCCGCCGCGCCGGTGCTATACTCTGCGTATCACGTGAAATAAAAGAGGCGGATTTCTATGGATCGGACCCTGATGCTGATCGTGAACCCCAACGCGGGCAAGGGCGGCTATAAGACCGTGCTCGGCGGCGTTCTGGAGCTGCTGAGCGGCGCGGGCTGGACGCCCACGGTGTTCTTCACCAGGGCGGCGGGCGACGCGGGGCGATTCGTCTGGCGCTATGGCGCGGACTATGACCGGATCGTCTGTATGGGCGGCGACGGCACGCTCAGCGAGGTCTGCGGCGGCGTGATGCGCCTGTCGGATCGTAGGCCCATCGGCTACCTGCCCCTCGGCACCAGCAACGACGTGGCCCACACCCTCGGTATCTCGATGAAGCCGATGGAGGCGGCGGTCCAGGCCGCAGGAGGATCCCCGGTCCCCTTCGACATGGGGCTTTTCGGCGCGGAGGGCTACTTCACCTACATCGCAGCCTTCGGGGCCTTCACCGAGGTCAGCTACAGCACGCCGCAGGAGTCGAAGCAGGCCATCGGCCATCTGGCCTACATGCTGGAGGGCATCCGCAGCCTGGGACAGATCAAACCGGTCCACGCCTTCGTGGAAACGGACGGGGGGAGCTTCGAGGACGATTTCATCTTCGGCGCGGTCACGAACTCCACCGCCGTCGGCGGGCTGGTAAAGCTCCACGGCGACGCGGTGGACCTCTCCGACGGCTGCTTTGAGGTGCTGCTGGTCCGCACGCCCCGCGACCTGATCGAGCTGGGGAACATCATCAGCGCGGTACTCTCTGCCGACTTCACCGGCCCCCAGGTCAGCTTTCTCAAATCCCGCCGCGTCCGCTTCCGCTTCCCGGAGCGCGTCGCCTGGACCCGCGACGGCGAGGACGGCGGCGTCCACGAATGGGTGGATATCCGCAACTGCCATCCGGGAGTGGAAATTCTGGTTTAAAAACAAACAGAGGGGATCCCGCGCGGGATCCCCTCTGTTTGTTTTTTAATTTTTCCAGAGCGTCGGCGGATAAACGCCCGTTTCGTGGAGCTTGCGGAGCTCCGCCACCACCTCCGGGCGGTCCTCCCGGTAGGTCAGGCCGAACCAGTGCTCGTCCGTCTCCAAAACGCGGCACCTGGTTTTTCCCTCCGCGATCAGGCGGTCCATCATGACCGGCAGCAGACATTCGCTCTTGTTGTCCGCCGGGTCCAGACCTTGCAGGAAGTCGCGGAAACGGCGGTCGAATTCCTCCACCATCTCCGGGTGCAGGGCCCAGAGGTTCATACTGACCGGCGTCTCCGGCGGGATCGCCGGGCCGGGCTCGTCGCCGGAGCAGTCGCGGATCGTGCCGTCCGGCAGCAGGCGGATCTTATAGGTCTCGGTGACGCCGCGCAGCAGCCCGTCCTCCACCGTGCAGACGCCGCGGGTGACCGCGCCGTTGGGGCTGACGGTGTTTTGCAGCCTGTAGGCCACCATCGCGCTGTCCTCCGCGCCGTGGAGCTCCCGCAGCGCCGCCGCCGCCGCGCGGATCGCGCCCGCGCCGTAGAAGTCGTCGGCGTTGAGCACTGCGAAGGGACGGTCCAGATACTCCCGGGCGCTCAGCACCGCGTGGACCGTGCCGAGGGGCTTGGTTCGCGCCTCCGGGATCGGGAGGCCCTCCCATTCGCCCTTTGTCTCCTGGAAGGCGTAGCAGAATTTGATCCCGCTCCCCTGCTCCACGCGGTCGGCAAAGACCTCCTTCACGTCCGCGAGCATCTCCGGCTTGATGATCAGCACGATCCGGTCAAAGCCGTAGCGCAGCGCGTCGTGGATCGCGTACTCCATCAAAATCTCGCCGTCCGGCCCCAGTCGGTCGATCTGCTTGACTCCGCCGTAGCGCGAGCCCATCCCCGCGGCCATGACGACCAGTGCAGCGTTCATGATAGCATCCTCTTTTCCGCCCCCCCTCGGGGGCCGTTTTTTTTACTATACCATTCATGGGAAAGTTTGTCAAACAATCGTCTATCGTTCAGATTTTCCTGTTGTGTATTGTGGAAAAATGTGATATGATTTGTACATTCCAAATCATTGGAGGACGAGACGATGAAGCTATACCGTGGAATCAGCCTGATCCTGGCCCTTTGCCTGCTGCTGAGCCTGCCCGCGATCGCCGCGGCGCCGGAGACCGGAGAGACGCTGCGCCGCGACCACGCGGTCTATCTGCATGGTTACGGCGACGGCAGCTTCCGCCCGAACGCGAGCCTGAGCCGCGCGGAGGGCGCTTCGATCCTGTATCAGCTCCTGGCGGACCGGAGCCGGGGCACAGGGCGCACGGATTACGCCGACGTATCGGACGAAGCCTGGTACGCCGAGGCGGTGCGGACCCTCGCCTCCCGCGGACTGCTGGACGGCCAGGGCGGAGCTTTCCGTCCCACGGAGCCGATGACCCGTGGGGAACTGGTGCGGCTGCTGGCCGGGCTTGCCGGGCCGGAGGAGGCGGACGCGGAGCCGCGTTTTTCCGATCTGGACGCGGACGATCCCCTGTACGGCGCCGTGGCCCTCGCGGTACGGCGCGGCTGGGTCCAGGGCTATGACGACGGCTGCTTCCGGCCCGACGCGCCTCTGACCCGCGCCCAGGCCGCGGCGGTGTTCAACCGTGTGCTGGGCCGCAGCGCGGACGAGCGCGCCCTTGCCGCCGGGGATGCCCGGTGCTTCCTTGACGTGGGCCCGGAAAACTGGTTCTACGCCGACGTGGCCGAGGCCGCCGTGGAGCATACGGCGGAGGCGACGGAATCCGGGGAGCTGTGGACCGCCTACCGGAAGACCTACACCGTCCGCTTTCACGTGGGCGACGTGGTGAAAACGGTTTTGGTGGAGGAGGGAGAGATCCCCTCCGGCATCCCGCAGTACGACGCCAACTGGAGCGCGATCTCCCGCTGGCTCTATGCCGACGGCAGCGAGGCCGACCCCGCCGGGCACGGCGCGACGCGGAACGCGGATTACTACGCGGTCTTTGCCCTTGCCTTCAACCCCGATCACCTGCAATACGTTTACGGCGACGCGGACGGGCGCTTCCGCCCCGACGACGCGGTGACCAGGGCGCAGCTTTGCAGCATGCTCTGCGTCCAGCTCCTGACGGCGGAGCGCGGCGCTCTCCCCGTATCCTATTCTGACGTGCCGGAGGACGCCTGGTACGCGGACTCCGTGCTGCTGCTCGCCTCCCACGGGATCCTGGAAAGCGGCGGCGCCTTCGGCCCCGGCGAGGCCGTCACCCGCGGCTGGCTGGCAACGCTGCTGAGCCGTCTGGTCTACAGCACGTCGGCCGCGCGCGCTTTCACCGACCTGCCTGCCGGCGAGCCTCTGGCCCGCGCCGCCACCGCGGTGATCGAACGCGGCTGGATGGAGGCGGACGCGTACGGCGCGTTCCGTCCGGACGACGCCGTCACCCGCGCGGAGGCGGTCACGATCCTGAACCGCGTCATGGGCCGCCGCTGCGACCCGGTCTCGGCAGCGCAGTCCGACGCGCGCTTCCAGTTCACCGACGTGCCGAAGGACCACCCGGCCTTCGCGGACGTTTTTGAGGCGTCCACCGCCCACTGGTACGCCCTCGGCGAGGACGGCGAGACCTGGACCCGCTACTGGCACAAGGTTGAGCCGCTGGTGCCCCTGGCCGACTGGGAGGATTCCGTGCGCGTCGCGAAGGCGGCGGTCATCACGAACGTGGCGGGCTGCGACTACCTCGGCGATTTTACCTACGACTACAACCTGGACTACTCCGACGGCTTCAAGGAGGCCTTTATCAACAGCCGGGGCTACACCAGCAACACGGAGTATCTGATCTGGGTCAGCCGCCAGAATCAGAAGCTTTACATCTTCACCGGCGATGGCGAGGCGGGCAACTGGAAATTCGAGCGCGTCTGCCTGGTCTGCACCGGCGCGCTGCAAAATCAGACCCCCGTGGGCGTCACGGTCACCCACTACAAGATCATCGGATGGTTCACCGATCACTACGCCTGCTATCCCTGCATCGGCTTCTATCCCGGCTCGGATTTCGCCTTCCACTCGCGTCTCCACGCTCCGCGAGGCTACAGCGGCTGGTACGATCCTCAGATCGGACGCCCCGCCTCCGGCGGCTGCATCCGGATGCTGGACGAGGACGTGGGGTTCATCAACGAATACGTCCCGTTGGATACGACGGTAGTCGTATATTAAGTGGTCGTTTTAATTTCAGCGTTGTCTTTCAACCTCTCCCGGCTCTGTCGGGGGAGGTTTTTCCTCTGTTTTTGACAAAAAAATGATGCAATCATGCGTTATTATTTGAAATATAGGGTATGAAAGATGGGGGTGTTGGGTGATGGCGAAGAAATGCGGCAAATGCGGCGCGGAGCTGCCGGAGGGCGCCGCGAGCTGTCCGGCCTGCGGAGCAAAGGTCCCGGAATCACGCGGGGCCGCGCTCTTTACACAGATGACCGCCGAGACCGAGCACTGGCGCAGCCGTCAGAAGAAGGAACTGACGAAAGAACAGAAGCGCCTGCGCCGGTTGATCGTGGCCGCGGCGCTGGCCGTGGCGCTGGCGGTGTTCCTGATCTTCTTTTTGCAGCCGGAGGCGAGGGTCCTGCGGGCGATCCGCATGGGGCGCTACGAGGACGCGGCCCGGATCTATTGGAGCGACGCCGGCCTGACGGAACGTGGCAGTGAGCGCATCGACCAGGCCGTGCTGGAGACCGCCGAGCGTCTGACCACGCAGTACGCCGCCCACGAGCTCGACGGCGACGCCGCGGCCCGGGACATCTCCGCCCTGAGCACCATCGGACGCGGCGGTGAGCGGCTGAGCGATGTGGTGACGGCCTTCCGGACCCTGAACAACTCGCAGATGCACATGATCGAGGCGGGCCAGCTCGTCCTGACCGGAAACTATCTTGAGGCGCGGGAGGAATACCTGCTGGTCGACGAGTCCGACGGCGACTATGCCGAGGCGCAGCAGCGCGCGAAGCAGTGCCTCGCCGACTACGGCGACAGCGTTTTGTCGGAGGCGGACCGTCTGATCCAGACGGGCGAGTACGCCGACGCGCTGCGTACGGTCATCGCGGGCGAGGAACGGCTCCTGGAACTTGAATACTATTATGAGAAGCTGGACCTCAAGCACCGTTCCTGCGCCGCCCTGCTGGGCGAGGACCTGCTGAAACGGGCGCTCGCGCTGGCCGAGGAGGAGGATTATCAGGGCGCGGCGGACCTGCTTCAAGCGCATATCTACGAATTTGCCCTGAGCGACGAGAACCTGATCTCAGCCTGTGACCAATACTATCTGCGGGCCCGCAGCCACGACGTGACCGCCGCTGAGGCTGAGGCCAAAGTCCTGTTTGCCGAAGGCGATTATGCCGGGGGCTTCGCGCTTCTGGACGCCCTCGCAGACGATCCGGAGATCCCCGCGGACGAGCTGGAAGCCGCCGTCGCGCGGCTGGAGCAGCTCTTCGCGCAGGACAAGCTGGCCGAGGCGGAGGAGCTGTTCGGCGGCGTGCGCGAGAACCTCCCGGGCGCGATCACGGTGCTGCGCGAGGCGATGCGCCTGCGCGAGGTGGATGAGATCGGCGCGTATTGGGACGAGCTGAGCCTCTATCTGCCCTACTCCCTCGCTTCCGAGGATTATATCGAAAAGATCGGCGTGATCTTCCGCTCGACTTCCACCTTCGAGGCGCTGGACGGCACGGATTACGACGAGGGCTGGATCTGGGGCGACAACCAGAGCGAGCTGTCCTTCCGGCTGGGTGGGAACTACGACCGCCTGAACGCGGTGTTCACCGTCCGCCGCGACGACGACCATCAGGCCGCCGCGTATTTCGAGGTCTCCTGCGACGGGACGACGGTCTATCATTCCGAGCGCCTGGAGCATTGGCAGACCGCGCCGCTGGAGATCGAGATCCCGGTCACGGGCTGCGAGGTCCTGACCCTCCGCTTCGTGAATGATTACAACGTGAGCACCACCGAGGATGGCTACTGCTACCACGGTCTCTGCACGCCGGTGGTGACAAAGGACCTGCCGGAAGCTTAAGGCAACACCGCACAATTCTCGGCACACGTCTCGCTTGCATAACATTCCGTCATATCGCCCAAAAATCCTCGGCAATACACAAAGTATTGTCTGCGGTTTTTAGACGATCTGACGAAAATTCTGACTTCGCGATCCGCGCACCAGAATGGTGCGGTGTTGCCTTAACAGGAGGACCTTCCTATGACAAATCTGGAACAGCATGAGATCCTGACCGGGCTGGCTGGTCGGGGCTACGGCGCCGGGGCTTTGGTCTGCGCGTTCCCGGAGACCGTCGGCTCGACGAACGACGAATGCCTGCAGCTGCTGCGCTCCGGCGCGAAGCGCGCGATGGTCCTCGCCGATGCCCAGAGCGCCGGGCGCGGGCGCTGCGGACGCAGCTTCTATTCCCCGCCGGGCGCGGGGCTCTACCTCTCCGTCGGCTGTGTTGACTGGGGCGGCGCGGAGGGGCTGACGAGCTTCGCCGCCGTCGCCGCCGCGGAGCGGATCGAGGCGCTGACCGGGCTGAAATGTCAGATCAAGTGGGTGAATGACCTTTATCTGGACGGTCGAAAGGTCTGCGGCATCCTCACAGAGGCGGTAGGCGGCTGCGTGATCGTCGGGATCGGGATCAACCTGACCGCCTCCGCGGTGCCTGAGGAGCTGCGGGACGTCATGGGCTGGCTGGGCCGCGGCGGCGTCCGCGCCCCCCTCGCGGCGGAGCTCACCGCCGCGCTGCTGGACTTCCGCCCCGGAGACACGACCCACATGGCGGAATACCGCCGCCGGAGCCTGGTGCTCGGCAAAGACGTAAAGTTCCTGCTGAACGGCGTGGAGCGCGACGGACGCGCCACGGACGTCCGCGACGACGGCGCGCTGGTGGTCCTGAGCCGCGGCGAACGCGTCGTCCTCCAGAGCGGCGAGGTGTCGATCAAAATTTAAAAAACGCAGCACAGGGCCGCTGCCCTGTGCTGCGTTTTTTGATCCTATTCCGCCAGCGTCACGATCGACCCGGTCTCGCCGCTGACGTAGAACTCGCCCACGTCGGTGACGAGCCGCCAGACCGGCTCAAGCGTGCTCTCGCCGCTCAATCCGACCCGCATGCGATAGCCCGGGGTCAGGCCGTCCACCCGGGAGCAGAGGATGCCCTCCCGGCGGACGGTCTCCGCGAAGGAGAGCAGCAGGCTCACCGCGTCCATGCCGGTCCAGTCGCTCCGGGCCGTCTCGCGGTTAAAGACCGTCACGCCGTCGGCCACGTCCAGCTTTTTCGCGGAGAAGCCGAACTCCATGACCGCGTTGAACACCGGCGCGCCCTCCCAGCAGCAGCAGAGCGCCTGGTCCCAGTCCTCGGGGTCGCTGTCCGGCGGGACCCAGCATTCGATCCCCGCGCTGCGCAGGATCCGGGCGGCCTGCTCATAAGGCGTGCCCTTGCGCTGGCCCCAGGCCCCCAGCGGCAGGATCGTCAGCTCTCCGGTGCCGTGCATCACGATCTTGGCCCGTTCGCTGTGATAATACCAGATACCGCCGCCCTGGTCCTCGCTGCCGTGGGCGCCAAGGATGCCCTGCATCCGCTGATCCTCCAGAGCCAGGTCCCGCTGCACCGTGTACGCGGGCAGCCCGGCCTGCTCCAGATCCGCGTCCGGCCCCAGCGTGATCCCCCGCTCGGCAAGCAGCGTCGTGAGGCTCTCCAGCCGCGCTCTGCGGGCGCTTGCCTCCTCGATCCGGCCCCGCAGCAGCAGAAACAGCAGCACCAGGTTCAGCAGCACTAGGATCAGCAGGATGATCCGTTCCAGCTTCTTCGTTTCCATCAGTCGTATACCCACAGACAGCGGAGGCCGTCGCTCCGCTCCACGTAGCGCAAATGCAGGCCGCCGCCCTCCCCTGCCGCGGCGATGGCCGCGGCAAAGCGCGTCGGCAGCACCGGTTCGTCGCTTTCCGTAAGCTGAAAGGCGCGGGACAGCAGCGTCGCGCCGCTCAACGCGCCGTTCCGGTATTCCAGGACGGCGGCGTTTCCGGCGGCCAGCGTCACCGGAACGTTGTTCACGCGGTAGTCCAGCACGACGGTCTCGCGCTCCCCCTCCGCTTCGCAGCGGACGAAGCCCAGGACCGCGTCGCCGTCCAGCCGTCCCAGCGCCGCCTCCGAGAGCCGGAGCGCGGACTCGATGGCGCTCTGTCCGTCGCCCTCCGCGGCGCGCGCGCGGTAGCTGACCGTTCCGTCCGCCGCGATCCGCAGCGTCCTGTCGCCGTCAACGTAGACCTGCGTCCCGTCGTTCTCCCGGTATGCGGAGGCGACGTAGCGATTCATCCCGAAGGCGTCCATCAGAGCCCCCGCGTCGGGGTAGGCCGGTGAGACCGCCACGGCGAAGGCCGTCGGTCCGGTCTCCGGCAGGATCAGAAAGGGGTCCAGGCTCCCGAGGCCCGCTTCCTCAAAGGCAAGCCCGGCCGCCTCGCCCGTGAGCTCGGCCAGCCGTGCCGAGAGCAGCTCCCGGTTCGTCGCGGTGTCGCAGCGGAAGAACCCGCCGTCCGCGGTCCGATAGGCCAGCGCGACGCCGGAGGCCGATCCGGCCAGGCATAGCAGCTCCGCCGCCCCGCCGTTTCCGCCGCCCGCGCCGAGCCAGGAGGCCAGCAGCTTCAGGGGGTATTCCGCTCCCAGATCCAACAGCGCGCTCTCCCCCTCCAGCAGCGCGCGGAACTCCGCTTCGCTCATCGCCTCCGGCTCCGACGCGGTGCCCAGCGCCTCGCCCAGCAGAGCGGCGAGCGGCGCGAAGGCGGCGTCCACCGCCGAAGCGTCGTAAAGCGCGGCGGCGCGGCTGCCGTCGGCGCGGGTCGCAAGGATCCCAATGGGGCGCAGCGGCATCGGGGCGCGCTGCTCCTCCGCCGCGGAGGCCTCCGTACCGCTCCCGGTCTCTCGCGCCGGGGCGTTGAAATAGCCCGTCCGCCAGCTCAAAAACACCGCCGAGACCGTCAGGAGGACGATCATCGCCCGCCGCAGCAGGCTTCTCAGCCGCTCCTTATCCATGCGCGGGTCCTCCGATGGGCAGCCAGACCGTGATGGAGGTCCCCTTCCCCGGCTGGCTCTTCAGGGTGAAGCGCCCGTCGTGGCGCTCGACGATCTCGTGGGCGATGCTCAGCCCCAGGCCCGTGCCGCCGGTGGCACGGGAGCGGGTCTTGTCCACGCGATAGAAGCGCTCGAAGATCCGGTTCAGGTCCTCCTTCGGGATGCCGACGCCGTTGTCGCGCACCGTGCAATAGACTTCTCCGCCCTTCACGCCCGCGGTCACGCGGATGCGCCCGCCGTCGTGGGTGTATTTGATCGCGTTGGAGATCATGTTCATCAAGACCTGCTCGATGCGGCTCCGGTCGCCGCGGATCTCCGGCAGGCTCCCGTCCAGCGACAGGCGGAAATCGTGATGGTGCTGCTGCGCCTCGAGCAGCTGCGCGTCGAACACGTCGCGGATGGACTTCTCAAAGGAGAAGCTGGCGAAGTCGAATTGCAGCGAGCCAGCGTCGAAGCGGCTGAGCAGCAGAAGGTCCTGCACGATCTTCGTCATGCGGTCGCTCTCGCTGACGATGACCTCCAGAAAGTGCTGCTCCGTCTCGGGGTCCAGGCTGTCCCCCGCGGCCTCCAGCGTCTCGGCATAGGATCGGATGCTGGTGACCGGCGTCCGCAGCTCGTGGGAGACGTTCGCCACGAACTCCCGCCGCATCTGCTCGGAATTTTTCAGAGACTCGATGTTGCCTTCGAGCTGGTCGGCCATGTCGTTGAAGGTCCGCGTCAGGACGCCGATCTCGTCCTGCGCGGAGTTGTCCACCTTTTCGGAGAAATCCCCCGCTGCGACCTTCTCCGCCGCCCGCGTCAGGTGCTGGATCGGCGTCACCATGGTCTTGGCCAGCAGCAGGCTCAGGCCGACGCTGATCAGCAGACCGATCCCGATGGCCCGGAGGATGATCTGCAGCAGCTCGCCGTTCAGCTCGGTCACCAGATCCTTGTTGTCGATGATGTAAATGATATAGCTGCCCCCCGCGCCGCGAACCGGGAGAGCCACGTCCATCAGGTCCTCCCCCGCGCTGACCGCGTAGCCCTCCTCTCCGGAGAGCGCAGTCAGGATATTCCGGGTGACAGTCAGGTGGGACCCCACGTCCATGTCCGAGCCGGTCAGGCAGCTCCCGGTCTCGCCGTCGAGGATGAAGTAGTTGCGCGTCGACCCGTCCACGCCCAGGCGGCCCATGTTCGCGCGGAGGATGTTCGCCATCAGCTCCGCCGCGCCCTCGCCCTCGGCGGCGGCGCGCAGGTCGGCGGCGATGTCCGCGCTGGCAAAGACCTCCTGCATCCGGCTGTAGAACTCGTTGATGTAGAAGTTCCGCACGCCGCCCATCAGGAAGGCCCCGACGACGGCCATCAGCGCCACGATCAGGACGAGGATGATGACGACGAGCTTCGTATAGATGCTGCGGCCCATGGATTCACCGCCCTTTCGAGTTGGAAGTTCTTAGTTAGGAGTTATTAGTTAGGAGTTAGGAGTTATAGAAATCGGTAGTAGCCGGATCAGCTCCTAACTCCTAACTCCAAACTTCTGACTCACTCCGCGAGATAGTACCCCACGCCGCGCTTCGTCATCACGTACTCCGGCGCGGCGGGGTTCTTTTCCAGCTTTTCACGCAGGCGGCGCACCGCCACGTCCACGGCCCGCAGGTCGCCGTAGTAGTCGTACTGCCAGACCTGCTGCATCAGCTCCTGGCGGCTGACGATCTTCCCCGGCGTCTGGGCCAGATGGCGCAGCAGCTCGTATTCCCGCTGGGTCAGGTCCAGCGTCCGCCCGTCCAGGCTGGCGCTGTGGCGGTCCAGGTCCAGGGTCAGGCCGCGGACCGTGATCTTGTTCGCCTCCGCCGCCGCCGCGTTCTCCGCCGCGGCGCTCTGCAGGCTGCGGCGCAGGTTCGTCTTGACCCGGGCCAGCAGCTCCCGCATCGAGAAGGGCTTCGTGATATAGTCGTCCGCGCCGGTCTCCAGCCCGAACACCTTGTCGCGCTCCTCCTCGCGGGCGGTCAGCATGATGATCGGCATGTTGCGGCCCTCCTTGCGCAGCGCCGCGCAGACCGCGAAGCCGTCCATCTTCGGCAGCATCACGTCCAGCAGGATCACGTCCGGGCTGCCCTCCCGCGCGAGCCGCAGGCCCTCCGCGCCGTCGTAGGCCCGCAAGGTCTGATAGCCCTCTTTTTTCAGGTTAAAATCCAAAATCTCGACGATGGACCTCTCATCGTCCACGATCAAAACGGTTCCCGGCATGCTTCTTAAATTCCTTTCTCGCGTCCGGCGAAGTAGGCCTTCGCCTTTAAAACCGCCACGACGGTCTTGGCGTCGTGGATCTCGTTTCGCATGACCATGTCATACAGCTCGTCCAGGCTGTGCCGCTCCACGTCCAGCAGCTCGCCCGGGTCCAGGTGCATGTTGCCCTGCTTCAGCCCCGTCGCCAGATAGACGTGCAGCACCTCGCTGCAATAGCCCGGCGAGGGGTAGAGCTGACCCAGACATACGATATTCTCCGCGGTGAAGCCCGTCTCCTCGCTCAGCTCCCGGATCGCGCAGTCCAGCGGGTCCTCCCCCGCCTCCAGCTTGCCCGCGGGGGTCTCCAGCAGGCTCCTTCCGTAGGCGTAGCGAAACTGCCGCACGCAGTACACGGTCCCGTCCGCGTCCACCGGGATCACGGTCACGCCGCCGTGGTGCTCGACGATCTCCCGCTTCGTCTCCGTCCCGTCCGCGAGACGCACGTCGTCCACGTGGACGTAAATGATCCGGCCCTTGTAGATCTCCCGGCCGGCCAGGCGCTCTTCTCTATATTCCATGCTGCGATCCTCCGATTTCTATGTAGCTTTATTTTACCACATCTGTTTTTGTTTTTCCATATCTTTTCTATAGAATCCCCGGCCGGTCGGCGTTATAATCGTCTGCGGAGGCGATACGTATGGGGTTTGTGGCGATCTCCCTGCCGCGGGGCTGCGCGCTGACGCCGGACGCGGCTCGGCTGCTGGTGGATTTCGCGCTGCGGCGGCGCTGGGTCAGCTGGGAGACCGCGGCGCTGGAATTATTCGGCGGCGCAGGCGGCGCGCTGGTCTTTGCGCGGCCCGTCGGGACCGTTGCCCGCTGCGTTCTTCCGCACTTTCATAAATAATTTACTTTTTAGACCTTTTTTTCCTGAAAATCTGTGGTATAATATGGCAAGCAAAGCAGAGAGGAGGAGCGCGCGCCATGCCGAAGGCTCAGGGGATCAAATCCGTCGCAACGAACCGCAAGGCGTTCCACGACTATTTCGTGCTGGAACGCTACGAGGCGGGCATCGAGCTGGCGGGCACCGAGGTCAAGAGCATCCGCGCTGGAACGCTGAATCTCAAGGATTCCTTCTGCATCATCAAGGACGGCGAGCTCTTTGTCCGGGGTATGCACGTCAGCCCCTACGAAAAGGGCAACATCTTCAACCGCGACCCGGACCGGGTCCGGCGGCTGCTGATGCACAAAAGGGAGATCCGCAAGCTCCAGGCCCGGATCATGCAGGACGGCGTGGCCCTGATCCCCCTGTCCGTCTACTTCAAGGACAGCCGGGTGAAGCTGGAGCTGGGCCTCTGCAAGGGAAAAAAGCTCTACGACAAGCGCGACTCCGACGCGAAGCGCAGCGCCCAGCGGGACATGGAGCGCGCAATGAAAATACGTTGAGAACAGGAGTGGTACACCATGAACCCCATCGTCACGATCGAAATGGAGAACGGCGGCGTGATCCGCGCCGAGCTCTACCCCGAGACCGCGCCCAACACGGTCAACAACTTTATCTCTCTGGTCAAAAAAGGCTTCTATGACGGCGTGTGCTTCCACCGCGTCATTCCCGGCTTCATGATCCAGGGCGGCGACCCTCAGGGCACCGGCATGGGCGGCCCCGGCTACGCGATCAAGGGCGAATTCACCGGCAACGGCTTCAAGAACGACCTCAAGCACGACCGCGGCGTCCTCAGCATGGCCCGCACGATGATGCCCAACTCCGCCGGGAGCCAGTTCTTCATCATGCACGACCGGGCCAAGCACCTGGACAATCAGTACGCCTCCTTCGGCAAGGTGATCGAGGGCATGGACGTGGTGGACAAGATCGCCTCCACCCCCTGCGACTACACCGACCGCCCGCAGAAGCCCCAGGTCATGAAAAAGGTCACGGTGGACACCTTTGGCGTGGACTATCCCGAACCGGAGAAGATTTAATTCATTTATTTTGCCGCGCGCAAAGCGCGCGGCTTTAAGGGGATGTAACGGTTTCGACGGGGATGTAGAGGTTGGAATAGCGGGTGGATGCGCCTGTCATCCTGAAAACGGGCAATTATAAATTAAAGAACAACGATTACGCTGTTCCCGTCGCTGCTTAAGCAGTGACCGTCTGCCCGGGGAGGACCACGGCCCCGGAGTCAGGCGTCGACGAGTGGTGCCCGTGCGTGCGCTAAGCTTTGCGCGCACCACGCATAATGAAGCTACCAAACCGCCCAGCGTGACAGTTCGCGGTCCGGCAAGGGAATGTAAATAACTGTCTGCACCCGGAGAAGTTCCTGCTGAAGCGTTTTCGGACGGGGGTTCAACTCCCCCCATCTCCACCACAAGGGGCTCAGACGAACCCTGCAACGATTTTCTTTGTCGGTGCGGTGTTTGTTCTGGCGATGCCGCTGCCTTTGAACAAGCGGTAAAAGACAGGCGCCCCGCCGTAACAGGCGGGGCGCTTTCTTCATGCCTGGAGGTTTATTCCTCCAGGTTTTTCTTTTCGGCCAGTTCCGGTTCGATCAGGTCCTCGATGTGGCATTCCAAAACCTGGGCGACCTTGTATAGCTGGTAAACGTCCGGGCTTTTCCTGCTTCGGTTGGCCCAGCTCTCAAGCGTCCGAATGGGAACCCCGCTCCGGCGGGAAAGCTCGGCCCTGCTGATGCCCATAGCAATACTCCGTTTGTCGACCGGCGTCAGGTCCTCACGCATAACTCGTTTCATCCCGCTGCCCTCCGTTCTGTTTTTCAATATTATACTGCGCTTGCGTGGTAATTGTCAATCTGTCAAATATGCCACACAATCGCATGGTATTTTGTGACAATAGACAATTTACATACCACGCATACGCATGGTATAATGTGCTTGTAAGGCAGAGGCGAAAGCCTCTTATGAAAGGAGGGAGGATATGGACGCGATGACCACTGCGGAACTCAATCAGTTTCTTGAGAACATCGCAAAGCTGATTGAAGCGAACGCCAAGGACGCCGTGAGTGCAGCTCAGATCGTAAGAGAAAGCAAGGTCAAGGCGTAAAAAAGTAGCGGCCCCCTTCCACAGCGACCGCTACTAATCCCGATAGGGTGTCCGGGGAAGCCTTACTCCCCGGCCACCCTGATAATAAACCAGTAAGGCAAATAAATCAAGGGGGAATACGGAATATGAAGGTTAAGGAATTTTTCACGTCAACACAAGGCAGCCGTCATCTCTGCTTTTCGGAGGAGGAAACTTCACTTTGTGGGAGGGACTTTTGGGGCCGCTATCGGAATGCACCGGAATGGGAGGCTGAGATCGACCACGTTCGTTTGGTCGCCCGGAAGGTTACGACTGACGGGATGCCTTTTGATGGCGTTCTCTGCATAATCAATCTAAAAGGGAAACGGGAATGATTCTGACAAAGCACTGCCGGGGCTGCAAATGCTCCACCTGCCGCTGGCAAGGCACCGACAACTGCTTGCACGATGAAAACCAGCCTTGTTACCAATGCGAGGGGCGGTACAGAAACGCTTGGAAGTTCATCGAGCGGTATTACGAATGTGAGGGCTACGTCAAAAAGGAGACTTCAAAATGAAAATGGTAAACGACAAGGGCGATGCCCTGTATTACAACATCGTGAACAAGGGCGGCAAGGATCAATTCGTCTTGAAGGGCATCGGCTCCACGGTGATCATCGGGCGTGATCGTCAAAGGAAAAAATCCCGCATCTTCACACAAGAGGCCCAGGCGAACAGTTACCTTGAGCGGCACGGTTTCCGGGTAGTATGAAGCAAATAGAGGAAACGCGGCGGAAAGCCCCACAAAGGGCCGACCGCCGCCTTTGTTTTCTCCGGTACACTTTCCCCCAGCGTTTCCTTTGCCGCCGACCTTTTTCTTTCAGAAAAAACGCGGCCACTTTGCGCCAGGGGTGTCAATTTATACCCCTGCACCCTAAAAGCCCACACAGGGCAACGACGGGGCCGACAGCGGCAAATACGAAAGGGCGGACGCGCAAGCGCCCGCCGCTCTTTCAATTCACACTCTTCTGGTTTTTGACTTCCGCCTCGATCCTGCTGGTCAGGTATGCGGCGGCGTCTCCATAGATATCATCCAGGGCTGTCTTTGCAACGCCCGAAAGAAGGGACAGGGCTTTATCGAGGGAAAGCTGCAGGGCGGCGGCCTGGTCCTCCTTGCTGAGGCTGCCGTTCTTCTTCAGGGCGTCCACCATCGTCTGGTTGGTGAACATGACCGCCGTCGTGACGGCGTCCGTAACCTGGGCCAGCAGTGCCTTGATCTTCTCGTTCTCGGTCTGCTCCTGAACCTGGGCGCTCTTGCGGTCGATGAATCTGACAAGGTAAGCGGCGCAGACCGGGATGGCGGCAATGGCCACGGCCTTGATCAGATCAAGCAGAAAATCAGTCATGAAAATCATCCTCCTTTATGCCACCCGCAGAACGTCGCCGGGGTGGATCAGACTCCCGGTGATCCCGTTCAGCTCCCGGAGCCGGTCGACCGTGATGCCGTACTTGGTGGCGATCTTCCAGAGGGAATCCCCGGCGCTTACGGTGTAGGTCTTGCCGCCGCTGCCGGTCTGAATGTCGGCGGCGTCGACCCAGCCGTAGACCTGGGAGGTCTTGTCTGTATGGATCAGGTGGAACGGGTGCTTTGTCCCCTTTACGATCAATGTCACCTTTGCGGGTCCGGCTTTAACCACCTTTCCGACCGCCCCGTTTGCCTGGGTGTAATGGGAGCCGCCGGTGAACTGTACCAGGTCCCCGACCTTGATGTCCTCCGGCGTCAGCGGCGTGGCGTCCACGGTGCCGCCGCTGCCTCCGGCCAGATCTCCGTCGGTGAGGACCATGACGGTGTGGGCGGTTTCCTTGACCAGGATGTCTCCACGCTTCAGGTATTTGTCCGTAGTCAGATACTTCGCTTCCGTCAGGACCTCAAAAGCGCCGGTTGCCCTGAAACTGTCCCGCATGATGCTGGTGACCGGTGCATTGAGCTGGCCGTTGCCGAGGTTGATATAGCAGCGGTCCATGTTCACACCGGCGGCCTCGGCGCAAACGGTCATAAAGGCGCTGCAGTCCGTCTCGCAAGCTGTGGAGATCCTGGCTCCGTTCCACCCGGCCTCTCTCGCCCGGTCACGGAGGGTGTTGCGCTGCCACTGGTCGTAGCCGACCAGGGCGTTGGCACAGACGTCCTCGCAGAAGTGAGCCATCTTCTCCGCAATGGCGGGGCTTTTGGGGCGGAGGACGACGCTCCAGCCGTTCTTGTACCAGGAGCGGATGCAGACCTCTCTGCCGGTCTGATCTCCGGCTCGACCACCGTGGGCCTTTCCATTTTCGTCGATGCTTGCATGTCCGATCAATACGCTCATTGCTCTGCTTCCTCGCTTTCTTCTTCGGTGTGGTCTTTTCCCTGCGCTTTACGCAGTTCCTTCCGCAGTCGGTCCTTGTTGCGCTTGATCGCCGCCATTGCGCTGATCTCGCCGGTGGCGGCTCCGAATACGGACCCGATCAGGACGTCCGGGGTCTGCTGGTACAGGCAAAAGAGGACGACCATGCAAACAACGAAAAGGAACAGGAAAACACCCAAAATGATTAAGATGCGGTCCATCGTCTTGAGGCTCCGCTTCAGGGCGGCCTCTGTTTCCTCCTGCTCCGGAGGGGGAGGCTTTTCGGTGGGCTTTTGCCGCTTCCCGTGTCCTGGGTGCCTTGCCCAATTCAGGGCCACCACAATGACGGCGATGAACGCAAGGGAAGCGGCGGCGTTGATCCCAATTCTCAACAGTTCGGCCTTCATCATGACATCCCTATCCTGGAAAGAATAAAGGTGATCGCGGCGGCGACCAGCGCCCAGAGCACTTTTTCCGCCAGTCCCTCCCATTTCCTCGCGGGCTTCTGCTCGATGGCCTCCACCTTCCCGTCCAGGCTGGTCACGTCCGCCTTGATCTCCTTGATGGTCTCCGTCTGGTGCTTCTGCTCGGTGGCCATGACCTCGACGGCGGTGGCCAGCCGGTTCACGGCGTCGATCTGGCCCTCCAGGGCGTCCAGACGGTGGGTGTTGCTCTTGCTGCGGGCCTCCGTCTCGGCCAGCTTCACGGCCATTTCATCGGTAGTCATTTTGCCTGCCTCCTTTTACGCCAGCAGGAACAGGCTCATATAGTCCCCGTCCGCCAGCCAGTCCGCCAGATGCCGCGTCAGCGTCGTAATGGCCCGGATGTAATAGGTTTTCTCAGCGTCAATGGCCCCCGTCGCCGGATTGATCCGCGCCTGGGTCACGTACTTGTCGTCGTTGGAGCCGGTGGTCACGCCGCCGGTCAGCACGATCATCCCCTGCACCTCACTGGAGGGCACTATTTCTACAGGGATTGGCAGACTTGGAGCGCCGCTGCCGGTACAGAGCATGTAGCCAATCAGTGCCCCGTCCGCCGCCAGCGTCGCCATCGCGCGGTCGAGGACGGCGGACGTCAGAAGAAACACCGAGTTCGTCGCGTCCCAGAAGATCGGGACCCGCTGGTGGGCGTCCTGCAGCGTCCCGGTAACCACGTTCCCCTGATCGTCGTAGGCCTCGGCTCCATAGCGGAGATCCCCGGCCCCCGCCTGATCCGCCAGCGGCTCGAACTCGATGGGCACGTCCACCTCCACCAAGTTGAAACCCTCTTGGCCCCCTTCTGGAAGATACACTCCGTTGCTGTAAGCAAAGAGATGCTCAAGATTGCTCCTAACATTGGCTTCTCCATCGTCGTAGCCATTTCTGAGGCCCTCGTCGTAGCCATTTCTGTAGCCCTCGTCATAGCGGCTTGGGACATCCACCTCCACGCTGCTGAATCCGTCCACACCCGCCCCCGGCGTATAGAGCCCGTTATCAGTGGCGTAGAGAGTCTCCAGCACCGGCTCGCGCCCGCCGCCCTTTTCCCCGGCCTTCCGCCCGGCGGCGTAGCTCACAGGGTCAAATCCGCTCATGTCCCGGCCTCCTCCGGCGTTGC
>JAFSRS010000136.1 GCA_017445985.1 Oscillospiraceae bacterium | reverse complement strand
CGGGATTTGAGGTCGGAATCTGGCGCAACGCGGAGCGATCAGGGGATCGCTCCCTACGGCGTGGCAACCGTCGTAACCTGCGGGCGACCACACAGGGTCGCCCCTACGAACGTGATCTCACCAAATCCCAATTTACATTGGGACGATATTTGTCTACAGTCTGCGGCGCGATCAGGGGATCGCGCCCTACGGAGGGAGAACGGAGCGCTGCGGGCCCGGAGGGGCCTGACAAAGATGAAATGGAGGGATGCTGATGCTTCCGAAGCTGCCGCGATATGGCGTGAAGCGGCAAATAACGGCCCTCGGCGGGCTGGACCGCAGACCGGGGGCGGCTGAGGGCACGCTGGCCGCGGCGGAGAATCTGAGCGCGGAGGATTATCCGGTTTTGCGGCCCCGGCGCGGGAGAACGGTCCTGTGTCAGTTGAATGACACCCCGAACGGGCTGTTTGCCTGCGGGGAGACGCTGTTCTGGTGCGACGGGACCGGGCTGTACGCCAACGGCACGCCCGTGAGCCGGGCGGACGGCGGCGCGGCTGCATTGACGGACACGCCGAAGCGCTTCTGCGCGCTGGGAGAGCGGGTGGTGATCTGGCCGGACAAGGTGCTGGTAAGGAGGGAGGACCCCTCAGTCACGCCGCAAAGCGGCGCGACAGCTCCCCTTGCAGGGGAGCCGGGGGAGCTGGAGGAGGAAGGGGAAGGAGACGACCCCTCATCCGCCGCTGACGCGGCACCTTCTCCCCAGGGGGAAGGACAGGGGGAGGACCCCTCAGTCACGCCGCAAAGCGGCGCGACAGCTCCCCTTGCAGGGGAGCCGGGGGACTCGGAGGAAGGCGGCGCGATCAGGGGATCGCGCCCTACGGGCACGGAGGAGGAAGACGGCGCGACAGCTCCCCTTGCAGGGGAGCCGGGCGCGTGGGTGCTGGAGGCGCTGGAGGCGTCCGTCACGGTCAGCGCCACCTTTGCCGACGGGACCTACGCCGGGGAGGCCGCGGAGGGGAATACGATCCTGGCGGCGGACGGCGCCTTTGACTGGGGCTCGTATTTCCGGGTCGGGGACGCGGTGACGGTCTCCGGGGCCGCGGACGCGGAGAACGACAAGACCATCATCGTCCGGGAGATCGACGGCCCGGCGCTGCGCTTCTACGAGTTCAGCTTCACGGTCAACGCCACGGCGGCGGATATCTCCGTCGCGCGGACGGTCCCGGAGCTGGACTTCCTCTGCTCCGACGCGAACCGGGTCTGGGGCTGCAAGGGCGATACCGTCTATGCCAGTAAGCTGGGAGACCCCTTCAACTGGAACGTGTACGACGGCCTCGCCTCGGACAGTTGGACCGCGGCGCTGGGCTCCGCGGGGGATTTCACCGGCTGCTGCGTCTACCTCGGCTACCCCTGCTTCTTCAAGGAGCAGCAGGTCTGCAAGGTCTACGGCTCCCGCCCGGCGAACTTCGAGCTGCTGGCCTCCGCGACGCTGGGCGTGGTGCCCGGCGCTGGGGACAGCCTCGCCGTGGCCGGGGAGACCCTGTATTATCTCAGCCGCGCGGGGATCGTGGCCTACGGCGGGGGCGTCCCGGCCCGGGCCGGGGACGCGCTCTGCGCGGAGCGGGCCGCCGCCGGGGCCGCGGGCAGCGACGGGGAGCGCTACTTCGTCAGTCTGCGCACCGGCGAGGGCTGGGGCCTGTACGCGCTGGACCCGCGCCGGGGCCTCTGGCTGCGGGAGGACGCGACGGAGGCCGTGGCCTGGGCCTGGTGGGACGGGGTCCTCTGCTGTCTGGACCGGACGGGGGCCCTGTGGCAGGTGGGCGACGCGGCCCACGCGGCGCTGCCCGCCCCGGCGGGAACGCCGGAGACCGTGCGCAGCGTCGCGGAGTTCAACGACTTCACGGACCGGACGCTGGACAGGAAGCACCCAACGCGGCTCCGGCTCCGGCTCGAGCTGGACGCGGGGGCGGCGCTGCGGATCGCGCTGCAATACGACGGCGACGGCGTCTGGCGCGACGAATGCGTTCTGGCTCCGGGCGGCAAGCGCACCGTCGCTGTCCCCCTCCTGCCCCGCCGCTGCGACCACTACCGCGTGAGGCTGGCAGGCGAAGGCGGGTGGAAGCTGTGGGAGCTGGCGCGGGAAAATACGGTGAACAGGAAATCAGGTAGTAATGAATAGTGAATAGTGAATAGTGGAGGTATCGCCTTCGGCGATCAATTCAAAATGGTCGCGAAGCGACACCGCAACTATTAACTATTCACTATTAACTATTAACTCATATACGAAATACGTTGAGATAAGGAGGATCATTGTAATGTCACTGTTTACCTGGGAGGACGTGGCCGCGGAGGCGAAGCGGCGCGGGGTGGACCTGTCAGCGCGGTCGGCGGCGGATCAGCGGCTGCTGCGGACCGACCCGGACCGGGCGATGCGGGCCGTGGACATCTGGGCGGGCTGGGACGCCGCGACGCCGGAGCAGAAGGCGCTGGACCACCAGTGGCTGGAGGACTGGCGGGCGGACGCGGGCTATTCCGGCGGCGGGACCGGGCTGGAGCTGAACTGGCTGAACGGCGGGAACAAAAACGCCGCGCCGGACAGCTTCCCCACCTGGGAGGAATATCGGCGCGGAAACGGGTACGGAAACGCCACCGGGGCGGAAAACGCGATCGAATACCGGACCGGAAGCGCCACCGAACGCCCTGCCTACGACGACGCGGCGGACCGGGAGCGGGAAACGCGGCTGGCGGCGCTGCTGGGCTACGGGGATTTCTCCTACGACAGCGCCGCCGATCCCCTGTTCGCGCAGGTCCGCAAGACCTACGTGCGCGAGGGGCGGCGGGCCGGGCAGGACGCCCTGGCGCGCTCCGCCGAGCTGACCGGCGGCGTGCCCAGCTCCTGGGCCCAGACCGCGGCGAGCCAGGCGGAGAACTACTATGCCAGTCAACTGGCAGACAAGCTCCCGGAGCTGGAGCAGCGGGCCTGGCAGCGCGATCAGGCGGGCTACAGCCGGGCGCGGGACGCCTACGACGCGGCGGCGGAGGAGGCGGAGCGCTACCGGGAGCGCTACCGCGACGCGCTGAGCCAGTACGACGCGGACCGGGCCTTCGACTACGGCGTGTACGGCGACGCCTGGCAGCGGGTCCTGGAGCTGGCGGAGCGGGCCGACGCGCAGGCCGCCCGGAGCGAGGCGAAGGACAAGGCCGCGCGGACCGAGGGGCTGCAGGCCGCGGCGCTGATGGCGGCGCTGGGGGACTATTCCGGCTACGCGCCCTATTACGGGCAGGAATGGGCCGAGCGGATGCAGGCCCTCTACGACGCGGCGAACGCCCCCGCGGCGTATGGCGGCGGAGGCGCCGGGAAGGCGAAGAAGGAGGCCGGAGAGGAGCCGGAGGCGGAGAAGCTGGAGACCGCCGCGCCGCGCTGGGGCCGGGAGGGCCTGGCCATCGCCAACGCCATGAGCCGCGTCAACAGCCGGGAGGGAAAGGCCAGCCTGCTGAAGCGCATCAGCGACGGGCTGAAAAGCGGGAAGCTCGGCAAGGACGAGGCGGCGTTTTTGCGGAAAGCAATCGGAGCGTGAAAAAGTTAGGAGTTAGGAGGTAGGAGGTAGGAGGTATGGTTCCGGGCAGCCGGCGGAAAGCCGCGGGTCCGTAGGGTGCCACCCTCTGATGGCGCCGTCGCCTCGCGCCTCGCGTGGGGCGATTGGAAAGCGATTGGCAAGGCGGAGCGATCAGGGGTGTATAGACTGGTAACATAGGTAACAGAATGTCCAAGGACATAGGTAACAGTTTTGGAGTAAAATACAAGGGCAGAAAAGCACGAAGGAGATGCTTAGAGATGCCCTGGAAAGAGAGAATGTAAATTGGGATTTATTAAGCCGACATAATTTGGTTTGTAGGGACGGCTCTCAGCCGTCCGCTGTCATGATTTCCGCCGACGCCGTTGGCTCCCCTGCAAGGGGAGCTGGCGCGGCGCGTCCCCCGCAAGCGCCGTGACTGAGGGGTTTGGCCGCGGCCCGTACGATACCCCCCAGTCACGTTCGCTGCGCTCACGTGACAGCCCCCCTTGCAGGGGGGCCAAAACGCGCGTTCCGCCATGCCTGGACGTCGCATCCCGCCCCGCGCATCGCACGGGGCGGCGGCGCGATCAGGGGATCGCGCCCTACGGGGCGCGACGACGACGCGGACGGCGCGATCAGGGGATCGCGCCCTACGGGGCGCTTCGACGACGCGGCGGCGCGATCAGGGGATCGCGCCCTACGGGGCGCTTCGACGACGCGGACGGCTGAGAGCCGTCCCTACGGCCGAAGCGTAACGGCGGTGCATCCGTCTCCCATCTCCTCCCTCCTGCCTTTCCTCTTGTCAATCTCTTAACAAAATGTAAATACTCAAAAAATCCTCTTGCGTTAATCCTGTAACGAGTGCTATAATACCTTGATAAAATATACTGGTCGAAATATGGCCGGTCGAAAGGGGGGGCTGCGGCGTGATCTGTCGATCCATCCGCATGAAGCTGCGCAGCGCGCGCGGCGCTTCGATCACCTTTGCGCTGCTGCTGTTTCTGGTCTGCGCCGTGGTGGGCTCCGTGGTCCTGGCCGCGGGCACGGCGGCCAGCGGACGGCTCAGCCGCCTGAACGAGCAGGACCGCCGCTACTACGCGGTCACCAGCGCCGCGGGTCTGTTCCGCGACGCGCTGGACGGGCAGCGCTATACGATCAGATGCTCGGAGGTCGTCGGGCAGACCAGCACGACCGTCTATACGTATCCCGTGTCGGGCGAGCCGACCGTCAGCGATCCGGTCACGGTGACGGACGGCGCGGCGGAGTACAGCGCCGAGGTGGCCTGCGGGTCGCAGAACTGGCTGATCTCCACCGCGGGCAAGAGCCTGCTGGCGGACGCCGCGGTCCAGTGGCTGATGGGCGACGCCGAGCGCACGGTCGTAAACGCCTGGAACGCCGGAGGCGGGTACGGCGGGAGCTGGACCCTGACGCTGGAACAGGACGTATCTGAGGGCGAGACCCGCCGGGTCGCGAAGATCCGGGTCGAGGCTGTGATGGACGCGAACGCGAACCTGCTGCTGACCTTCACGAACGCGGAGGGCGATCCCTTCTCGGTCACGGTCAGGCTGAGCGCGGACGTGAAGCGGAACGAGGACGAGCCGGCCGTTTCCCCGAACGGCAAGGCGAGCGTGACGGAGACGGACGACGAGGGGACCACCACCGTGGAGACGACGGAGAAGTCGATCGTGACGACGGAAAGGACGACGACCATCACCTGGACCGTCGGGGAAGTGAAGAAGGTGCGCGCATGAGACGGGCAATTGGAAAGCTGCGCTCGCGCCGCGGCGAGACGCTGACCGAGGTGCTGGTCAGCACCCTGATCGCGGCGGTGGCGCTGACGATGCTGGCGAGCATGGTCACCACCGGCGCGCGGCTGGTGACGCAGAGCCGGGACCGGCTGGCGGAATACTACGAGACGGGAAATACCCTGGCCGCGCAGGAGATCGCGGAGACCGACCCGGAGACCGTGGAGCTGAGCCTGGAGGATGAAAACGGCGCCGCCGCGCACCTGCGGGCGGACGAGGACCGGCTGGAGGCCTACGTGTTCGTCAACGACGCCCTGGGCGGCGCCGGCGTGACGGCCTACCGCTGGAAGGAATGAGGAACGGGATGGGCATGAAGCGACTCAGGCAAAAACTGCACAGTCAGAGCGGCTTTACGCTGACGGAGCTGTTCGCCACCATCGTGATCCTGCTGCTGGTGGCGGGCGTCGTCGCGGGCGGCGTCCCGGCGGCGGTCCGGGCCTACGAGCAGGTCGTGGACGGCGCGAACGCCCAGCTCCTGCTGAGCACGACCATGACGGTGCTGCGCGACGAGCTGGGCCAGGCCACCTGCGCGGACGACAGCGCGGGCACGAGCGTCACGACCACCGACGAGTTCGGCGTCGAGCACACGAGCGAGCCCCGGCTGGCGTACCACAGCGGCAACCTCGCGGCCACGTCCCAGACGGCGGTCACGGCGGAGATCCGCTCGACGAAGGAGGGCATCCGGATCAGCGAGCATCTGGACGTGGCGGAGGAGCGGCGGCCCACGGGCTGGTCCCGGCCGCTGGTCTCCGAGTCCGCGGCCACGAAGCCGCTGCACACGGAGTTCAGCTCCATTACTTACGACGCGGCCGCGGGCGTGTTCACGGTCAGGGGCCTGACGGTCTGGAAGGGCACGAAGCGGATGACCGAGCCGATCGACTGCCAGGTGCGGGCGATCTCGGCGATACAGGATTGAATTTGCGTTTTTTGATTCAGGTGATATAGCATGAAAAAAATCGTTCGGAACAATCGGGGCTTTTCTCTGGCTGAGATGATCCTCGTCGTCGCGATCATCGTCATTCTGGCGGGGGTCAGCTTCGTCGCGGTCCTTCGCTATCAGCGGAACCTCAACCAGGTGGAAAAGGACGGCATCGCCAAGGAGCTCTTCATCGCGGCGCAGAACCATCTGTCCGCGGCGGAGAGCCAGGGCTATCTGGGCGCGGAGGCGTCGGCCTTCGGCACGGCGGAGCTGGACGCGGAGGGCAATCCCACCGGCGTCTACTACTTCGTCGTCGGCACCGCCAGCCGCGGCGGGGCGGACCCGTCGGCGGACGACGGGGAGAGCCTGCTGAGCATGATGCTGCCCTTCGCCTCCATCGACGAGACCGTGCGGCAGGGCGGCAGCTACGTGATTCGCTACCAGACCGACCCGGCCCTCGTGCTGGACGTGTTCTACGCCAAGCCGGGCGAGCGCTTCGGCCACAGCTTCACCGAGAGCGAGTATGAGAAGCTGGTCGAGAGCTACCGCGGCTCGGACGAGGCCGTGCGGAAGAGCCGCCGCTTCTACAACGCGACCGACGACAACTCGGTCATCGGCTGGTACGGCGGCGAGGGCGCGGCGCGCCTGACGCTGAGCAGCGAGCTGAACGCGCCGTCCCTGAGCTACGAGAACGCCGCGCGGCTGCGCTTCTTCGTCACCGACGGGGAGGCGGACAGCCACGGCCTCCGCCTGGTGCTCCACGGCGAGAGCAGCGGCAGGGACGCCTGGATCGACCTGATCGGCGGCTCCCTGCACTATACCGCCGCCGACGGTAGCGAGGTCTCGACCTACCTGCCCAGCGGCGTGGTCGTCTCCGACGGCGCGGACGGCTATACGGTCACGCTGGACGACGTGACCGCCGCGGGCAGACACTTCCGCGACCTGCTCGGCGCGGAGACCGCGGGCTTCATCCCCGGCGAGAACCTGAGCGTCTACGCCTGCGCCTACGAGACGGGCCTCGGCGCGGCGGCCAGCGGGTTCGAGGGCCCCTCCAGCAACACGGTCTTTACCAACAGCCTCTTCGGCGACGGCAGCAGCGAGACCGACGCGGAGATCGCGAATATCCGCCACCTGGAAAACCTCGACACGCGCGTGAGCCGGCTGGACGAGGGCGACGGCGCCAACGCGCTGAACGTCGCCGCGGCCCACCAGACCGCGGACCTGAGCTGGCCGCAGTTCCTGAGCGAGATCGGCGGGCAGGTCACCGTCACCGGCGCGGGCAACGGCGGGCTGACGGACCCCGGCTGCTATTTCCCGGTGAACTGGCCCAGCAGCGTTGAACAGAGCGAGGGCCTCAGCTATGACGGCGGCGGCCACAGCGTCAGCGGCGTCGTGGTGCGGAGCGGCAGCCCCTCCGGCCTCTTCGGGGAGCTGGAGGGCGCGAGCGTGCGCGACCTGGAGCTGGTCGATTTCGACATCAGCTGCACCAACGGCGCCAACGCGGGCGCTCTGGCGGGCAACCTGCTGGGCGGCACGGTCAGCGGCGTCCTGGTCCGCAACTCCGGCGACGACAGCGCCCTGCAGATCAGCGCCGCCAACGGCAATGCCGGCGGCCTGATCGGCGCGATGGCCCCCGACAGCGCGGGCGGCGCTCCCACGGTGGAGCAGTGCGCCGCCGCGGTCTACGTCCGCTCCGCGAACGGCAGCGCGGGCGGTCTGATCGGCAGCGCGGCCCGCGGCGCCGTCTCCGGCTCCTACGCCGGAGGCCACACGCAGGACGGCGCGTATCTGGACCTGACCACGGACGGCGCCGCCGCCCGCGTCAACGTGATCGCGCCGAACGGCAGCGCCGGCGGCCTGGTGGGCCTCAGCAGCGCCGTGAACTATACGACCGTCTATTCCACCGCCTCCGCCGCGGGCGGCACGGCGGCGGGCGGCCTGCTCGGCAGCTCCGGCGCGGACGTTGTGACGAACGCCTACGCGGTCAGCCGCGTCGTCGGCATGGACGGCGGGGCCTCCGTCGGCGCGGTCGTCGGCGCGGTGGGCGCGCTCGACAGCTCGCTCAGCGGCGTCCGCTATTATGAGATCATCAACGAGGGGCTGCGCCCGGTGGGCGGCGTGGATGCCGCCTCCGGCGTCACGGCCCTGGACGAAAACCTGGAGACCTACAACCGCTTCATCACCCCGCACACCCTCAGCGCGGGCGGGACCCTCGAGGCCGCCGCGGCGCTGCCCTACGACAGCGGCCTGAAGGCGGAGTTCAAGGACGCCTGGAACATGCCCGGCGTGAACCAGCTCGGCTACATCCCCGCCGACGGGGAGGACGTGAACACGGTAGGCGCGCTCCTGCGCGAAAAGCACTACGGCGACTGGCCCAGCCCGGAGACCAAGGTCGTCAACACCCATCGGATCACCGCCGGGGGCGCGAACGGCGAGAACCTCTCCGCGAACGTCGGCAGCGTCAGCGTGGTCTATGACGAAAACGCCGGCTTCCCGGCGGGCGTCAGCCTGTCCGCCGTGGCGCTGGACGCGGAGCGGCAGGACTATCGGGACTACCTGGCCGCGGCGCTGGCCACGGTGGGCGCGGAGGCCGGGGACCTGCGCGGCGCGGAGGTGCTGGACCTCTCCGTCCTGCTGGACGGCGCGGAGGTGCAGCCCGGCGCGGCGGTGGACGTGGAGCTGGCCCTGGACGGCGCGCTGCTGGAGGGCAACGTGCGCGTGGTGCACTTCGGCGTGCGGCCGGAGACCCTGACGGCGCGCCGCGCCGGGGATACCCTGACCTTCCGGGCCACGGGCTTCTCGGTCTACGCGGTGGTGCGGACCACGCTGGAGCGGACCCTGACCGCCTCCGACGGGTCGGAATACCGCGTCAGCGTGAGCTTCGGCGAGGACTCCGGCGTCCCGAAGGACGCGGAGCTTCGCGTTGCGGAGCTCGGGCCGGACGATCCGGACTACGCGGACTACGTGCGCGCGAGCATGAAGCGGGTCGGCGCCTCCGCGGACAGCGTGCTGTTCGCCCGCGCCTTCGACATCAGCCTGAGAAACGCGCGGACCGGGGAGACCTACCAGCCCCTGCGGGACGTGGAGGTCTCCATCGAGCTGCTGCGGGAGAGCCTGGAGGAGGCCGGAGCCGTCGACGTGGTGCACTTCCACGGCGAGGACGGCAGTCTGTCCGAGCTCGTCTCCGGCAGCGTCGTCGGCGAGTCCGTCGCCTTCACCGCGGAGAGCTTCTCCGTCTACGTGGTCATCGGCCACGAGGGCGGCGAGATCGTCACGCCCCGCGTGGAGTTCCACTTCCTGAGCCAGGACTTCACGGAGGACGCCGAAAATCCCGGCTCCTACTCCGCGACCCCCTTCTATTTCCCCAACAAGAGCGCCGTCAACAACGACAAGGACGAAAACGGGCTGTATTTCAAGGATAACGACGCGTACCAGAACAGCGAGATCGTCAAGTCCGGCGAGACGCTGGAGATCATCCTGAACCCGCCCAACATCGAATTCACCGAGCCGGACCCCCTCGACCCGGAGAACACCGTCACGGTCAGCAAGTATTTCTTTGGCTGGTACCTGGTGGAATCCACGCTCCAGGCCTCGGACGGCACCGTGAGCTATATCTGGACGGCGGACCCGGAGAAGATCGCCTTTGAGCTGCCGGTGACCATCGACCCGAACAAGGTCGTCTGGGCGAACGACGAGCACACGGCGATCACCTCCTTCGTCTGGGAGCTGAACGGCGTGGAGCACAGCGTTTCCACCGAGGACAACACGGGGACCAAGCTGGCGCTGGACGAGTTCGGCTGCGCCCACGTCTACCTGGCCCCGATCTATCAGGACTACTATTTCGTCAACTTCCACGCGGGAGACGAGGGCAGCGATCTCGGCAACTCCCTCATCGCCCGCAGGCTGGTCGTGCTCGGCTCCGACGGCGAGGCGGAGATCCGCATCGGCGACGTGGTGGCCTCCGGCACCGACTCCAAGCACAGGATCTTCACCGGCTGGGAGGGCCTGCTCTGGGACGAGGCCAGCGCCGAGACCGCGAAGCAGCAGATGACGACCCTCGACGAGGTCGGCGAGGAATATAACAGCGGCGAGGACAAGGACGGCTTCTATATCACCGTCGGGTCCCACGACCTCTACGAGGGGAAGATGTCCGTCGACCTGTACCCGATCTACACGGAGGCGCGCTGGCTCCACTTCCGCACCGGCGGCGAGGGCGCGACCTACGTGGGCGATACCTATGTATATACCACCGACGAGCCCTCCCAGGTGGAGAACGGCACGGCCCGCTACTTCCTCACCGACCTGAAGACCAGCAGCCGCACCGGCTACCGCTTCAAGGGCTGGTTCGCGGACGCGACGACGCTGGACAGCAACGGCGACTACATCGACGGCCAGCAGATCACCGACGAGAACGGCTCCATCGTCACGGGCTCCTTCACGAAGTACGCCGCGGACGGCGTGACGCCGATCTATCAGATCGAGAACGGCAGATTTTACGCCTACAAGGCCCTGGACGCGGATCAGGGCGTGACCCTCTACGCCCACTGGGAGGAGGAGAAGGACGCGTATATCCAGATCATCATCTGGCGTCAGAAGATCAGCGACGACAAGAACGCCTATGACATGGATAAGAACTACGACTTCGAGGCCTCCTATTCGGTGGAGACCAGCTCCGGCATGACCCTGGCGGACCTGCGGGCCAACGGCCTCCTGACGAACTATGAGGACAAGGGAAGATACGTCAGCAACGTGGACGGGAGCGCGGACTTCACCGGCTTCCACTACCGCACCACCGAGATGAACACCGCCACGACCCGGGGCGACGGCAGCACCGTGGTCAACGTCTACTATGACCGCGACCTGATGACGCTCTACTTCTATTACAGCTACAGCGGCGAGGGCGAGCCCGCCTACAACTATACGGAGACGACGGCGGACAACCCGGAGGAGCAGTACGGCATCGTGGAGGGCGAGTACGTCCGGCTGACCCGCAAGCAGGGCAGCGGCATGAAGTACACCTTCCGCTACAACTACCAGCAGACGACCTCCGACACCATCCTGCCGCAGTACGCGCTGATCAGCTACTCCGGCGGCGTCAAGCTCTACGAGGAGCTGACGCGGGAGGTCGAGACCGTCAGCCGCACCCGCTGGAGCTTCCAGACGGGCAAGGGCAGACAGAAGACGACCCGCTATATGGACCAGAACGGCACCGACGGGCATTTCTACGTCGGGCGGGATTATAACTTCTGGACCGGCAGCTACAACTACTACGTGGACAGCGGCTACACGGTGGACGATCCGCCTCCCGCCAACAACGGCACGACCTATTACTGCTACTACAACTACCGCTACTACAAGCTGACGCCCCAGACCACCACCACGACCACCTATACCTGGAAATACGGCGACAGCGTGTGGACCGGCGCCCGTTACCGCCGCCTGGCCGGGACGGAGGAGTACCGCGACACGCTCTACACCGTCAGCGGCAGCTCGGACACCTTTGGCAAGGACAGCCGCGGCGGCTATGTGGAGCTGGACGGGACCTCGGTCAACGCCTACCAGTGGTACACGACGGTCCATACCGAGGGCTACTACCTCGACAACGACAACGACGGCAGCCAGCAGGACGTTTACGGCCTGGTGGGGGACGACTACGTCCTTTTGACGCCGATCCTCGGGGATACCTATACTTATTCTACGGAGCGGACCTACGTCTCCACCACCCAGACCTATGAGCAGAACCCGCAGCAATACGCGCTGATCCAGGGCGAGTACGTGGAGCTGGACTGGGAGACCGTGGAGACGGTCACGGGATGGGCCATCGACTATACCTATACGCCGACCACCAGCACCAGCAACGGGAACTACTATCTGTACACGAGGGGGACGGGCTACAACAGCGGCTACAGCTTCCGTTCGACGACCCTGTACTACCACAACGGAAAATGGTACAGAACCAGAAGCGGGTGGTACGGCAACTATAGCTATTCCGATGAATGGACCGGGGGCGTCTATGAAAGGACGACCGGAACCGGCGTATACACCGGAACGGTCTACGGCATGACGAACGACGGCGGGTTCACAAATTATTCCAGCGGCACCCGCTACGGCGACGGCGGGAGCGGCGTCATCTACCAGCTCGGAAACCAGACCCAGACGAACCGCGACGGCTGGGTGCTCGACCAGGTCGAGTACACCGGCACCCGCTACAGGACGGAGAGCGGCGCCGTCTGGACGGGGAACCGCTACACCCGCGCCGGGACCGCCGCGCCCTATACCTATCAGCTGTTCACCGACAGCCCGGCCGCGGGCCAGAGCCTCTATATCGAGGACGGCAACGTGGGCGACAGCGGAGATACCCTCCACGGCCATGTGAAGCTCAAATGGTCGGTCGCCGTCACCGGCTACACCTACGAGGACGGGGACGGGGTCCAGCAGCCCTACACCGGCGACCGCTACTCCTTCGGCGTCCAGGATACGGAGACCCTCTACACCGGCAAGCGCTTCACCAGAGCCGCGCGGACCGACAGCTACAACAAGATGCTGATGTACACGGGCCTGTACGGCCAGACGCTGGAGCAGGCGGGCTATACCTGGCCGGACAAGATCGGCACGACGAGCTATACCTGGTATTCCCAGACCTCCGGCGGGTCCCGCCTGACCTTCCTGGACGCTTTCCTGTTCAAGGACCTGGAGTACGCGACGAACAACAATACCGTGCTGACCGTGTACGGCACCAAGACCTCGCAGTCGGGCACCTATATCTGCTTTTACAAGCAGAACCTGGACGGCTCCTATCCCGCCCTCGGCTCCGACACCGCCACGAACGCCATCGCCACGGGCAGCAGCGGAACCTTCACGTTCACCAACAAGTACAACGGCTTCGAGGTGCGTCAATACAGCACGAACAACGGCTCCTCCTGGAGCAACGCGGCTGTGAACGGCTCCACGCGCTACAGCAGCTCCGGCCTCCACATCCGCTTCGAGCGCCAGAAGTATGAGCTGATCTTCGACCCGAACTATCCGAAGGCGGCCGGGACCACCATCGAGGGCACGGAGCTGACGCTGGATAACATGGGGGACTTCGTCGCGGCCAACACGGTCACGGAAATGGTGCTCTTTGAAGCGCCGCTGTCCGCCTACAAGAACCAGCCCCAGCCGGTCCAGGGCCCGGACAACTACGTCTTCACCGGCTGGTACGTGGACGAGGGCTGCACCGTGGCCTATAAGTTCAACGAGATCATGCCCTCCGCGAACATGCGGCTCTACGCCGGGTGGAGCCCGGTGCGCTTCCGCGTGAAGATCGACCCCAACGGCGGCGAGATCGACCACATCAACCACAAGTGGGACAACGAGAGCCCGACCCTGTCGCTGCGCGGCTACGCCGACAGCGGCGCGGGCTGGTGGTGGGTCGACGACGGCCAGGGCGGCCGCACGGCGGTGCAGTACGCCCCCTCGGAGTACGATTCCGAGACCTGGACGCCCTTCGACAACTTCAGCCGCGATGAGATCCTCGCGCCCGACGGCACGGTGGAGCGCGCGGCGGACACCGGCTGGGCGGCCACCTCCCGCTATTCCACCTATATCAACGCCTACTACATGGCCACGATCTCGGAGTACACGAACCTCAAGCGCGAGTACGTCCCCGTCAGCGACGCCTTCGCCGAGACCTACGACGGCGCGATCTACTATTATATGAACGCGCAGTACCAGAGCGAGGCCATCGACGGCTCCGGCCTGCCCTCCGCCAACCGCAGCGCCCTGTACCTGACGGAGAGCGAGCTCCACGAATACTACCTGTTCTACAAGAACTGGGTCGAGGCCAACCTGGTCGGCGGCTACATCACCGGGACCACGGTGCTCGACGAGGAAACCTGGCGCGAGACCTACGTCTCCAAGCAGAAGTACCGCCACACCCTCGGCTCGGAGAGCTACACCTTCCTGGGCTGGTATAAGCTCGACGCGAACGGCAACCCGGAGTCGATGCCCTACAACTTCTCCGACCCGGTGACCGGGGAGCTCAGCCTCCGCGCCTACTGGCGTCTGGACGCGGGCTACCAGATCCGCTACCACGCCGACTACGAGATGGACGACGGCACCATCGTCAACGGCTCCATCCCCTATTGGACCGACCCGGAGATCGAGACCTCCCGCTACGCCGACGAGGCCGCCACGCACATCTATCGCCAGCCCACCGGCATCACCGCCAACGGCATCGAAACGGACGACTACATCTTCCAGGGCTGGCGGCTGGTGAACCTCTCCACCAACAGCCAGGGCCAGGTCGTCTACCAGCCCATCGAGGACGGCGTCTACTATGACCCGGGCGACGACTTCACCGTCCACGCGGCCTACGCGGACCGCACCAGCGTCATCCACATGCAGGCGGTCTATCAGGAGAAGGATTCCTCCTACCGCAGACCCTATGTGACCAACCTGACCCTGAACGCCAACGGCGGCTTCATCACCCTCGACGGCGAAAACGAGCTGAACCTCAACACCGATCTCAGTTCCACCTGGGACGGCGTGTTCGGCACGGTCGCCGCCACGGTCACGACGGACACCGGCGACACCGAGCTGATCGAGTTCGGCGACATCCAGTCCGGCGAGAAGGTGCGGCTCTACCGCTACGCCACCGACCTGACCCACGTGGACGGGGACGAGAGCAAGCCGGAGCTGGACCCCGCGGGCCAGAACTACTTCAAGCACCCGGACAACTATTTCCTGCTGGGCTTCGACGACGAGAGCGACGAGGGCGACTATGTCGCCACCTATCCCGCCGACTCGGTGGTCGCGGTGCAGCGCAACGAGCAGCAGACCAAGTACGCGGTCTGGGAGCCGCTGGTCTATATCAAGTTCGTCAACGAGACCGGCGTCGGCCCCGTGACCTTCAGCCTCAGCTCCTCGGAGGGCGCGCTGCAGGTCGTCAACGCCAGGGAGAGCCTCTATGAGCGCACGCCGATGAGCCAGGAGGACCTGAGCCACATCACGGTGGAGGCGGGCGATTACGTCTGGCTCGCCGTCCCCTACGGCGTCGTCAAGCAGGTCGTGAACGGCGAGGAGACCTGGGTCAAGCGCCATATCACCGTCAACGGCACCAACACCCTCGGCCCCGGCTACCTGCTGAGCGCCAGGAGCGAACTGAACGGCGAGCTCCGCGAGACCTTCACCGGCGCGCTGACCGGGACCAACGAGGACTACATCAGCGTCCAGAACCGGAAGCCCTTTGGCTTCAACGAGGTGCTGGAGATCGACCCGGAGGGCATCGTCGTCACCTTTACCGCCCTGCTGAACCCCCACACCCTGGTGCTCGACGACAACGACCCGACCCCGAACCTCCATTATCACGAGGTCTACTTCGACCACCAGGACAGCGGCCTGATCACCTACGGCCAGCAGCAGCAGACCTCCTACGAGCTGACCTCCACCAACAGCCGCCCCGGCTATCAGTTCCGCGGCTGGGATCCCGACCCGGACTGGGCCGAGAATCACGACCTCGCGACCGAGAAGCCGATGTATTCCACCGGCAGCGCCGCGGGCTGGACCATCGCCGACCTGAACGAGTTCTTCTCCGACGGCGCGGGCGATTACGTCAGCGTCAGGACCCTCTACGCGGTCTGGGACGACAGCGCCGAGGCGAAGAAGGTCTACATCGTCAAGGAGGTCCCGGACCCCGGCGACCAGACGAAGGAATTTACCTTCACGGTCGCTCTGAGCGGAACCTATGCGTATCAGCAGTACAGCAGCTGGAGATGGAACACGAAGTCCGGCAGCTTCACCGCGACGGGCACGGGCACTGTCACGCTCAAGCACGGCGAATATTTCCTGATCGAGAGCGAGCAGAACCTGGGCAGCAGCAGTGTCAAGCCGTATATCCGCGCGACGATCGTCAAATACGACGCCGACGGCGCGGAGCTGTCCAGAAACACGCTGTCCTGGCAGTGGAGCAACTACAACGACAACAACAGCTATATATTTAACAGCTTCACGCCGACCTACTCCGTCACCGAGACGGACTACACCTCCGCCTACTACGACACCACGATGACCCGGACCTCCCAGACGCCGGATTACCCGCTGAAGCTGGCCGGCAGCAGCGACACCAGCTCGAAGCCCCTGACCGTCGAGGGCCGCGTCGTGAGCTGGGACAACACCGAGGCGGGCGGCACGGTGGTCTTCAACAACATCCGCCAGACCAGGACCGTCACGCTGAAAAAGGCGCTGAACAACGGCTCCGGCCTCGCCGGTATCTTTGACTTCACGGCCTCCTATCAGCTCGACGGCGTCACGACCAATCTGGGGACCCTCCACGTCACCAGCGGCACGACGGGCGTCGATCTGGAGCACATCCCCGTCGGCGCGCAGCTCACGATCACCGAGCGCGGGACCGGGCTGAACGACTACGTCACCACGGCGGCGCGGGACGGCGCGGCCCTGACGGTGAGCGCGGGGAGCGAGACGAGCGGCACAACAACGACGCTGCTGCGGACCGTCGGCTTCACCCTGCAGAACGCGGACACCGTCGTCACCTACACCAACACGCTCAAGAGCTTCCCGATCACCTTCTACAAGGTGGACCAGGACGGCAACGCGGGCGTCCCGTCCTACTTCCGCATCTCCTCCGCCACCGGCCTGATCGCCGAGCAGCTCTATCCGAGCCAGACCGGCACCGGCGAGTTCTTCCCCGGAACATCGGGACGCAGCAACGAGTTCTACGTGGGCAGCTACACCCTGACGGAGACCTTCGTCGGCTCCAGCTACCTGCCCCTCGACGGCCCCGTCACCTTCACGCTGAGCGCGGACGAGGGCGGCAGCCTCAGCAGCAGCAATACCGACTACGTCAAGATCGAGGAGGTCCGCGCGGGCCATCCCGAGCAGGGCTTCCGGGTCTACGTCTACACCCAGAAGATCGTCAAGCTCAAGATCGCCAAGGTCCTCTCCGACCCGACCCTCAGCACGACCAAGTCCTTCAGCTTCCGGGTGCAGTACACCTACGAGCTGCTGGGCCGGACGGTCAGCTATGACAACGACGGCAGCCTGCTGACCGTCCGCAGCGGCAGCAGCGCCGAGATCCTCGTCCCGGTCAACGCCAGCCTGACGGTGACCGAGATGCTGTCCGCCACGGAGCTGGAGACCTACGACACCACCGTGACCCGCGCCACGGCGGCGGGCAGCGCCGACGCCGCGGTGCAGGGCACGAGCTACAGCTACGGCAGCGGCGCGGGGGCGAACCATACCGTCGTGTCCGCGGCCAACGAGGGCGACGTCCTGACCTTTACCAACACGCGCAAGACCGTGGAGGTCACGGTCAAAAAGCTGGTCGCGGACGTCCCGGCGGATGGGGACGTCAGCTACACCTTCACCGCCACGCTGCTGAACGGCGGCATCGGCATCAAGGGCTATGCCATCGACCGGGACGATCCCGCGGGCGACGGCCTGACCGACGCCACGGATCAGAGCGCGGGCCGCTACGTCTTCTACCTGAAGCACGGCGAGGAAAAGACCCTGACCATCCCCATCGGCGCGCGTTTGAAGCTCCAGGAGACCGGCGCGTCGAGCACCGACGCGCACACCGAGGACATCCCGATCGCCAACTACACCGCCAGCGTGGAGGCGCTGTTCAACGACGACGGCAGCGCGTACACCCGCGGGAGCTATACGGACAGCAGCCTGCTCTATGACATGAACCCCGTGCCGGGCAAGGCCCTGACCGTCACCTTCACCAACGCCCGCCGCACCCAGCCCGTCACGGTCGAGAAGCTTCTGGACGACGTCTACCTCGCCTCCGGCGAGACGCGGAGCTTCCACTTCACCGCGACCCTGAAGGACGGCGAGACCCCGGTCAACTTCCCGGGCAGCGACCCGGCCTCCGACACGCTGAGCTTCGACTACACCATGAACGCCGACGGCATCGTTGGGGAATTCAGGACCCTGCGGATCCCGCTGGGCTGCACGCTCACGGTGGTCGAGACGCCCGACGCGGACTATATCACCACCGTGGACGGCGCGGAGACCGGCACGGCCGCCTTCACCGCCAGCTCGGAGGAGCCCGCGACCGTACAGTTCACCAACACCCGCAGGACCGCGGACCTGCAGATCATCAAGCTGCTGGTCGATCCCTACAACAGCGCGAACGGCTCCTTCGGCTTCGCGGCAAGCGCCGTCCTGAACGGGAACGCGCTGTCGCTGGATATGAACAAGTTCACCCTCACCTCCGCCCGCGACGCCGGGAGCGCGACGGCGCGGACCATCACCGTGCCCCTGGGCACGACGGTCACCGTCGAGGAGCTTCTGAGCGACGAGGAGGCGGCGAAGTACACGACGGTCACCTCCGCCGGGGCCTGCGCGGAGGCGGAGTGGATCGAGAACGAAGTCGATCTCGGCCTGCGCCGCGGCGTCAGCCTGACGGTGAGCGCCGACACGACCCTCAGCTTCACCAACACCCGCAACACCAAAACCGTCACGGTGCGCAAGACCCTGAACGACGCCTGGAACGGCGGCGCGCAGTTCACCTTCACCGCGGCGGCGAAGGACGGCACGGCGTCCCTGAGCCTCGCCGCCGCCGACGCGGCCTTCACCCTGGGCAGGAACGGGACCCACGCCCTCACCGTCCCGGTGGGCGCGAGCCTGACCGTGACCGAGACCGGCGTCCCGGCGGGCAGCGCCGTCGAGCTCGCCTGGTACGACACCGAGTTCACCTGGCACGACACAGAAGCCGACGAGGACGACGGCGCGGGCTCCGGCACGACGGCGGAGCTGAACAAGGTCGCCGCCGACCATACCCTGACCTTCACCAACACGCGCCGGACCGTGGACGTGACCGTGGTCAAGGTCCTGAACGACCCGGTCAGCGCGATCACCCTGTTCTCCTTCAACTACAGCCTGAACGGCGGCGCGGCGAGGAGCTTCACCGTGGACAGCGCGAACAGCGCGGGCACGACGCTGACGGGCGAGACGGTGGTCTTCCCGGTGGGCGGCAGCCTGACCGTCACCGAGACGCTCAAGCCGAAGCAGGAAACCTATTTCAGCACCCTGGCCCTGACGAACGTGGGGACCGCCACCTATCATCCTGAAAACCGCAGCCTCAGCTTCGAGCAGCTGCCCGACGCGGCCGGCGGCGTGACGGTCACCTTCACCAACAACCGCCAGTGGGTGGACGTGACGCTGAATAAGACCCGGATCAACGACCACGGGATCGGCAGCGGCACCTTCACCTATCATCCCGTCGTGACCGAGCTCGACCCGGATACGGGGGCTCCGCTGCGCTCCGCCAATCTGAGCGATGTGACCGTCACAATGAACGCCGACGACACCGGCACGACAATCTTCCAGGCCCCCATCGGCATGAAGCTGGTCCTTACCGAGCAGGTGGGCGATGAGTACATCGTCACCAGCAGCGGCGTCCGCGGCACCGGCAGCGGCGCGGTCTACACCGTCAATGAGATGACCGCGGACGGCGACACGATCCACTACACCAACGAGCGCAAGACCGTCACCGTCACGATCAAAAAGACCCTGATCGAGGAAAAGCCGGAGCTTTCGACCGACAGCTTCCGGTTCAGCGTCAAGGTGCTGACCGGCCACGACCTCGACACCGCGGCCCCGATCCAGAATTACACCGTCTTCGGCAGCGGCGACGCCGCCTGGACCACGGACGCCCACGGCGAGGTGCGGATGCCCAACGGCGAGCTGTTCACCCTGACCCACGACGCCTCTCAGGACGTCACAATCCCCGTCGGCGCCAGCGTGACGGTCCAGGAGGTCCTGACCGCCGCGCAGAGCGAAAAATACGCCGCGTTCATCGTGATCCCCGGCGGCAGCGAGAACCTGCTGAGCGGCACCTCCCACGCCTTCAAGCTGGAGGCCCCCACCGAAAACACCACGATCCGCGTGTTCAACATCCCCTCCATCTGCAAGGTCACTGACGACAAGGGCGAGCTGCTCTACGTCCTCCAGGAGGGCGGCGCCACGCCGGAGGATCCCAGCGACGACATCTACATCCCCGCGATCTTCCCCACCATCAAGGGCGCGTTCGAGGGCCGGACCGTGACGCAGAACGAGCAGACGCTGACCGTCGGCGGCCTGGGCAACTACTACCACAAGAACCAGACGGAGAAGTACTCCGCGCTGAGCAAGCACCGGATCGAGATGCTGGTGGACTATGAGGTGCCGAAGACCGACGTCGTCGTGGTCAACGCGGGCTTTGACATGGTGTTCACCACCGCGGACCGCAACGCCACGGACGGTTATCCCTTCCGCAGCGCAAGGCCGACGCCCCTCGCGCCTCCGGGCGTGCCGGACAGCTCGAACGATTACAGAGCCGTTCTGAAGCGCGCGTCGGACTGCGAGAAGGCGTTCTTCACGGTCAATCCCGAGAAGACCCCCGCGATCACCACCTTCCTGATCTCCGACCTGATCATCGACGGCGACGGCGTGACGCTGGAGAGCGGCGTCCGGGGCGGCTGCCTGACCGCGTTCGAGTCCGACGTCTCCATCGAAAACTGCATCATCTACCGCTTTGTCGCGGACCAGGGCGGCGCGGTCTTCACGACCGGCGATACCCTGAACGTCAAGGACGTGATCTTCGACAGCTGCAAATCCGGCCTGGAAAACAACGGCAACGGCGGCGGCGCGATCAACACGACGGCGAACAGCCTCAGCATCACCGCCAGCGAGGGCAACACGAACATCTTCCGCAACTGCACCGCGGTCTGGCAGGGCGGCGCCGTGTACCAGTACGGCGCGTACTTTGACAAGAACGGTCTGGTCCACGTCGACGCGACCGGCGGGACCAAAACGATGGTCCTGGAGCACTGCCTCTTTGAGGACTGCGTCTCCCGCTCCGGCGGCGGCGTCCAGGCCGACGTGAACAGCGTGACGGTCAGCGACTGCGACTTCGTGCGCTGCGTGGCCACGTCCCTGGGCAGCGGCGGCAACGGCGGCGGACTGAACAACTTTACCAACGACTTTACCAACGATTCCAACAAGGGCGGCACCCTGACCGTCACCAACTGCAGCTTCGAGGGCTGCTATTCCCTGGACGGCGACGGCTACGGCGGCGGCCTGCGGAGCATCGCGGGCAGCGCCACCCTGAGAAATTGCGACTTCAAGGATTCGTCCCATACGGAGGTGGACTCCGAGACCCAGACCGTCGTCACGGTCGTCGATCACTGCCAGGCGAAATACGGCGGCGGCGCGGCCTTTACGAACGCCAAGGGAACCGCGGCCCTCTACGGCTGCACCTTCACCGGCTGCGAGTCCATCATCGTCGTAAAGGGAGAGGTCGGCGAGCAGACCGCGGCCGGCGGCCAGGGCGGCGCCATCTACAGCGCGGCCAAGAGCCTGACCCTCGGCGCGGACGGCGACACGCAGACGAGCATCAGCGGCTGCAAGTCGAACGGCGCGAGCTACGTCTACACCAAGGACGGCGAGCAGGTGAACGGCCACATCAACGGCTGCGGCGGCGGCGTCTACGGGAAGAACAGCTCGGTCACGATCCAGGATGAGACCACGATCTCGAGCTGCCAGGCCGAGGCCTCGACGGGCTACGGCGGCGGCGTCTATCTCAACGGCGGCGGCCTGAGCATGAGCGGCGGCACCATCAGCGAGAACACCGCCAAGAACGGCGGCGGCGTCTTTGCCACCGGCGGCAGCGTCAACATCACCCTGAACGGCGGCAAGATCAACGAAAACCGGGCTGCCTTCTCCGGCGGCGGCGTCCGTCTGGAGGCCGGCGCGAAGCTGACCCTGAACAGCGGCGAGATCAACGGCAACCAGACCAGCTCCAGCGGCGAGGTCTACGCGGGCGGCATCAGCATCAAAAACGGCACGGTGACCATCGCGGGCGGCTCGGTCAGCAACAACAGCGTCAAGAGCACCGGAAAGTTGGCCCAGGGCGGCGGCATCTATCTGGATACCGGAACGCTGACCGTCACCGGCGGCGAGATCTCCGGCAACACGGCGGAGACCACCAAGGCCGGAGCGGCGATCGTCGGGCAGGGCGGCGCGGTCTTTGTCAAGGGCGGCGCGACGATGAACCTGAGCGGCGGCACGATCTCCGGCAACACCGCCAAGGCCCAGACGGCGGGGAACGCCCAGGGCGCGGGCATCTATGTCGCCTACAACGTGGACAAGAACAACGTGGTGACCCACGGCACCCTGAACCTCTCCGGCGATCCGGGCTTCGGCGGCGGCGACACCGACGACGAGGGCGCGTTCAGCGCGACCGCGGGCAACCTGCTTACGACGGACCCCAGCGGCACCAACGGCGGCCTGGCCTACACCCAGGCGCGGCAGGATATCTACCTGGCGGGCTACGCGGGCGAGGACGCCCCGAGCATCCGCGTGACCGGCGCGCTGACCGGCGGCAAGGGCGATATCTGGGTCTGGGCCGCGGAGGACCCGCACTACATCAAGGACCAGCAGTTCGCGGTCGTGGACGACGAGCTCAGCGATCCCGGCAACCTGGCTGTCTTCCGTGACGCCCGCGTCGATACCGACACCCTGGCGACGACGGCCCCGCTTTACGGCATCCCGGACAGGAACAACGCGAAGCGCGTGATCTGGGGCACCGTCGGCGGCAGCGAGATCCTGTTCACCAAGGTGGACAGCGAGGGCAACGCCCTGGCGGGAGCGACCTTTGCCCTTTACACCGACGCGGCCTGCACCGTGCCCTACCCGAGCGCGGGGGACCAGTTCACCGGCACCTCCAACGCGGAGGGCGTGGTCCGCATCGGGCCCGTGCCCATCGGCACCTACTACATGAAGGAGACGGCGGCCCCGACGGGCTACAGCCTGCGGCCCGACGTCTACACCGTGACGATCGAGCCCGACGTGAAGATCAACGGCACCGACGTCGTCGAGGCCTCGGACTACAAGATCGTAAACGATCTCACCCAGACTCGCAAGGTGATACTCAAGAAGATCAACCCGGCCTACGATGCCCTGGAGGGCGCGGAGTTCGCGCTTTGCCGCAGCGACGGCAGCGTGGTCGCGACCTTCACCGTCAGCGCGAGCCACTACGGCGCCAGCGGTATCAACGGCGCGTTCTACGTGGGCAACCTCCCGATCGGCACCTACTACCTGCACGAGACCAAGAGCCCCACCACCTACGGCAACCCGGAGGGCAAGGCCTACATGCCCATTACGGTCACCGCGGAGGGCGTCACCGTCGGCACCTGGCAGGCGGAGGTCGGCACGACCTGAGGAACGCCACAGCAAAAACCCATACAGAAACAACAAGACCGCCCTCCCGGCAAAACCGGGAGGGCGGTCGATATACCATGTTATAATTATATCAATCCCGCAGCGCGTCCACCACGGGGATGCCCGGCAGAGCGGCCTGCATCCGCTCGCGGAAGGCCTCCGGGTCGAAGCGCCAGCCCCCGGCGGAGACCGGGTTGACCGTCACCGCGGCGAGGCGGGTCGTGCTGCGGACCGCGAAACGGACGCCCCGGAAGCGCAGCGCCTCGAAGGTCTCGCGCCGCAGCAGCAGTTGGCTCCCGCCGCCGCAGAGCAGGGTCAGGCCCTCCCGCGCCGCGCCGGAGCGGAGCAGGGCCTTTGCCTGGGTCTCGGTCAGGGCCCCGGAGAGCAGCACCGTCGCCGGACCGCGCTCCCGCCGCAGCGCGTCGAGCAGGGCGGGGAAGTCCGGGAAGCCCGTGCCGGTCAGGCTCGCAGTCTCCCCCTCCGCGCCGTAGGGGCGGCTCCCCTGAGCCGCCCGCCCGTCCGCCAAAGGCGGACGGGATTCCGGGCCGCCGAGGGCGGCGGCCCCTACGGGAACGAGGTTCGGCGGGGTGTGATCCGCGCCGTAGGGGCGGCTCCCCTGAGCCGCCCGCCCGTCCGCCGACAGCGGATGGCGACACGCCCGGAACAGCGTCAGCCTGCCCGCCTCCGGGCCGGGCGCGGGCGTCTGCGGCAGGGTCAGCAGCCGGGCGGCGTAGGCCGTCTCCGCGACGACGGTCTCCAGGTCCCGGTCCAGCGAGGCCCCGGTGGACAGGATGCAGGCCCCGTCCTTCACCCCCGCGGCGGGGCTGCGGCGGCTGAGGGCCCCGTCGATCAGGACGATCCCCGTGCCCAGCTCCGTCAGCATGGCCCGCAGCGGGGCGAGCTGCTCCACGATGCCCGGCCCGGCGAGCTGGACGAAGCCGTCGGACCGCGCCCGGAAGATCACGACCTCGCCCAGACTGGTGTGGATCCCGGTGGTGCGGAGGATCTCCCGCGACGCGTCGCAGACCGGCAGCAGCCCCGCCGCCGTCGCCGCCAGCATCCCCTCGTACAGGTAAATGGGCGGCTTGTCCGTGCCGGTCACCAGGTCCCGGCTCTCGCCGTCGCGCCCGATGCTCGTCAGCGCGGCGACCGGCCCGCCCGCCTCCGCCAGCTCGCGGATCAGCCGGTTCATCGCGGTGGTCTTGCCCGCGTTCTTGCACGTCCCCAACAGCGCCACCGCCCGCGCACCGTTCAAAAGCTCCAGCAAACCCGTCACCCCCTCACGCCAGCCTGCAGGGACGGCTGAGAGCCATCCCCGGCGTATATACAAATTGGGATTTGGTGAGATACCGTATTTGGCCCCCCTGCAAGGGGGGCTGTCGCGTGAGCGAAGCGAACGTGACTGGGGGGTGCCGTGTGGGCCGTGATAGAACCCCTCAGTCACCGCCGCAAGCGGCGGCGACAGCTCCCCTTGCAGGGGAGCCAATGGTGCGGCGCAACGCCTCGCCAACTCCCGATTCGAGCAATCGCGCGTTCGTCTACAGTCTGCGGACGGCTGAGAGCCGTCCCTACATATTATAATTCTATCACATCCGTTCTGTCCCGTCCAGCCTTTGTTTAATTTTTACCAATTCGCCCCGAATTTGCTGTTCCTTCTGTAAAATTTGCCAAAACCTATTTACTCTTTGTTCATACTTTGCTATAATGGGTTCTGCCGGACCGGGTCCCCGGACGGCAGAACAAAAACACTTTGAGGGGGAATTTGTTCCATGGGAAGGAAACGTGAAATCAATGGGAAGCGCCTGATCATCGCGCTGGCGCTCTGCGTCGCGCTGATGCTGGTGCTCTCGGTCGTGGTCTTCGCGGACGCGGAGGGCGAGGAGGCCGTGGACGCCATGTACGGCACCTTCTGGGCGCTGCTTCCGCCCATCGTCGCCATCGTCCTCGCGCTGATCACGAAGGAGGCCTATTCGTCCCTGTTCATCGGCGTCGTGCTCGGCGCCCTGCTGTCCGCCAAGGGCGCTCCGATCCAGGCGCTGAACTACGTGATCGACGACGGCCTGACCGTCGCCATCGCGGACAACGCCGGTATCTTCCTCTTCCTGGTCCTGCTGGGCATCATCGTCTGCCTGGTGAACGCGGCGGGCGGCTCCGCGGCCTTCGGGCGCTGGGCCGAGACCCACATCAAGACCCGCGTGGCCGCGCAGATCGCGACCTTCGTCCTCGGCGTCCTGATCTTCATCGACGACTATTTCAACTGCCTGACCGTCGGCAGCGTCATGATGCCGGTGACCGACAGCCACAAGATCTCCCGCGCCAAGCTCAGCTACCTGATCGACGCCACCGCCGCCCCGATCTGCATGATCGCGCCGGTGAGCTCCTGGGCCGCCGCCGTCTCCGGCGTGGCCGAGGGCCTGGGCGGGGAGATGAGCGGCATCCAGCTCTTCATCGCCGCCATCCCCTATAACTTCTACTCCCTGCTGACCTTCGTCTTTATCATCAGCCTGGTCGTGATGAAGTTCGACTACGGCCCGATGCGCCTCCACGAGCTGAGCGCCCGTCTGAACGGCGACCTCGGCGGCCAGGAGGGCAGCAAGGTGGAGCAGGGCCATGAGCGCGGCCGCGTGATCGACCTCGTGATCCCCGTGCTGGTCCTGATCGTCTGCTGCACCCTCGGCATGCTCTACGTCGGCGGCTTCTTCGGCGTCGACTGGTGGGGCGGCACGGACTGCGCGGGCAACTTCATCGACGCCTTCGGCAACACCGACGCCTATATCGGCCTGCCCTGGGGCAGCGTGATCGCCCTGATCGTCATCGTGATCTACATGCTCTGCCGCAAGGTCATTACCTTCAAAGCCGCGATGGAGTGCGTGCCCAAGGGCTTCGTCTCCATGGTCCCCGCCATGACGATCCTGACCCTGGCCGTCTCCCTGAAGACCATGACCGGTATGCTGGGCGCGAAGGAGTTCGTCGCCGGCGTCATGGAGGGCGCCGCCGCCGGACTGTTCGCCATGCTGCCCGCCGTGATCTTCGTCGTGGCCGTGGGCCTGGCCTTCGCCACCGGCACCAGCTGGGGTACCTTCGGCATCCTGATCCCGATCGTGATGGCCGTGTTCCCCGCCGACAGCAAGCTGATGATCATCGGCATCTCCGCCTGCCTGGCCGGCGCGGTCTGCGGCGACCACTGCTCGCCGATCTCCGACACCACGATCATGGCGTCCGCGGGCGCGCAGATCGAGCACATCAAGCACGTCTCGACCCAGCTGCCCTACGCCCTGACCGTCGCGGCCGTCAGCTTCGTCACCTACATCGTCGCGGGCCTGGTCCAGAACGCCGTCGTCTGCCTGCTCGTCGGCGCGGTCCTGACCGTCGGCACCCTGATCGTGATGAAGAAGATCTTCGTCAAGCGCGGCGACGGCACGCCGGAGACCTGAAGCAAGCAACAAGTAACAAGCAATAAGTAACGCGGCGCGCCGGTATGCGGAAACGCAGACCGGCGCGCTTTTTCCATCCCGGCGTGGGTCGGGGCAAATTGGGAGTTGTAGAAATATTGAATGTAGGGGCGACCCTGTGTGGTCGCCCGCAGGTTACGACGGTTGCCACGCCGTAGGGCGCGATCCCCTGATCGCTCCGCGTTCCGCTCACAAATTTCAACCTTCTCCCTCTCCTGCCCTTCGGGCACCCTCCCCCGCTGGGG
>JAFSRS010000135.1 GCA_017445985.1 Oscillospiraceae bacterium | reverse complement strand
TCCATCAACATCCTGATCAAGCTGATGACCGTCGTGGCGCTCGTTTTCGCGCCGATCTTCGTCAAGATCGGCGGTCTGCTGTAATAACACAATCGCAACGGAATCAATCGTCACCGCCCCGCACGGCCTCAAACCGTGCGGGGCGGTTTGCGTTTTGACTGTAGGGGCGCTTCACGAAGCGCCCCTACAGTGGCATCCTGACGGTTACGGAATCTGGCATGAAAAAGAGGTTGACATTTGTTATCCTTTGTGCTACATTGTGGATAACAAATGTTATCTAAAAGGAGGGGCGTGCTTATGACCGCGCTGCGTTTGTCCGACGGGGAATGGAAGCTGATGAATCTGCTCTGGGACGCCGCGCCGGAGGCGCTGACGATCGGGGCGCTGGTGGATGCGTTAAAAAAAGACACCGGCTGGACGAAGGCCACGGTGAACGTCATGCTGACGCGCTTATCCGAAAAGGGCGCGGTGGGCGTGGACGCCTCCGGCCGGGCCAAGCTTTTCACGCCGCTGGTTTCCCGGGAGCAGGCGGTCCGGCAGGAGGCCAGCAACGCCCTGTCCCGGGTCCGAGGCGGGGCGGGGCTGCTGCTGAGCGCGATGGCGGAGCGCTGCGAGCTGAGCGACGCGGAGATCGAGGACCTCTACCGGATCCTGAAAGAGGGGAGGGGGCGGGGATGACACAGTGGATCGTATCTTCCGCGGTCCTGATCCTCGCGGTGGTCCTGCTGCGGGCGCTGTTTGGCGTCCGGATCAAGCCCAAGCTGCGCTACGCCCTGTGGCTCCTGGTCCTGCTGCGGCTGCTGATCCCCGGCACTTTGGGCAGCAGTCCCGCGAGCGTCGCCACAGCGGTGGAGGCCCTGCGGGACGAGCCGGCAGTGGAACTGGCTGAGACTATGAGTCAGACCGCCCTGCCCCGTATGAGCTGGGCCGAGGCGGACCGGCAGCTCCGGGAGCGGTACGCGGAACAGGGCGTAGACGTGGACGAATTTGATCTGAACCGCTACAACCGCTACACTTACGAGGTGGACGGCTACCGCCGGAACGGCGTAAGCCTCACACCGCACGCCCTGCTGCGGTTCGGCTGGCTCAGTGGCACGACCGCCGCGCTGCTGGTTTTCCTGATCCAGAACCTCCGCCTCCGGCGCCGGCTGCGGCAAAACCGCGTCCGCGTCGAAGCCGACTGCCCGCTGCCGGTCTACGCGGTGGAGGGCCTGGGCTCCTCCTGCCTCTTCGGGCGGGCCGTCTACGTGGACGACCTGACCGCCGGGGACGCCGTGCGGCTGCGGCACGTCCTGGCCCATGAGGTCGCCCATCACCGCCACGGCGATACGGTCTGGGCTCTGCTGCGCTGCTTCGTCCTGGCCCTGCACTGGTACGATCCGCTGGTTTGGTGGGCGGCCTCCATGAGCCGTCAGGACGCGGAGCTGGCCGCCGACGCCGGGGCGCTGGAGGCGCTGGGCGAGGGGGAGCGGGCCGCCTACGGCGACACCCTGATCCGTCTCTCCGAGGCCTATGCCCCGCGGGTCAGCCTGCTCTGCTCCGCGACGACCATGACGGGCAGCAAGCGCAGACTTGGCGAGCGGGTCCGGCACATCGCCCGCCGCTACCGGACGCCGCTGCTCGCGGCGCTGGCTGTGCTGGCGCTGGCCGCTGTCGCCGCGGGCTGCGCCTTCGCGGGGGCGCAGAGGCCGACGGAGGCCCCGAAGCCCACGGAGCTGCCCGTCCTTGCCTCCGCCAGCGACTTGCGGGAGGGGGAGTATCCGGTCGAGACCTTTGCCATTCCCCAGCCGAGCCCGACGCGGACGCCCGGGCTCTGGACGCTGACCGACACGGCGGAGGACGAATTTGTACCTTATTCCGTGTCGGTGGGGAATCTCGTCAGCTCCACCGCCCATCCCTTCGCGCAGATCGACGCGGAGACCGTGGAAGAACTGTACGCCCTGTACCGGTCCTTCCGCATGGCTCCGCCCGCGGAGCCGGACCTGGAGCGGCTGCGCGACAGCCTGCTGCTCTCCGTCAGCTTCACGTCCACAGACGGCAGGAGCGTCAAATTCGATCTCTGGGGGCCGTATTACTGTATTCTGGACGAGGAAGGCTTCCTCTACTGCGAGCTGGAGGACGGCGAGGCTATTTATGAGCGCTTCCGGGACGCGGTGGGCCGCTGGACGGTCAGCGCTGCGGAAACCGGGGAGACCTATACGCACGACCCCGGCTCGGACCAGAGCTTTGTCTCCGAGCGTCTGCTTTGGGCCGGGCAGGGCGCGGCGGTGCTGGACCACGTCGATTACCGGCGGGACCTGCGCGTCGCGCTGCGGACGGAGCACATCGGGCGGGAGAACGGAGAGCGGACCGCCGAGCATGAGGTCACGTATTTCGACGGGGACCGGACGACGATCTATTCCCGCGTGACCTGGCGCAAGACGGACCTGAGCGAGGCGGAGTTCCAGGCGCTGTTCTCCGGCGACGGCAGGGGGAGCTATGAATGCCCGCGATACGCCGACTGCGCACCGGTGCGGATCGCGGCCCTCTCCGAAAAGGAGGGGCGCTATCTGCTCTACACCGGCGGGGCGCTCTGGCTGTACGACGGCGGTCTCGCCGTGGAGCTGGTTCCCGAGGCGTATATGTTCGCCACGCTCCACGACTTCAACGCCGTGCTGTCGGAAATCGTCGGGTATTATGAGACGGGGACACTGGAGCGGCACAGCGACGTCTGTGAGATGCTGCTGAGCCGGACGGAGGCCATGCGGCCCCAGGGCTGGGAGAAGCTGAACGCGGCGGAGCTGAACGCCCTGACCGCCGCTCTCCGCGCCGCCGCCGTGGGAGACGAGCAGAGCCTCCGGGACAACTGGATGCTGAAGGCCGCGAAAACCGCGGACGGGGCCTTTGCCGCGCTATTCTTCGATCCCGGCGGCCTGCTGCACACCCAATACCAAGCCGATCCGGAGGCCTTCGACGCGGCTCTGGCGGAGCAGAACGCGGACTTCCGGGCGCTCGTCGAGACCTCCCGCGCGAACTGGACATGACAGAAAGCTGACAAAAGCGCATCATTTGCAAGAGACGAACCCGCATCATTTGCAAATATAGTATTGAAATCATCTTTTGTTTCCTATATAATGGATATAATTCATTAGAAGAGACAGAAGAGGTATTCCGATGAGATCCATCCGTGCCAGAATCACGTTGACCACCGTTTGCGCGATCATCCTTGCGATGACCGTCGCGGCTGTTTTCGGCGTGGTCGCGATCCGGGACATGAGTAACAGGGACTCCAACCAGATGCTGTATCTGCTCTGTGAAACGGGCCAGAAAAATCTGGATTCCTACTTCCGCAGCGTGGAACAGTCCCTGGAGATGGTTTCGGCTTACATCGAATCCGACCTGGACGGCATCGACGACGCGCATCTCGCGGCGCACACGAAGCGGGTTGACGACATCTTCGCGAAGATCACCTACCAGACGAACGGGGTCCTGACCTACTACTACCGGATCGACCCGGAGGTTTCCAAAACCGTAAAGGGCTTCTGGTTCGTCAACCTGGACGGGAACGGCTTTGTGGAGCATGAGGTCACGGATATCACGCTCTACGACAAGGAGGACACCTCCTCGCTGGTCTGGTTCACGGTCCCGCGCTGCACGGGGCGATCAATCTGGCTGCCGCCCTACATCACGGAAAATCTGGACGTGCGGGTGCTCTCCTATAACATCCCGATCTACTACCGGGACATCTTCGTCGGCGTGATCGGCATCGAGATCGACTACAGAACGATGGCGGAGCAGGTGGACCACATCACGCTGTACACGAACGGCTATGCCTTCATCAACGACGCGGAGGGGACCATCATCTATCATCCTCGCATCGATCTGGAAACCCTGGAAACGAATCACCCGAAGGTCCCGGAGGGGCTTTTGAGCGAGAGCCGTTACATCCGCTACAATTACGAGGGCGTCGAGAAGCAGGCGGTCTGGCTGCCGCTGATCAACGGCATGCGCCTGAACGTGTCGGTGCCCGTCTCCGAGCTCAACGTGAGCCTGGAGCGCTGGATCCTCGAGATCGTGCTGATTTTCAGCGCGCTGGTGGCGGTCATCGGACTGTTTATTCTGCGCTTTACCGGCCGGATCATCAAGCCCCTGCAAAAACTCACCGAGGCCGCGGAGCAGGTGAACAACGACAACTACGATGTGACTCTGGACTATGACGGTCCGGACGAGGTCGGCATCCTGACCCGCGCCTTCAACCGCCTGATCAATCATTTGAAGCATTACATCAGCGACCTGAACGACCGGGCCTACGCCGACGCGCTCACCGGCGTGCGGAACAAGGGCGCCTACAACATCTTTACGCAGGAGTTGGAGACCCAGCGCTGCAAGCCCGGCGGGTGCGAGTTCGCGGTCTGCACCTTCGACTGCAACAACCTGAAGCTGATCAACGACCGCTGCGGCCACGACAAGGGCGACCTCTACCTGAAGAGGGTCTGCGCCGTGATCTGCGAGACCTTTGACCACAGCCCGGTCTTCCGCATCGGCGGGGACGAGTTCGTCGCCGTGCTCCAGAACACGGATTTCCAGAACCGGGAGGAGCTGATCCGGCGCTATGACGAGCGCTGCGCCGCGACGAGGAAGCCGGAGGCCCCGGTCTGGGAGCAGCTCGACGTGGCCCGCGGCCTGGCGGTCTACGATCCCAAGTCCGACCATGAGGTGGAGGACGTGGTCCGCCGCGCCGACAAGCTGATGTACGAGAACAAACGCAAGCAGAAGAAGGAACGAAAGCCGAGCTGGCTGAATTGAAAATATTGAAGCAAGGACCCCGCCGACTTTCGGCGGGGTCCTTGCTTCTGAATGTGGGATCAGTCCCTCGTGGTCGCTCCCATGCTCTTGAGCTGCTTTTTGCGTTCGTACATCCGCGCGTCGGCCCGCATAAAGACCTCGTGGAAGGATTTGTCGGTCTCCGGGTCGAACTCCGCCAGGCCCAGGGACGCGACGACCTCATCGCTGCCGACGTGGGATTCGATCTTCGCGTTGATGTCGCCCAGGATCTGACGCCTGGCCTCGTAATCGCGCCCCTCCAGCAGCACGACGAACTCATCGCCGCCGACGCGGAAGACGGGGCTGTGCTGGAAGTATTCGCAGAGCATGTGACAGGCGGAGCGGATGTACTGGTCGCCCGCCTTGTGGCCGAGGGTGTCGTTGATCCGCTTCAGGCCGTTCACGTCGCAGAGGATCAAGCCGAAGCGCCCGGCCTCGCCCTCGACGATCTTCGTCTCCATCTGCCCCTCCTGCACGGCGAAGGCGTGCTTGCTCTTGACGCCGGTGAGGGGGTCTGTAAAGGCCGCCGTCCGCGCCTCGTCCCGCTCCTCGTTGGCTTTTTTCTCCCATTTGTGCATGGAGGAATAGTTGAACAGCATCACGGAAAGGGAGATGCCGAACAGCGCGGCGATGACCACCACGCTCATGTTGTCCGCGTCGTGGAGCCGTTCGCGCTGGATCGCGAGGAACTCCGTAGGCTCCATGGAGAGCGTTTCGCTGTCGGCGGTGCCCTCGATATAGCTGTAGATCTCGTTCACGATAACGTTCTCACGGTCCTCGTTCAGCCGTTCCGCCCAGGTCATCGCCATCAGGATGATGAACGACAGCAGGGCGATCCAGACGATGATGGCCTTGCCGAAGTTCCGAGCGTGGTCTCTCTTGATGACGCCGTGGAAGAAGATCAGGCCGAGGATCGACCAGACGGCCATCAGCACGTAGGTCTCCGTCTCGATGGTGTGGTCGGAGAACATGCTCGGGAACAGCAGGAAGCCCAGGAAGATGAGCAGGATCACCAGGCAGACGCCGCTGACCAGGCGGTCCTTTTTGCAGCCCTCCTGATTGGAGACCTTTAAGACCGCCGCGGAAGCGAAACCGTAGAGGATGGTCGCGCCGATGGTGGTGGTGTCCACGATCCAGCCGATCGCCGTTCTGCCGAGGAAGGGCATCGGCAGCGAAACGAGCACGGCGAGAACGATGGCGTTGACCGGGATCTGCTTGTCGCTGAGCACGGCGAAGCGCTCCGGCAGCACGCCGTCCTGCGCCGCGGCGAAGCAAAGGCGGCTGACCGCCCGCAGCATCCCGATCAGGCTGCTCAGCACCAGCGCCAGCAGGGACGCCATCAGGATATCCACGCCCAGGCTGCCGAGATAATGGTTCGCGGCGTAAAAGGCGGGCAGGCCCGCGATCCCCTCGAACTCGTCCAGGCGGCTGATATAGTCCAGCCAGCTCGTACAGCCCTCGGGATAGGCGGAGACGCTCAGCAGGATCGTGAAGATGTAGAGCGCGGTGGTGACGATCAGGGAGATCAGGAGCACGCGGAACATACGGGTGTGCCGGAAGTGGTACTCCGCCGCGGAATGGGATACGCTTTCAAAGCCGATAAAGGCCCAGGGAGAGATAAAGGCGATGCGGAAGACCTGCCGCAAGGCGTTTTTGCCGGGGACGAAGGCCGGCTCCAGGCTGATCCCTCTGCTGCCGCCCCCAAACAGGGCTGCGACGAAGCAGACGGTGATGCCGACGGTGAAGAGGATCACCAGCGCCACCATGAAACGTGCGGTCGCCAGCTTGCTCTTCGCGCACAGCAGCCCGACCAGGCCGATGACGATCACCGTGACCAGCGCCTCCCCCAGATAGACCTCATAGCCGAAGATGGAGTAGAGGTAACCGAAGCTGAGGACCTTGTTGAGGAAGTACCGCGCGAACAGCGGGATGCTCGTGGCGTTGGCCCAGAAGATGGCGATGTAGACCAGGAACATGAACCAGCCGACCAGAAAGGCCCGGTCATAGCCGAAGATGTACTTCACGTAATTGTAAAGCCCGCCGGTGCCGGGGTAGCGGTTGGCGAGAAAATGGTAGTGGCTGGCCACCATCAGCATCATCACGAAGCCGACGAGCAGGCCGAGGATGGAGCCGAGCGGCCCCGCCTGGGAGAGATAGGTCCTGCTGGTGACGACGAGCGAGCCCCAGCCGATCGCCGAGCCGACGGACAGGGCGCAGACGGCCAGAGGCGAAAGATAAGGCTGTAAACCGGAGTTGGAGGACGGTTTTTCTTTCATAAGGTGCGCTCCTCAAAAGAAATTTTTTTAATCCTGATTCATGTTTTGCTTTGCGGTATTGATGGAAGAGATCAGCATAACTCTTATACTCGCAGCAGCTGTATCAAGCGCTTTATACTCCGACTCCGACAGATAGCCAGTTCTGAACAGAAGCTCCAGCCAATAGCCAGTTTCGTTGGCTTCCTTTAACGCGATCTGTAATTTGGCAATAAAATCGGCTTTTCCATGCGCATACTGTGCTTCCCGGATGTTGGCGCCGATGGAGGTGCCGCTTCTGCCGATCCGGTTGGAAATCAAAGATTCGTGTCTGGCTTTCAGGTCCTTTACAAGGTTGATAATGGAAACTGAGAAATCCATTGATTGGATCGATAACGGGTCTTTACGCATGACTCTAGCTTCCGAAACATGAAGACGCTGTGCGAATGAAGATACTCGCTTCGCTCGTGAATAAAGATGGCGGCGCTGCCGCCGAATGAAGTGAAGTCGCCCTCGCTCTCATTTTTTCATTCAAATTCCTTCATTAGCGCAGCGTCTTCATTTCGCTTCCTCAGCCCCGCAGGGGCGACTTCATTGAAAAAAGCACGCTTTCGCGTGCTTTTTTCCTGGTGCGGGGGAAGGGACTTGAACCCTCACGTCTATGTTGGGACACAGGCACCTCAAGCCTGCCTGTCTACCGGTTCCAGCACCCCCGCATCTGAGTGCGAAAAGTATTATAGCAGATTGCGGCGATTTGTCAACCGCTTTTTTTCACTTTTTCCATCGGCGCGCAGAGGCGGCGGACGAGGTCCAGGCAGAGGGTGACCGTCACGGCGAGCAGCGCGCAGGCGCCCCAGGCCATGGACTGGGGCTTGTCCAGGAACCAGCGCATCGTCAGATAGGCATGGTAGCCCATCAGGGAGCCGAAGCTCGTCAGCACCGGCATCGGGGCCAGGGCGGGGGAGACGAAGGCGCAGGCGAGGGTCAGCACGTCGGCCATGAAGAAATAACGGTCGTGCATGTGGGGAAGCAGAAAGGGCACCGCGAGGCAGATCAGCACCGAGACGGTGAGCAGGGCCCGCTGGTTCAGCCGTTTCCGGCGGAACCAGCATAGGGTATACACTGCCAGCAGGAACGCGAAGGCCGCGGCGATGCCGAGCTTCGCGGCCTCCTCCGGGTTTGCGGCGTTTCGGAAGAGGGCGTACATCGAGGCGGAGTTGTAGTTCAAGGCGCTGCCGACGGTGTCCGCCTGGTTGAAGTAGAGCAGCAGCACGTCCGTCAGCGGGCGGCCCAGCAGTACGCAGGGGAGGACGATAATTAAATATGTAAGCGGGAAGAAGGCCAGATGCCACCATTTCAGCTTCTTCGCGAAGAGGAACACCAGAAAGGCGGGCATCAGGAACACCGCCTGGAGCTTGAAGGCGAAGGAGAGGGCGATGGCGGCGACGCCGCGGATCGGCTTGTCCTCCAGGATAAAGACCAGGCTCCATACCGCGAAGGCGACGTAGATGCTGTCGCACTGGCCCCAGTAGGCCCCGTTCAGCAGGACCGTCGGGAGGAAGAGCGTCAGGAAAAAGGCCAGCAGCCGGGCCGTGTCGCCCCGCTGAAAGCGGGAGACCAGCCGCAGCACGCCCCAGGCCAGCAGCAGATCGAAGAGGATGCTCAGCAGCTTGATCAGATAGAGGTCCCGCAGCGGGAGATAGGAGAAGAACGCGAGAAAATATAAATATGGTACGTTGTAGTTCCCGACGCTCCGCCTCAGGGCGTAGAAGCCGCCGTTCTGCCGGAAATAGTCCACCCAGCGGGTCAGAAAATCCTGATAGTCCAGCGTCTCGTGCGGAAGCATCGCCGCCCGGAGCGCCATCGCCGCCAGCAGCAGCGCGGCGGAGAGGAAGATCGCGGCCTTCTCGCGCAGCAGGCCCTCGTGCCAGAGGATCAGATAGCCCAGCGCCGCGATCACCAGCAGGCAGAAATACGGAATCGTCACGGCTTTTATGCCTCCTTCGTCAATGCACACAAAAAAACGGCTGGTTTTCTCACCAACCGCGACAAAATGTATCTTGACAAGTCATGCTTGCAAATGATAAAATAACTTGCTATATCGCCAATAGGGCAGACTGCCACCCTATCCTTTTGTAAACACAGTATAACACAGTCCGCCCGAACAATCAAGTATAAACAAACCGTCCGAATAAACAACAAACAACACACCCGCGTGTATCATCACAATACTGCAAAAGGAGTGATCGCCCGATATGCCCAAGGACGTATTGTACGGCAAGACTCTGCGAAAGAGCTTTGCCCGCGTACCGGAAGAGCAGGAAATGCCGCATCTGCTTGAGGTCCAGAAGAATTCCTACCGCTGGTTTCTGGAGCAGGGGTTGAAGGAGGTCTTTGACGAGGTCGATTCCGTCACGGACTATTCCGGCAACCTGGAGCTGAGCTTCGTCGGCTACTCCATCAACGAGAAGCCCAAGTACTCCGAGCAGGAGTGCAAGGCCCGCGACGCCACCTACGCCGCTCCGCTCAAGGTGATCGTCATGCTGCGCAACCGCGAGACGGAGGAGATCAAGGAGCAGGAGATCTTCATGGGAGATTTCCCGATCATGACCGCCGGCGGCACCTTCATCATCAACGGCGCGGAGCGCGTGATCGTGTCCCAGATCGTGCGCTCGCCCGGCATCTACTACGACAAGACCACCGACAAGGCGCTGCAGAGCGTCTACGCCACGACGATCATCCCCTACCACGGCGCGTGGCTGGAGTTCGAGACGGACGTGAACGACGTGTTCTACGTCCGCATCGACAAGAACCGCAAGATCCCGGTGACCTGGCTGCTGAAGGCCATGGGCCGCTACGAGGAGAACGAGCCCAGCACCTGGCTGAGCTGCCTGCCCGAGGGCTCTCCCGTCGCCGGCTGCGTCACGAACGAGATGATCAAGGCCATCTTCGGTGAGGACGCCCGCATGACCGCGACCTTCGAGAAGGACACCGCCCCCACCCGCGAGGAGTGCCTGATCGAGATCTACAAGCGTCTGCGTCCCGGCGATCCCCCCACGGTGGAATCCTCCGAGACCCTGCTGAAGGGCCTGTTCTACGATCACCGCCGCTATGACATCAGCAACGTGGGCCGCTACAAGTTCAACAAGAAGCTGGCCCTCGGCGCCCGCATCAGCGGCCACAAGCTGGCCCTGCCCGTCGCCGACCCCGACACCGGCGAGATCATCGCCGACGCGGGCGAGATCCTGACCCGCGCCCGGGCCGACGAGATCCAGAACTCCGGCGTCGTGGACGTGTGGCTGGAGCTGGAGAACGGCAAGGCCGTCCGCGTGTTCTCCAACGGCATGGTGGACATGGCGAAGTACGTGGACTTCGACCCCGCCGAGCTGGGCGTCAAGGAGAAGGTCCGCGGCATCGTGCTCCGCGGCCTGCTGGAGCAGTACAGCGGCGACGAGCTGCGCGAGCAGATCCGTGACCACATGGACGATCTGGTCCCCAAGCACGTCATTCTCGACGATATCTTTGCCGCCGTCAACTACCTCAACTGCCTCGCCAACGGCATCGGCGAGCCGGACGACATCGACCACCTGGGCAACCGCCGCATGCGCAGCGTCGGCGAGCTGCTGCAGAACCAGTTCCGCATCGGTTTCAGCCGCATGGAGCGCGTGATCCGCGAGCGCATGACCCTGCAGGACCTCGACATCGTGACCCCGCAGAGCCTCGTGAACATCCGCCCCGTCACCGCGGCCATCAAGGAGTTCTTCGGCTCCAGCCCGCTGTCTCAGTTCATGGACCAGACGAACCCCCTGGCCGAGCTGACCCACAAGCGCCGCGTCTCCGCTCTGGGCCCCGGCGGTCTGAGCCGTGAGCGCGCCAGCTTCGACGTCCGCGACGTCCACTACAGCCACTATGGCCGTATGTGCCCCATCGAGACCCCCGAAGGTCCGAACATCGGTCTGATCAGCTACCTGGCCGCCTTCGCCCGCGTGAACGAGTACGGCTTCCTGATTACCCCCTACCGCCGCATCGAGCATCTGCGCGATGAGAACGGCAAGGTCGTTGCCAGCCGCCTCACCGACGACGTGCAGTACATGACCGCCGACGTGGAGGATCACTATATCATCTGCGAGGCCACCGAGCCCGTGGACGAGAACCGCTGCCTGATCAACAAGCGCATCATCTGCCGTCACCGTGAGGAGATCGTCGAGGTGGACCGCGAGCGCGTGGACTACATCGACGTCAGCCCCCGCATGATGGTCTCCATCGCGACGGCCATGATCCCCTTCCTGGAGAACGACGACGCGAACCGCGCGCTGATGGGCGCGAACATGCAGCGTCAGGCCGTGCCCCTGATGACCACCCAGGCCCCCATTGTCGCCACCGGCATCGAGCACAAGTGCGCGATCGACTCCGGCGTCTGCGTGCTGGCCGAGGGCGACGGCGTCGTGACCCGCGTGAGCGCCACGAACGTCTCCGTCCGCTACGATTCCGGCGAGATCAAGGATTACGAGCTGATCAAGTTCGCCCGCAGCAACCAGGGCACCTGCTTCAACCAGAGGCCCATCGTCGAGGTCGGCGAGCGCGTCCACGGCTACCGCGTGGGCGAGAACGGCCGGCCCGAGTCCCCGACCGTCCTGGCCGACGGCCCCAGCACCGCCCAGGGCGAGCTGTCCCTCGGAAAGAACATCCTGGTCGGCTTCATGACCTGGGAGGGCTACAACTACGAGGACGCCATCCTGCTCAACGAGCGCCTGGTCATGGAGGACGTGTTCACCTCCATCCACGTCGAGGAGTACGAGTGCGACGCCCGCGACACCAAGCTGGGCCCCGAGGAGATCACCCGCGATATCCCCGGCGTCGGCGAGGACGCGCTGAAATATCTGGATGAGCGCGGCATCATCATGGTGGGCGCCGAGGTCCACGCCGGCGATATCCTCGTCGGCAAGGTGACTCCGAAGGGAGAAACCGATCTGACCGCGGAAGAGCGCCTGCTCCGCGCGATCTTCGGCGAGAAGGCGAGAGAAGTCCGCGATACCTCTTTGAAGGTCCCCCACGGCGAGGCGGGCATCATCGTGGACGTGAAGCGCTTCACCCGCGAGGCGGGCGACGAGATGGGCCCCGGCGTCAACGAGGTCGTCCGGGTCTACATCGCCCAGAAGCGCAAGATCAGCGTCGGCGACAAGATGGCCGGCCGCCACGGCAACAAGGGCGTCGTGTCCCGCATCCTGCCCAAGGAGGACATGCCCTATCTGCCCGACGGCACCCCGCTGGACATCGTGCTGAACCCCCTGGGCGTTCCCAGTCGTATGAACATCGGTCAGGTGCTGGAGGTCCACCTGGGCTACGCGGCCCAGGCCCTGGGCTGGAAGGTCGCCACCCCCATCTTCAACGGCGCGAACGAAAAGACCATCCACGAGACCCTGCAGCTCGCCAACCTCCGCGAGGACGGCAAGAGCGAGCTCCGCGACGGACGCACCGGCGAAAAGTTCCAGAACGACGTCACCGTCGGCTGGGTCTACTTCCTCAAGCTGCACCACCTGGTGGACGACAAGATGCACGCCCGTTCCACCGGCCCCTACTCCCTCGTCACGCAGCAGCCCCTGGGCGGCAAGGCCCAGTTCGGCGGCCAGCGCTTCGGCGAAATGGAGGTCTGGGCCCTCGAGGCCTACGGCGCGGCGTACACCCTGCAGGAGATCCTGACCGTCAAGTCCGACGACGTGACGGGCCGCGTCCGCACCTATGAGAGCATCGTCAAGGGCCACAACATCCCGCAGCCCGGCGTGCCCGAGAGCTTCAAGGTCCTCGTGAAGGAGCTGCAGAGCCTCTGCCTCGACGTCAAGGTGCTTGACGCCCAGGGCGAGGAGATTGAGCTCAAGGACGACGAAGAGGACGACTTCATCCCCAGCTTCCGCGACGACAAGGAGGACTACCGCGCCGACGACAGCGAGCTCGAATCCGCGGGCTACGCCATCGAGGACGCCGAGGACGCCCTTGACGGCTACGACGGCGGGGAAAACGACGACTACACGGAGGAGGATTGAGCAAGATGAGTTACGCACCCTTTGACGCCATCAAGATCGGCATTGCCTCCCCGGAAATGATCCGCGAATGGTCCTACGGCGAGGTCAAAAAGCCGGAGACCATCAACTACCGCACCCTGAAGCCCGAGCGCGACGGCCTGTTCTGCGAGCGCATCTTCGGGCCCACCAAGGACTGGGAGTGCCACTGCGGAAAATATAAGAAGGTCCGCTTCAAGGGCAAGATCTGCGACCGCTGCGGCGTCGAGGTCACCAAGGCCAAGGTCCGCCGCGAGCGCATGGGCCATCTGGAGCTGGCCGCCCCCGTCAGCCATATCTGGTATTTCAAGGGCATCCCCAGCCGCATGGGCCTGATCCTGGACCTGACCCCCCGCGTGCTGGAAAAGGTCCTGTACTTCGGCAGCTACATCGTGACCGACCCCGGCTTCACCCCGCTGCAGAAGTGCCAGATCCTGACCGAGCGCGAGTACCGCGACTACCGCGAAAAGTATGAGGACGACTTCGACGCCGGCATGGGCGCCGAGGCCATCAAGAAGCTGCTGCAGGACGTGGACTGCGTCAAGCTGGCCGCCGATCTGCGCGAGGAGCTGAAAAGCGCCTCCGGCCAGAAGAAGGCGAAGATCGTCAAGCGCCTCGAGTGCGTGGACGCCTTCGTCGCCTCCGGCAACAAGCCCGAGTGGATGGTCATCGACGTGCTGCCGGTGATCCCGCCCGAGATCCGCCCGATGGTCCAGCTCGACGGCGGCCGCTTCGCCACCAGCGACCTGAACGACCTCTACCGCCGCGTCATCAACCGCAACAACCGTCTGAAGCGCCTGATGCAGCTCTCCGCGCCGGACATCATCGTCCGCAACGAGAAGCGCATGCTGCAGGAGGCCGTGGACGCCCTGATCGACAACGGCCGCCGCGGACGCCCCGTCACCGGCGCGGGCGGACGGCAGCTGAAGTCCCTGTCCGATCTGCTGCGGGGCAAGCAGGGCCGCTTCCTTCAGAACCTGCTGGGCAAGCGCGTGGACTACTCGGTCCGTTCGGTCATCGTGGTCGGCCCCTCCCTGAAGATGTACCAGTGCGGCCTGCCCAAGGAGATGGCCATCGAGCTGTTCCGCCCCTTCGTGATGAAGAAGCTGGTGCAGAACGGGAACGCGCAGAACGTCAAGGGCGCGAAGCGTATGGTCGAGCGTGTGGATCAGGCGGTCTGGGGCGTCCTTGAGGACG
>JAFSRS010000134.1 GCA_017445985.1 Oscillospiraceae bacterium | reverse complement strand
GATAAGGGACAAGGGATAAGGGATAAGGAGGTTCTTTTCCCTTTTCCCCTTTCCCTTTTCCCTTTTCCCTTTTCCCTCACCCCCTTGTGCTTTCTTTTCTGCCATGCTCTATTGTTATCAACAGCATACCCCGTTCCCGCCAATATCTTGAATTGAAAAGGAGAACGACCATGAACATCACCCGTATCTGCGCCGTATATTTCAGCCCCACCGGGAACAACCGCAAGATCGCCCGGCAGATCCTGGACCGGCTCGCCGCGCGGCTGGGCGCGCCGAAAAAGCTGATCGACATCACCCTCCCGAAATCCCGCGAGGGAAGGTACGAATTCGAGCCCTCCGACCTGGCGATCTTCGTCCTGCCCACCTACGCGGGCAAGCTGCCGAACAAGCTGCTGCCCTACATGCAGTCGGCCTTCACCGGAAACGGAGCCCCCGCCGTGGCGCTGGTGAGCTTCGGCAACCGGGCCTTTGAGAACTCCCTGGCCGAGTTGAACGCGACGCTGGCGAAGGACGGCTTCCGGCCCGTCTCCGGCGGAGCCTTCGCCGCCGAGCACGCCTTCTCCCCCTCCATCGGCACGGGCCGCCCCAACGACGCGGACAAGGCCGAGCTGGACGCTCTGGCCGACGCCACCGCGGACTTTATCGAAAAATGGGACGGCTCCCCTGTGACGCTGAACGTCCCCGGCGACGCCGACGCGCCCTACTACGTGCCCCTGGGTCTGGACGGGCTGCCGAAGAAGTTCCTCCCCGCCAAGCCCAACACCGATATGAGCCTCTGCACGAACTGCAAGGCCTGCGTCAAGCTCTGCCCCGTCGGCTCCATCAACCCGGACAACGTGGCGGAAACGCCGGGCATCTGCATCAAGTGTCACGCCTGCATCCGCCTCTGCCCCTTCCACGCGAAGTTCATGGACGACGAGAATTTCCTCTCCCACAGAGGGATGCTCGAACGGGACCACACGGAGCCCAAGCCGAACTTCTGGGCCGTGGCCGGGAAGGGCTGAGCGCATTCAAAACATAAAAAGCGGGCGGCCCTGAGGAGCCGCCCGCCGTTTCGTTTGTGATGTAACCTCAGCGCAGCACCACGCTGGTCTGGCCGGGGATCGTCAGGGTCGTGCCGTCCAGGGCCGCCTCCGCGTCGCCCGCGACGGCGGCGAGGGTGGTGAAGCCGCCCAGCTTGCTCACGTCCACCGTCTCGGCGGACTTGGACGGGTTGTGCAGGACGCAGACCGTGTTCCCGTTCCAGGTGGAGGTGAAGCCGCCCAGCTTGCCCTGGTCGATGGCGAGGGACTGATACGTTCCGCGGGCGATCTCCGGGTTTGCCCGGCGGATCATCAGGACGTTCTTATAATAATTGTAGATGCTGTTCTCGTCGAGCATGGCCTCCGCCGCGGTCTGGGCCGCGCGGTTGTCGGCGCTGTAGGTCGTGCCGCTGGGATCGGCCACGGTGTCGTCGTCGCCCCAGACCATTTTCAGGCGGCGGTTCGCGTCGGTATTCGCGCCGCCGCGGCTGCCGCGCATGCCCAGCTCCTCGCCGTAGTAGATGAAGGGCGCGCCGGGGCCCAGCAGGTAGAGGTTCGCCGCCATTTGCAGCTCGCCCTTCTCCGCGTTCAGGAAGCCCGCGGCCCGGTCCATGTCGTGATTCGTAAGGAAGGGCGCGTAGAGGGCGTCGGCCCGAAGGGTCTGGATCTCATTGAGATAGCTCTCGACGTAGCCGGTGTAGCGGCTGGCCTTGCCGCCCTTCGCGGCCTCGGCGATCACGCCGGAGGACTGGCTCACGGTGAAGTTGAAGCAGTCCATCGCGAAATAATACTGCTCGGTCACGCCGTCGCCGTCCCAGACCTCGGCGATATAGAAGCCGTCGGGCTTGATGGCCCGGAGCTCGTCCATGTACCACTCCCAGAACTCGGCGCTCCTGGGGTTGTCACCGAAGTAGACGTACTTCGCCGCGTCGAAGCGGAAGCCGTCCACGCCGCGCTCGAGGTAAAATTTCGCGATATCCAGCACGCCCTGGCGGACGGCGGGGTTGTCGAAGTTCAGCTCCGGCATGTCGCCGGAGAAGTTGCACTCATAGAAGTCGTCGGTGCCGGAGAGCTGAGAGAAGCTGCGCCCCGCCGGGGCGGTCTCGCCGCGGTGGTAGTAGCAGTAGTAATCATAGCAGGGGTCAGAGGTGTCGCCGTTCCTGTGGGCCTTCGTGAAGGCGCTGAACCATTCGTGCATCAGGTCCGTATGGTTGATGACCAGGTCCAGGATCAGCTTGATTCCCCGCTCGTGGCAGGCCGCGATCAGCGCGTCCAGGTCCTCCATCGTGCCGAACTTCTCGTCGATGGCATAATAGTCCGCCACGTTGTACTTGTGGTAGCTGCGGGACTGGAAGATGGGAGTCAGCCAGATGCCCTCGACGCCCAGGCTCAGGCCGGAGTCGGGGTTCCCGTCGTTCAGGTAATCCAGCCGGTCGATGATACCGCGCAGGTCGCCGGTCCCGTCCCCGTCGGAGTCGGAGAAGGAGCCCACGAAGATCTCATAGAACACGCGGGAATTGTCGTCCGGAGCCTCGGCGTTCTGTGTGGGAACCGTCAGGGCCAGCTCCCTCGCGGGCTCGGCGGCCGGGGCCGCGCCGCAAGCCGCCAGCAGGGCCACAGCGAGGACGATGGGAAGGACGCGGAGCAGGTGCTTGAACAGCATACGATCCACCTCAATTCGATATGTAATTGTATTCATGATACGCCGTCGGCGCGGCGGTGTCAAGCGGGGACGTAAGCGAAGGAACAAGGAAGTACAAGCCACTTGTTACTTCAAAAGTCTTGTGCTATAATCCAACCCATGAAACACTTTACCGACTATTACCGCCCGGAGACGCTGGTCCGGCTGCGGCAGAAAAACGTTCGCGCGATCCTGGGGCTGGCGCACTGGTGCGTGCTCGTTACGGGCGTCTGCGTGTTTATCAGCGCCGGCGTGGACCCGGTGAACGCCGCGGCGCGGCTGATCTGGTGCGTCGCGATCTTCGCCCTCGGCGGCTGGGTGGCGCTGGACTGGCTGCGCTTCGGCATCCTGGCCCGGCGCGGGGAGTACCGCCACATAGAATGGATATTGGATCAACCGGGCGAGCAGGCCGCGGGACGGCTGCGGCTGCGAGACGGCGTGCGGCGGCTGCGCGGGAGCATCCCGGTCTGCTCCGCCGCGCTGGAAACGGAGGCGGGCGAGCGGATCGTCAAGCTCCACGCGGACCTGGCCCCGGTGGTCGAGGCGCTGGGCAACGCGCCGGTGACGCTGACGCTGGCGGAGGGCTACGTCCGGGACGCGCGGCCCGATTCGCCGGAGGCCGCGGCGCGGGCCGAGGCCGCTGCGCCTCGCAGGGCCCGCCCCGGCCTGTTCCGCCGCGTCCTCTCCCGGCTCCACGTCTATATCATCTGGCTGATCGCCGCCGGGCTGCTCTGGGGCTTCGTCTATACCCAGCTCACCGACACGGTCCCGGCGAAAAAGGTCACGGCGTTCGTCAGCGCCTACGGCTGCCGGGACAGGGAGCTCAGCCGTCTGCTGCAAAGCCCGCCGCCGGAGGGTATCCGCATGGTGAAGGTCCACCCCACCAGCTACGTGATGTTCAACGAGGGCGCGCTGAGCGAGGCCGACCTGATGCTGCTGCGGGAGCAGGACGCGGAGGCGATCACCGACCAGTTCGTCCCGCTGTCCGAGCTGGGCTTTCAGACCGACGGCGCGGAGTGGACGCGGGACGGCGTCGCCTACGGGCTGCGCGTCTACGACGCGGCGCGGGACGCGGGCGTCGCGCGGGATTATATCACCTATACGCTGGAGGGCGTCGAGCCGGAGAACTATTACCTGTTCTTCGGGAACCGGAGCGGGCACCTGGACGACGGCGCGGCGGCGGAGGTCGCGCGGCGGCTGCTGGACATGAAGGATGAGAGCGCCATGGAGGACGGATTCATCCGCGGCGTGGACTGCTCCTCCCTGCTGAGCGAGGAGGCCGCGGGGGTACGATATTATAATTGGGACGGTGAGCTTGCCGACCCGCTGGAGACCCTTGCCGGTTCCGGCGTGACGCACGTCCGCGTCCGGGTCTGGAACGACCCTTACGACGAAAACGGCAAGGGCTTCGGCGGCGGCAACTGCGACGTGGAGAACGCCGCGGCGCTGGGCGCGCGGGCGGCAAAGTACGGCCTGAAGCTGATCGTGGACTTCCATTATTCCGACTTCTGGGCCGACCCCGGCAAACAGAAGGCCCCCCGCGCCTGGGCGGGGCTGAGCCTGTCCGAAAAGGCCGGGGCGCTGGAGGCCTTTACCCTTGAGGCGCTGAACAGCATTCAGGCTGCCGGCGGGACCGTCGGCATGGTCCAGCTCGGCAACGAGACGAACGGGGCCATCTGCGGCGAGACCGGCTGGGACGGGATGCTGACGCTGATGGCGGCGGGGGTGCGGGCCGTGCGGGCCGCCTGCCCGGAGGCCCTGATCGCGGTCCACTTCACGAACCCGGAGCGCTCCGGGGCCTACGCGGACTGCGCGAAGCGGCTGAACGATTCCGGGCTGGACTACGACGTGTTCGCCTCGTCCTGGTACCCCATCTGGCACGGGACGCTGGACAACCTGGTGGAGACTTTGAATGAGGTCAGCGCCATCACCGGCAAGCCCGTGATGGTGATGGAGACCAGCTACCCCTATACGCTGACGGACTCCGACTATTTCCAGAACACCATCGGCGCGGGCAGCGCCGCCGGGCCCTGGCCCTATACCGAAGAAGGGCAGGCTGAGGAGCTCCGCGCCGTGATCGAGGCGCTGAGGGACCGCTGCGACGACGGTCTCGGCGTCTGCTACTGGGAGGGCTGCTGGATCAGCGTGGGCGGTTCCTCCTGGGCCGAAAACGCCGCGAAGTGGGAGCGCTGCGGCTGCGGCTGGGCCAGCAGCTTCGCCGCGGTCTACGACCCCGACGACGCCGGGCGCTGGTACGGCGGCTGCGCGGTGGACAACCAGGCGCTCTTCGACGCGAAGGGCCGCCCGCTCCCCGCGCTGCGGGAGTTTGGCTGAATCGACCGGGAATCACAATGCGGCGGAAGGGGCGAGCCCTCTCGTCGCATTTGTACAAATTGGGATTAGGCGAGGAGTTGAATGTAGGGGCGACCCTGTGTGGTCGCCCGCACCAAGATTACCACCGATCCCGTAGGGCGCGATCCCCTGATCGCGCCGCCGCCCCGCGCGATGCGCGGGGCGGAATGCGACGTCCGGGCATGGCGGAACGCGGAGCGATCAGGGGACCACGTGGCAATCGTCGTAACCTGCGGGCGACCACACAGGGTCGCCCCTACGAACATGATCTCACCAAATCCCGATTTGCCCTCCGCGGCCTCCCGTAACACTTTCGTAAAAAATTACAAATCGAATTAGGAAAATTTTACAACATTTTCTGGAATTATCGCACGTTTCATGATAGACAACACAAAAACAACGGTGTATAATTTGTCTCGAAATTGTTTCCTGCCCTCAGCGGGGAACAGATAAAAAGGAGGTTACAGTTATGAAAAAAATCCTTGCGGTCATGCTGGCCCTGGTCCTTGTGCTCGGTCTTGCCGCCTGCGGCGGTTCGACCACCACGACGACCACCACGCCGAGCAACAGCACCGACACCACCAAGACCAACACCGAGCCCGCGGCCCAGGGCAGCAGCGAGCTGGCCGGCACCTACGACATCGTCGTGTGGGTGGGCGAGAACGCCGTTGAGCTGACCCAGAAGCAGATCGCGGCTTACAATGAGACCAACACGGACGGCATCAAGTTCAACGCCACCGTGAACCCGGTCTCCGAGGCGACTGCCGCCGACCAGATGCTGGTCGACGTGAGCGCCGGCGCCGATCTGTACTGCTTCGCGCAGGACCAGTTCGCCCGCCTCGTCCAGGGCGGCGCTCTGAACCAGCTCGGCGCCAAGGCCAGCGAGATGGTCCGTGCGGCCAACGACCCCGGCGTCGTGGGCGCGGCCACCGCGGGCGACGTGCTGTTCGCCTATCCGCTGACCAGCGACAACGGTTACTTCATGTATTATGACAAGTCCGTCATTCCCGAGGAGGACCTGGATTCCCTCGAGGCCCTGATCGCCGACTGCGAAGCCGCCGACAAGTATTTCGCCTTTGAGGCCAACACCTCCGCCTGGTACATCGCCTCCTGGTTCTTCGGCACCGGCTGCGTGTCCGAGTGGACCACCGAGACCACCGACGACGGCGGCGTGGAGTTCGTCTCCGTCAACGACACCTTCAATTCCGCCAACGGCCTGATCGCCGTCAAGGGCATGAAGAAGCTCGTGGATTCCCCGATGCACCTGAGCTCCTCCAAGGCCGCTGAGTTCGCCAACGGCGCGGCCATCGTCGTGACCGGCACCTGGGACTATGAGGCCGCCGAGTCCATCCTGGGCGACAACCTGGGCGCCACCGACCTGCCCAGCTTCGAGGTCGACGGCAACACCTATCACCTCGGCTCCTTCAACGGCTGCAAGCTGATGGGCGTCAAGCCCCAGGGCGACGACGTGGTCAAGCAGGCCGCTCTGCACCGTCTGGCCCAGTACCTGACCGACTATGAGCGCCAGATGGAGCGTTTCGAGGCCCTGTCCTGGGGTCCCGCCAACCTGGAGGCCCAGCAGAACGAGGCCGTTCAGGCCAACCCCGGCCTGGCCGCCCTGCTCAAGCAGAGCCCCTACTCCGTGCCTCAGGGCCAGATCCACGGCTCCTGGTGGGACATCGCCAAGGTCATTGCTGACGACGTGAAGGCCGCCGAGGACGAGGCCGGTCTGCAGCAGGCCCTGGACAACTACCGCGACAAGGTCGCTTCCCTGTTCACCATGACCGCCGACGAGAAGAACGCCTGGAGCGTGATCGGCGCTGTCGGCGGCACCATGTGGGACACCGACTTCCCGATGCACCAGGTCGAGCCGGGCATCTTTGAGAGCGACCCGATCGAGCTGCACGCCGCCGAGGAGTTCAAGTGCCGTCAGGGCGCGAGCTGGGACAACAACTTCGGTATCAACGGCGCCGGCGGCGACAACTTCGTCGTCGAGGCCGACGGCTGCTATATCATCCGCCTGGACACCAACACTCCCGACGAGCCGCTGAGCCTGAAGGCCGCCTGGAGCGCCATCGGCGCGATCAACGGCACGAGCTGGGACACCGACTTCCCGATGGCTCTGGTCGAGGAGAACGTCTTTGAGAGCGAGCCCATGGAGCTGCACGCCGGTGAGGAGTTCAAGGTCCGCCAGACCGGAAGCTGGGGCGTCAACTACGGCGCCACCGGCCCGGACGGCGACAACTTCGTCGTGGAAGCCGACGGCACCTACGTGATCCACTTCGATCTGAACACCCCCGAGGCCCCGCTGAGCCTGATCGAGGGCTGAGCCTGAGCGCCCAAAGTCCACCTCGCTTGAACTTTGGCTGAATCAAATTTGGCTGGAGTCATAGCAATATGGCTCCGGCCATTCCTCTTTCGTAGGGAGCGATGCCCACATCGCTCCGCGGAGCGATCAGGGGATCGCTCCCTACGGAATACGATATGGAAAGGGACAGCGACATGAAACGATATACCGATATGGAATATCTGCGCCTGTCCAAGGGCCAGAAATTCCTCTACAAGCTGCTGAGCTTTCTGATCTCGATCCCGCTGAAGATCTGGGCCGGGATCTGCAAGATCGGCCGCTTCTTCAAAAGCCTGGGCGTCGGGCTCGTCCGCACCCTCGCGGACATCGGCGTCACCTTCGCAAAGGGCGACTGGAAAACCAAGACCAGCTTCTTCATCATGGGCTTCGGCAACATCGCTCGGGGACAGGTCCTCCGCGGACTGCTGTTCCTGCTCTTCGAGGCCGTGTTCATTTTCTACATGGTCTTCCCCACCGGCGGCGGCTACTGGATCAAAATGCTGGGCTCCCTGGGTGTGCAGGGCCCGATCCGCAGCTACAATGAGATCCTCGACCAGTACGTCTCCGTGCCGCAGGACAACTCCTTCCGCATCCTGCTCTACGGCGTGCTGACGATCTTCTTCATCATCGCCTTTATCTACACCTGGCGGATGAACGTCAAGCAGAACAAGATCATGGAGGAGATCCTGGCCTCCGGCAAGAAGCTGAAAAGCGGCAAGGACGACCTCCGCTCCCTCGTGGACGACCAGTTCCACAAGACCCTCCTCGCCCTCCCCCTGCTGGGCATCCTGATCTTCACGGTCATGCCGATCATCTTTATGATCCTCGTGGCCTTCACGAACTACGACGGGGCCCACAACGGCTACACCAACGCTCTGTTCACCTGGGTCGGGCTGGAAAACTTCCGGACCATGTTCTCCTGGGACGTGGGCGGCGTCAACTACGCGGCCACCTTCGGCGAGGTCCTGACCTGGACCCTGCTCTGGGCCTTCTTCGCCACCTTCACCAACTACTTCCTCGGCATCTTCGTCGCCATGATGATCAACAAGAAGGGCATCCGCGTGAAGAAGCTCTGGCGCACGGTGCTGGTCATGACCATCGCGGTGCCGCAGTTCATCTCCCTGCTGTACGTCTCGAAGATGTTCGACGTGAACGGCCTGGTGAACGGCGCGCTGAAAAGCCTGGGCCTGATTACCCAGTCCATCGACTTCTGGGGCAGCACGGCCAACAACGGCCTGATCGCCCGGATCATGGTGATCGTCATCAACATCTGGATCGGCATCCCCTACCTGATGCTGATGGCGACGGGCATCCTGATGAACATCCCCGCCGACCTCTATGAGTCGAGCCGCATCGACGGCGCCAGCGGCTGGAAGCAGTTCTCCAAGATCACCCTCCCCTACATGCTCTTCATCACCGGCCCCTATCTGCTGACGCAGTTCACCGGCAACATGAACAACTTCAACGTGATCTTCCTGCTGACGGGCGGACGGCCCACGAACCCCGTGGCCTCCGGCGCCTCGGGCAGCGTGGGCTATACCGACCTGCTCATCACCTGGCTGTTCAAGATCACAACGGGCAGCGACACGAAATACTACCTGGCCTCCGTCGTCGGTATCCTCGTGTTCCTGGTCGTGGCGATCATCTCGCTGATCGTCTACAACCTCCTGCCCTCGGTCAAGAATGAGGAGGATTTCCAGTAATGAATGAAAATACTTCTCTGAAACGGAGCATGGGCCTCAGGGCCTCGGCCCGCATCTCCAACAGCATCATCCATATCCTGCTGATCGTCATCAGCATCATCTGGCTGATCCCCTTCGCCTGCATCCTGCTCCAATCCTTCCGCGTGGAGAGCACCTGGCCGGTGCCCTACGTGATCCCGGAGACCTGGGGCATCGACAACTACGTCCGCCTGTTTTCCACCGACTTCCCCCGCTGGTATATCATGACCTTCGTCATCGCGCTGGTGGTGGCGGTCTGCCAGACCGTGATCGTCCTCTGCATGAGCTACACCCTCAGCCGTTTCCGCTTCAAGCTGCGGAAATTCCTGATGCAGTTCATGCTGATCCTCGGCATGTTCCCCGGCATCCTGGCGATGATCATCCTCTACCGCGTGCTGGACGACCTGCACCTGACCGGCCAGTACGGCAACTCCCTGCCGGGCCTGATCCTGGTCTACGTCGCCTCCTCCGGCATGGGCTACTACGTGTCCAAGGGCTTCTTCGACACGATCCCCAAGAGCCTGGACGAGGCCGCCCGCGTGGACGGCGCGACCAGAGCCCAGGTCCTCTGGAAGATCATCCTCCCGCTGAGCAAGCCCATCGTAATCTACACGGTGCTGACCGCGTTCATGGGCCCCTGGGGCGACTTCGTGTTCGCCCGCTACGTCTCCCAGCTCTATCCGAGCGCGATGAACGTGGCGGTCGGTCTGCAATCCTGGCTCGCCACGAACGCCATGACAACCTCGAATTATACGATGTTCTGCGCCGGCGGCGTCGTCGTCGCCATCCCCGTGACCATCCTGTTCATGTGCCTCCAGAAGTACTACGTCGAGGGCGTGACCGGCGGCGCGGTGAAGGGCTGACGGAACGATTGAAGAAGGAGTGAGAACTTATGGCAAGCGTAAAACTGACGAAAGTTCAAAAGATTTATGACAATAAGGTCGTCGCGGTCCACGACTTCGATCTGGACATCAAGGACAAGGAGTTCGTCGTGTTCGTCGGCCCCTCCGGCTGCGGCAAGAGCACCACGCTCCGCATGATCGCGGGCCTGGAGGAGATCAGCGGCGGCACCGTGGAGATCGACGGCGAGGTCGTGAACGACCTCCAGCCGAAGGACCGCGGCATCGCGATGGTCTTCCAGAACTACGCCCTCTACCCCCACATGACCGTCTATGACAACATCGCCTTCTCCCTGCGGCTGCAGAAGCTGCCGGAGGACGTGATCTATGACCGCGTCACCAACGCCGCGGAGATCCTGGGCATCACGGATTATCTGCTCCGCAAGCCCCGCGCCCTGTCCGGCGGCCAGCGCCAGCGCGTCGCCATCGGCCGCGCCATGGTCCGCGACAGCAAGGTGTTCCTGATGGACGAGCCCCTGAGCAACCTGGACGCCAAGCTCCGCAACCAGATGCGCGCCGAGATCATCAAGCT
>JAFSRS010000133.1 GCA_017445985.1 Oscillospiraceae bacterium | reverse complement strand
TTTATCGAGTTAGGAGTTAGGAGTTGCCTGCATCGTCACAGCTCCAATAACTCCTAACTCATAACTCCTAACTGCCTCGCCAAATCCCAATTTGTTCCACCGCGCTTTTTACCATTTGCGCTTCATTGAAACTACTTTTTCTCCGGGCGAAGCTCCAGCCGCCCGTCCGTGACGCGGAGGACGGCGGTGGCGCCGGGGCGCAGCGCACCGCGAAGCAGCAGCTCCGCCGCCGGGTCCTCGACTTTTGTCTGGATTGCCCGGCGGAGGGGCCTCGCGCCCTGCTCCGCGGGGCAGAGCCCGGCCAGCGCCTCCGCGGCCTCCGCGCCGTAGTCCAGCCGGATCCCCAGCGCTTCCAACCGCGCCGCGGCCTCGCGGAGCATCTGATCCGCGATCGTCCGGCAATCGGCGTCGTTCAGGCGGCGGAAGATCACCGTCTCGTCGATCCGGGTCAGCAGCTCGGGGCGGAAGCGGCGGCGGAGGGCGTCCATCACGCGCCGCTCGGTCTCCGCAGCCTCGTCCCGGGCCTCCGCGGAGAAGCCCAGCGCCCGCCCGGAGCCCGTGCCCCGGTCCATGCCGAGGTTCCCGGTCATCACCAGGATCGTATTCCGGAAATCGGCGCGGCGGCCCTGGGCGTCGGTCAACCGCCCGGCGTCGAGGATCTGCAGCAGCAGATCGAAGACCGCGTCGTGGGCCTTCTCGATCTCGTCCAGTAAGATCACGCGGTTCGCCCGGCGGCGGACCGGTTCCGTGAGCAGCCCGCCCTCCCCGTGCCCGACGTAGCCCGGCGGCGCGCCGATCAGGCGGCTGACCGCGTGGGCCTCCATGTACTCGCTCATATCCAGCCGGAGCAGGGCGTCCGCGTTACCGAAAACGGTTTCCGCCAGCGCCCGGCACAGCGCGGTCTTGCCGACGCCGGAGGGCCCCAGAAAGAGCAGGCAGGCGATGGGGCGCTCCGCCTCCCGCAGCCCGACCCGGCCCCGCCGCACCGCCTGGGCGACTGCCCGGATCGCGGCGTCCTGTCCGACGATCCGCGCGGACAGCCGCGTTTCCAGGTCCAGCAGCTCCCGCGCCTCTCCCGCGCCGGGGAGCTCCACGGGCACGCCGGTCCAGCTTTGCAGCGCCGCGGCGACGTCCGCCTCCGTGACGGTCCCCTCCGCGCCGGAGGCCGTGCGCACCGCGGCGCAGGCCTCGTCCAGCAGATCGACGGCCTTGTCCGGCAGGCGGCGGTCCGGCAGATAGCGGGCGGACAGGGTTACCGCGGCGCGGACCGCGCCGTCGTCGATGCGCAGCGCGTGATGGCGCTCCAGCCCCTCTCGCAGCCCCCGCAGCATCTCTTCGCTCTCCGCGGCGTCCGGCTCTCCGACCCAGACCGGCTGAAAGCGCCGTTCCAGAGCGCTGTCCCGTTCGACGCGGCGGTATTCCTCCGGCGTCGTCGCGCCCAGCAGCCGCAGCTCGCCCCGGCCCAGCGCGGGCTTAAGCAGGTTCGCCGCGTCCACGGCCCCCTCCGCCGCGCCCGCCCCGAGCAGCGTGTGCAGCTCGTCCACGAAGAGGATCACGTCCCCGCGTGCCCGCAGCTCCCTCAGCAGGGCCCCGACGCGCTCCTCAAAATCGCCCCGGTAACGCGCCCCGGCCAGCAGCGCCCCCAGGTCCAGGCTCACCAGCCGCAGGCCCCGCAGCGCCTCCGGCACGTCCCCGGCGGCGAGGCGCTGGGCCAGCCCTTCGGCGATCGCGGTTTTGCCGACGCCCGGCTCTCCCAGCAGCACCGGATTGTTCTTCCAGCGCCGGGAGAGGATGCGCAGTACGCGGACGAGCTCCGCCTCGCGCCCCACCACCGGCTCCAGCCTTCCCAACCGTGCCAGCGCGGTCAGGTCCCGTCCGTACTTGGAGAGCGGACCGGCTTCCGTCCGCGGGGCCCGGTCCGTCGAGGGCGCCGAAACGCCGTACAGTCTGTCCCCGTTCCCCGATGGTGCCGCCCGGCGGTCGATATCGAGCTCCCGCCGCGCCGCGTCCGGGTCGGGGCGGAACAGGCCCTGCAGCTCTGAATAGAGCCGTTCCGCGTCCACGCCCGCCTCCCGCAGCAGCGCCGCCGCCGCGCAGTCCGGGGCGCGGAGCATCCCCATCAGCAGATGCTCGGTCCCGACGAAGCGGTGCCCCAGCCGCCCCGCGTCCCCCAGGGCCAGCCGGATCGCCCGACGCGCGCCGGGGCTGAGCCCGCAGACCGCCGGACCCGGCGTCCCGCGCCCGACGCGGCGCTCGATCAGGGCGGCGCAGCGCGGCTCGTCAAAGTCCTGCCGCAGCAGCGCCCGCGCCCCCTGACCGCCTGCCTCGCGCAGGATGCCCAGCAGCAGGTGTTCGCTGCCCACGTAGCTGTGGCCCAGCGCCTCCGCGGCCTCCTGCGCCCGCGCCAGGGCGGTCTCCGCCCGGGCGGTGAAGCGGTCGGAGGGGGCGGACTTGGGGCGTTTGGAGAAATAACGGGACCGTTCGGCATTTTTCATCGTGGTCGCTCCTTTGCGTCGGTGGATGGAAGAGGGGAAAACAGAAAGCGGGGGATGGGGAGAGCGAGATTTGGCGAGGCGTTGCGCCGACGTAACGATTCGACCGTAGGGACGGCTCTCAGCCGTCCGCGTCGTCGAAACGCCCCGTAGGGCGCGATCCCCTGATCGCGCCGCCGCCCCGCGCAACGCGCGGGGCGTGATATGACGTCGAAACATGGCGCAACGCGGAGCGATCAGGGGATCGCTCCCTACGGCGTCGGCGGAAATCATTACGACGGACGGCTGAGAGCCGTCCCTACAAACAAATTATGTCGGCTCGATAAATCCCAATTTATCCGCCAGATCCCCCACGCTTCGACGTTTCCCCCAAACGCGGGATTCCCCCCGGGCTGGTTTGCAGCTCGGGGGGAACCCTTTTTGAAAAAGAAAAGGAGGAGGGGGCGCGGGGTAGGGGATTTGCGATTGGAAAGGAGTTGATAAAAAAGAGAGGAGGTTGATTATGAAAGAAAGGAAAATGCTTGGAAAGGGGGATCGCTGTAGGAATCAGGGGATTTGCCAAAGGGTATCGCTGTAATGGGTTATTTGAGGTCAGGAATTACTCAGCCTTGGGCGCCTCGACGGTCTCGGTCTTGGGCTCCTCGACCTTCTTGGAGGTGGTCTTCTTTGCGGTGGTCTTCTTGGCGGCGGGCTTCTTGGCGGGCTTCGGCTCGCTGACCAGCTCGGTCTTGACGGTCTCGACCTTGCCGTCCTTCACGGTGAAGAAGGGGTTCTCCCAGTTCATCGCGAACTTGGGGAGCATCTTCTCCATCATATCACGGTAGGGAGCGTAGATGCTGTCGAAGCTGTGCAGGGTCTCCAGAACGGGAGCCATCAGCTCGTTGCAGCGGTCCTGCAACTCGGCGACGTTCTTCTCCAGGTCGATGCCGAAGGCGGAGAACAGCTTGTTGTAGTAGTCCTTCAGCTCGTCGACGCGCTTCTGCAGCTCCTCGGTGTAGGGGGCGAACAGCTTGGTGTAGTAGCCCTGGAGCTCGTCATAGCGCTTCTGCAGCTCCTCGTTGTAGGGAGCGAGCAGCTTGGTGTAGTAGTCCTGGACCTGGCTGAAGCTCTTCTCGAACTCGGCGGTGTAGGGAGCGAAAACTTCCTTGCTGCGGTTCATCATGTCGGTGAAGTAGTTCAGGACCTGGGTGTAGGACTCCTTGACCCAGTCGAGGTACTGGTTGTAGTACTTCAGCATCTCGTCGTAGACCTTGGTGTAGTTCTTGGTCATCTCGTCGAAGACCTTGCCGTAGTTGCCGCCCATGCCGTCGAGCATGTCGGTGAAGCTCTTGTTCATGCTGCTGAGGATCTCGGTGGGATCGAAGCTCTGGAGCTCGTCCAGGTTCGCGGTCTTGGCGCACTCATCGCAGAAGTGATGGTGGACAGGGATGCCGTTGACAAAGCTGTTGTAGAAGACGGTGGCCTCGTTGTTGCACTTTTCGCATTTCATGGTAGTAATTTCCTTTCAGATTTTTTATTTTTTTTTTAGAATTTATAATGTTACTCGCTCACGTAGCTGACGAGCATGTGCTTGAGGATGCTTGCGCGGATCTGGTCTCTTTGCTCGCCCTCGAGACTCTTGAGGGCGCTGTTGCCGGTTGCGGCGATCATCATTCGGGCGGTGAGCTTGTCGAGGACGCCGGATTCACTGAGGTTCCGGAGCGTCGTTTCGGCCGCTGTCGCGTCCGCCGCGTCCCCCAGGCTGTCCAGGGCGTTCATCACGCTCTCTCTGGCGCTTTCGTGGACCTTGGCGATGCGAATGTATCCGCCGCCGCCGCGTCTGCTCTCTACCGAGAAGCCCCGTTCCGGAGAAAACCGGGTCGAGAGGACGTAGTTGATCTGACTGGGAACACAGGAGAACATCTCTGCCAGCGCGCTGCGCTGGAGTTCGGCGAAGCCTTCCGTGCTCGCGTCGATCGCGCTTTGGATGAAGTTTGCGATGAGATCGGTGGTTGCCGTTTTGTTCACCTCCTGTTGTCTGTCGGTTTTGTGTTTGACCTTGCTTGATCTTTATGGGCCTATAATAGTCAGGAATGGTCAAAAAATCAAACCTTGTTTTTGACCATTCCTGACTATAAAAGCCAAGGAAATTTCATCCAGCATGGCAAATGCTTCGATTATCTTAAATTTCCTTAAATTTTCGCAGTATTTTGATGTTTTTTGACGTTTGGTCAGAAAAGTTTCTTGATTTTCGTTTGACAAAAATCAAAAACATGCTACAATAGGGGGCAGAAGAAGGGCGGCGGGGCCTTTCGTTCCCCTGACTCAAAACCCCGCGCCATCATACCAAAGAAGGAGGTAATTCCCATGTATGTGATTACGGAAGCCTGCATCTCCTGCGGCGCCTGTGCCGGCGGATGCCCTGTCGAGGCGATTGCCATGGACGACGCTCTGGGCCGCTACGCGATCAACCCCGAGACCTGCATCTCCTGCGGCGCCTGCGCCGGCGGATGCCCGGTGGAAGCGATCGTTACCGAGTAAGCTTAGTCACGTTCGACGCCCGATATGGTATTTCCATATCGGGCGAAATTATTATATATTATTATGAATGATTATGATGAGCTCTGGCCGGGCGGGCCGCGGTTTCGCTGCGGCGGAGCCTTTCCGCTGTCCACCGACAGCGTGCTGCTGGCGGACTTCGCGGGCGGCGTCCGCGCGAAGCGGATCGTGGACCTCGGCTGCGGGGCGGGGGTGCTCTCCGTGCTGCTGGCGGAGCGGGACCCCGCGGCGGAGCTGAGCGCGGTGGAGCTGCTTCCCGACGCCGCGGCGCTCTGCCGGGAGAACCTGGAAGCGAACGGACACGGCAGCGCCGGGGTCCTCTGCGCCGACCTGCGCGAGCATAGAAGCCTGTTCCCGGCGGGGCACTTTGATCTTGCGGTGAGCAACCCGCCCTATTTTCCCACCGGAAGCGGCTGCACCGCCCCGGAGGAGAACCGCGCGGCGGCCCGGGACGAGCGAAACTGCACGCTGGACGAGCTCTGTGAGGCCGCGGCGTATCTGACGCGCTGGGGCGGGGCCTTTGCCCTGGTCCACCGTCCGGAGCGGCTGAGCGAGCTTTGCTGCACCCTGACGAAGCACGGTCTGGAGCCGAAACGCCTTCGCTGGGTCCAGCACCGTCCCGGTTCCGCGCCGAATCTGATCCTTGTGGAAGCCCGCAGAGGCGGCAGACCCGGCCTGAAAACCGAACCGCCGCTGATCCTCTGCGGCGCGGACGGGCAGGAAAGCGCGTAGAGCAGGAGAATCTACCATAGAATTTAGTTAATAGTGAATAGTTGATCGTGAATAGTTGAGGTGTCGCTTCACGACAAATTTTTAAAATAATCGCCGAAGGCGATACCACAACTATTAACTATTCACTCAAGAGAGGAACTCTATGTCTGTCGGAACACTCTACTTAATTGGAACGCCCATCGGCAACCTTGGCGACCTCAGCCCTCGCGCGGTGGAGACGCTGCGCGCGGTGGACTTCATCGCTGCGGAGGACACGCGGGTGACGCTGAAGCTGCTGAACCATTTTGAGATCCGCAAGCCGATGATCTGTTATTTCGAGCACAACCGCGCCGAGATGGGCGAAAAGCTGCTCTCCCGGCTGCTGGCGGGGGAGAGCTGCGCCCTGGTGACCGACGCCGGCATGCCCGCGATCAGCGATCCCGGCGAGGACGTCGTGCGCCAGTGCGCCCTGGCGGGGGTCCCGGTGACCGCGGTCCCCGGCCCCACGGCGATGGCGACGGCCCTGGCCCTCTCCGGCCTGCCGACCCAGCGCTTCTGCTTCGAGGGCTTCCTCTCCACTACGACGAAGAACCGCCGGGAGCATCTGGACAGCCTGAAAGGGGAGCGGCGGACCATGATCTTCTACGAGGCCCCTCACAAGCTGCTGCGCACCCTGGCCGACCTGCTGGACGCCTTCGGCGACAGACAGCTCACCGTCTGCCGGGAGCTGACCAAGCTGCATGAGGAGCTTTTGCGGACCACCCTCTCCGAAGCCCTTGCCCACTTCACCGAGACCCCGCCCCGCGGCGAGTTCGTCCTCGTCGTCGCCGGAGCCCCGGAGCGGGAGGGGCCGACGATGACGGAGGACGAAGCCCTCGCCCTGGTCCGGAGGTACATGGAGCAGGGCAGAAGCCGCAAGGAAGCCTGCAAGCTGGCGGCGGAGGAAAGCGGCTTCCCGAAGCGGGAGTTGTACGATAAGTCGCTGGACAGTTAGGAGTTATGAGTTAGGAGTTAGGAGTTGAGAACCCGCTTTCCGACCCAATAACTCATAACTCCTAACTCCTAACTCAGAGAAAGGACCACCTATGGATATCCACGCTTTCCAATCCTTTCGCGACCGTCTGGTCGAAAATTGCTCGAAGGTGATCGTCGGCAAGGACGCCGCGATCGAGCAGCTTGTGATCTGCCTGCTGGCGGGCGGGCACGTGCTGCTGGAGGACGTGCCGGGCACGGGCAAGACGATGCTGCTCCGGGCCCTGTCCGCCAGCCTGGGCGGGCGCTTCCGCCGCGTGCAATTCACCCCGGACCTGCTGCCTTCGGACCTGACGGGCATCCATTTTTATAATCAGAAGGAGAGTGAATTCACCTTCCGGCCCGGCCCGCTCTTCGCCGACTTCATCCTGGCCGACGAGCTGAACCGCGCGACGCCGCGCACCCAGAGCGCACTGTTGGAGGTCATGGAGGAGCTGCAGATCACCGTGGACGGCCAGACCTGGCCCATGGAGCAGCCCTATATGGTGATGGCGACCCAGAACCCGGTGGAGTCCTACGGCACCTTTCCGCTGCCGGAGGCGCAGCTCGACCGCTTCTTCCTGCGCCTCCGCCTGGGCTATCCGACCAGGGAGCAGGAGATCTCCGTCCTCCGCCGCCCGGACGCGAAGCACATCCTGGAGAACCTGAAGCCCGTCGTGACCCGCGACGAGCTGCTGCGTCTCCGCGCCCAATACCCCGAGGTCCGCGTCGGCGACGACGTGGCGGGATATCTGATGGATATCGTGGAAAAGACCCGCTCCGACGAGCTGGTGGCCCTGGGCGTCAGCACCCGCGGGGCCCTGGCCCTCTACCGGGCTGCCCAGCTCCGGGCCGCGATCTCCGGACGGGACTACGCGATCCCGGAGGACGTCAAGACCGAGGCCCTGGTTGTGCTGCCCCACCGCCTGGTGCTGAACGGCCACAGCCACCTGGACGCGGAGGGCTACTTAAAGCGCGTGCTCGAGGACCTGCCCGTCCCCCTGGACCGGCCATGATCCCCGCGGCCATCGTCGCGGCGCTGCTGGTTGTCGCCGCGCTGGAATACCTGAGTCTGAACCGCGCCGGGCGCGCGGTCAGCGCCGCCGTGGAGGCGGATCTGCCCCTCTGCGCCCCCGGTGAGGCCGTTACCCTCCGCTGGACGGTGACGAACGTCTCCCGGCTGCCCCTGCTCTATGTGGGCGTCTCGATCTATTTCGACGACGACGTGACGATCCTCGAGCCGGAGGACTGGCAGAAGACCCACGTCGTCCGGGACATCTCCGGCGTCCACGCGGAGCTCCGGCTGCGCCTGCGGCCCCACAGCCGCCGGAGCGGGCGGCTGCGCTTCGCCATCGGGCGGCGGGGCCTGCACACCCTCGGCAAGCTGTATCTGGAAACCGGGGACTATCTCGGCGTGAAGAGCGCCGTAAAGACCGTGGAGCCGAAGGTCCGGGTCATCTGCACCGCCGACCGCGCGGAGCCGGGCGAGGATACGGAGCCCCTGGGCGGGCTGCTGGGCACCCGCTCCGTGCGGCGTTTCCTCCACGAGGACCCCTGCCTCGTCGCGGGCTACCGGGAGTACACGGGCCGGGAGCCGATGAAGCGCATCGCCTGGACCCAGACCGCCCGGACCGGCCAATGGATGGTCAAGCAGCCGGACTACACCGCCGAGGCGGACGTGGCCGTGCTGCTGAACATGGACGGCGGCGTCGGCCCGGGCATGGAGCGCTGCCTGGCCCTGACCCGCGCGGTCTGCGAAACGCTGGAGGAACGTAAAATACCCTATCTGCTCCGCTCCAACGGCGACCTCCGGGACGCCGGGCGGGGCCTGGGCCGGGGACACCTGTTCCCGATCCTGCGCGGGATCGGGCTGAGCCGTCTGGCCTGCTACCGGAGCTTTTCCACACTGGTGGACCGCTGCGTCGCCGAAAACGCGGGGGAGCGGGGCTTCGTGGTCGTCACGGCCACGCCCCAGGACGCCCAGCTCCGGCGCTTGCAAGCCGTCAGCGCCCAGCGCCTCGTGGTGCTGACGCCGGAGGGGGTGGGCGCGTGAGAGAGGCCGCCGCCTTCCGCGTCAGCGCGGACCTCTGCCTGTTCTTCGCGCTGCTGAGCCTGCTGTTTCCGGAAACCGCGCCGCTCTGGCTGCCCGCCGGCTTCGTGGGCGGCTGCCTGGTCTGCGGGACTCTGGCCGTTTCGGTGGAAAACCCGGCGCTGCGGATGCTTGCCGCCGCGCCGCCGCTGCTGCTCTGCCTGGTCGCGGCGTCCCTGCCGCTGCGCCTCGCCCTGGCCGCGGGCGGGCTCTACTATCTGCTGACCCTGGCCCTCGTCCGCGGGGGCATGGAATACTGGCGCTACCGCAGAATTTTCCCCGTCTGCGCCGCGGTGCTGCTGCTGGCCTGCCTCTGGGTGGGCGCGAACCGCACCCTGGGCGGGGACGCGCCCTGGGGCGTGCTGGGCTTCAGCTTTGCCTTCTGCTGCCTCGGTATGCTGACTCTCCGGGCGCTGCGGATGGGCGAGAGCACGGACCTGGGCTGGAAGCTGTGGAGCGCCGCGGAGCTGGTCCTGCCGCCCGTCGCCGCAGGCGGGCTGGGGGCGCTGCTCTGGCTGCTTTTCCGGAACGCGGGCAGGTTTTTTGAAGTGATCTTCTCCTTCGTGTTCTGGGCCATCTACTATTTTTCCGCGTTCATGGGCCGCCTGTGGGGGAGCCTGGCCGACCCGGAGGAATTCTACGAGGCGCCCATGCCGACGCCGGACACGCCGCAGCTCCCAGAGCTCGAGACCGGGACCGCGGAGGCCGCCAGGCAGACGGAGGCGCTGGACCTGCCGGAGCTGCCTGCGTTCCCCTGGCGCGCGGTGCTGATCGTCGTCGGCGTCGTAATCGCCGCCGTTCTGCTGGTCCTCTATCTGCGGGGCCTGCGGCGGACGGAGGCCGATCCCACCGCCGCGCCGGTGCAGGAGGAACGCTTCCGGGCCCGTCGGACCCGAAAGAAGCAAAGCGCCCCCTCCGCCCCCGCCGAGCGGGTCCGCCGGGCCTACCGGTCCTATCTGCGGGGCCTGGAGCTCTGCGGCCAGCGGATCGGCCGGGGCGACACCAGCGAGGACATCGAGCGGGGTGGAAAGACCGCGCGAAGCGAGGCCGAACGAAGCCTCCGCGCCCTCTATCTGAAAGCCCGCTACGCCGACCCCGGGACCGTCACGGAAACAGACGCCGCCGAGGCCGAAGCCCTGGCGGAGGCGATCCGGACGGAGGACGGGGCGGTTTGACGCAAATTGGGATTGTGGTTATCAGCTTTTCTCAGCAAAAAGGCAAATCACTGAATGTAGGAATTATTCTGTAGGGACGGCTCTTAGCCGTCCGGACGTTTCGATTTCTGCCAACGCAATTTGTTCTGCCTGCGGCAGAAGTCATCCTGCGGATGACCGGACGGCTGAGAGCCGTCCCTGCAAGTTAACAAAAAAAGGGATCGCCTGCGGCGATAATGAAATCCCTGAGAAACGGCACCAATGACCCCGGAGGTTCCAGCATGACAAAACGCATCCTTAGTATATTACTCTGCATGACGCTTTTGTGGGTTCTGCCGCCGTCCGCCCGCGCGGAACGGGACTCGGAGCCGGACCCGCTGAAAGCGCCGCGGGACATGTCGGCGCAGCCGGAGCCGGAGGGCGCGGAGTTGAGCGACACGGGCCCGGCTGTCGTGACCGGGCTGGACTGGGAACAGGTCCAGCTCTTCCCCGGCAAGCAGAGCGCTCTCATTATGGCGAAGGCCGTCGCGCCCCGGACCGGGACCTTCACCTGGTCGGCGCTGCGGCTCTGGACGCCCGACGGCCTGCTGGCCGCCGAGATCACGGAAAGCTCCCTGAACCGCACGAGCAGCCATTACTGGTTCTGGTACGACCTCCACGCCGCGGGCGCGCCCCTGCTGGAGCCGGACAGCCTGTACTACTGCCAGTTGGAGCTGCGCTTCGACGGGCGGGTCTACCGTTCGCCGGAGTATGAGCTCCGGACCGAGCCCGCGGACGGCGACGAGCTGCTGTACGGCATCGACGTGAGCGAGTGGCAGGGCATGATCGACTGGGAGCGGGCGCGGGACTATATCGACTACGCGATCATCCGCTGCGGCTACGGCTCGGACTACGCCGCGCAGGACGACGACTGGTGGGAGCGCAACGCCTCCGAGTGCGAGCGCCTGGGCATCCCCTACGGCGTCTACCTCTACTCCTACGCGAACACCGAGGCCAAAGCCCGCAGCGAGGCGGAGCACGTCCTCCGGCTGCTCCGGGGCCACAGCCCGAGCCTGCCGGTCTATTACGACCTCGAGGACTCCAAAACCAGCGCGGGCTGTACGAACGCGGAGCTGCTCCGCTACGCGCAGATCTTCGCGGCGCGGCTGGAGGCCGCGGGCTGGGCCGTCGGCTTCTACTCCGGCGGGAACTGGTGGAGGGATCGGCTGACGGACCCCTTTTTCGAGGACTATGACCGCTGGATCGCCGCCTGGGGCGGCTGGCACAGCGCCGGAGAGGGCTACAGCCTGTGGCAGTATTCCTGTACGGGCCGCGTTCCGGGCATCTCCGGCGACGTGGACCTGAACGTGACGCTGGACCCGCTGACGCGGACGGAGCCCGACGGCGCTCTGGCGGTCCTGCTGGACTGCGGAGCGCAGACCTTCAGCTGCCGGATCGGGGACCCGGAGGCCGCGCGCTTTTGCGCCGCGGTCTACGACGGGGAGGGGCGCATGGTCCAAAGCTGTTACCGCGCCCTGAGCAGGGGAGGGAACACCGTTATCCTGCGATTCGACGACGCGGACATACCGGAAAACGGCACGGTCCGGCTCTTCGTGCTGGACGCGGAGGAAACCCCGCTTGCCGACCCGCAGACCTGGAAGCTGAAACAATAAAATAGTGAATAACAGAAAGGAGTCCCCCTATGATCCACACTGACGACGCGATCTGGCTCTTGTCGGAGAAGGACCCGACTCTGATCCCCTGGACCGGGGAGATCCGCATGCACCTCGACCGTTACAACGACCGCCGCTGGGCGCTCTGCGGGGATACGCCCCTCGCCGAGTTCGCCAACGGGCACCGCTGGTTCGGCTTCCACCGGGACGGCGACGGCTGGGTCTTCCGGGAGTGGCTGCCCGGCGCGGACGCGGCCTGGCTGACCGGCGACTTCAACGGCTGGGACCGCTTTTCCTGCCCGCTGTCTCCCATCGGCGACGGCGTGTGGGAGGTTCGGCTGAAAGGGCATGACGCGCTGCGGCACGGCCAGTTTGTGAAGCTGGTGGTGGGCCGTCAGGGCGCGGCCTTTGACCGCCTGCCCGCCTACGCAAAGCGCTGCGTGATGGACATGTCCACGGAGACCCTCTGCGCCCAGGTCTGGGAGCCGGACGAGCCCTTCCGGTGGACGGACTGGGACTTCTACGCCCGGCGCCGCCCGGAAGCGCCCATGATCTACGAGGCCCATATCGGCATGGCCCAGGAGCACGAATATATCGGCTCCTACCGCGAGTTCGCCGACACGACCCTGGGATGGGTCCAGTACGCGGGCTACAACACCATCCAGCTCATGGCGATCCAGGAGCACCCCTACTACGCCTCCTTCGGCTATCAGGTGACGAACTTCTTCGCTCCCTCCCACCGCTACGGGACCCCGGAGGACCTGAAATACCTCATCAACAAGGCCCACAGCCTGGGGATCTCCGTGCTGCTGGACGTGGTCCACTCCCACAGCTGCCCCAACGAGGGCGAGAGCCTGAACGGGCAGGACGGCACCGACGACCAGTATTTCCTGTCCGGCGGCCGGGGCTGGCATCCCGCCTGGGGGACCAAGTGCTTCAACTACGGCAAGACCGAGGTCATCCACTTCCTGCTGAGCAACCTGAAATACTGGCAGGACGAGTTCCACTTCGACGGCTTCCGCTTCGACGGCGTGACCAGCATGATGTACGAGAACCACGGCCTCTGCGCCTTCACCGGTTATGAGAGCTATTTCTCAATGAACACGAACATCGACGCGCGGGTCTACCTGATGATGGCGAACGAGCTGGTCCACGGCGTCAATCAGAAGGCCATGACGATCGCCGAGGATGTGAGCGGCTTCCCCGGCATGTGCCTGCCGCTGGAATACGGCGGGGTCGGCTTCGACTACCGCCTCGCCATGGGCATTCCCGACGTGTGGATCAAGCTGGTGAAGGAGCAGCGCCAGGAGGATTGGAGCATGCACTACCTCTGGCGGGAGCTGACCGCCGGACGCCCCGGCGAAATGACCGTCGGCTACGTGGAGAGCCACGACCAGTCCCTCGTCGGCGACCAGTCGATGATGTTCCGCCTCGCGGGGGCGGAGATGTACTTCGGCATGGAGAAGGACTACCACAGTCCGAGCATGGACCGGGCCATGGAGATGCATAAGCTGATCCGCTTCCTGACCTGCTCTCTGGCGGGCAACGGTTATCTGAACTTCATCGGCAACGAGTTCGGTCACCCCGAGTGGGTGGACTTCCCCCGGGCGGGGAACAACTGGAGCTACCAGCACGCCCGGCGTCAGTGGTCTCTGGTGGACAACCCCAACGGCAAGTTCGAGTGGCTGGCGGCCTTCGATCGGACCATGACCTACTTCGTCAATTCCCACCGCCTGTTGTGCTCCGGCCCGGCGGAGAGCCTCTGGATCGACGACGAGAACAAGGTGATCTGCTTCGCCCGGGGTGGGATGCTCTTCGCCTTCAACCTCCATCCGACCCGCTCCCAGGAGGGCGTCTATCTCGACGCCCGCGTCACCGGTCCCGGCAGCTACCGCGTCGCCTTTTCCAGCGACGAGTGGCCCGCGGGCGGCCAGGAGCGCATCAGCCGCGACACGGTCTACAACACCGGCGAGACCGAGTTCGGCTTCGGCATCAAGGTCTACGTCCCCTGCAGATGCGGCGTAGCGCTGGAAAAGATTTGATAAAACAATAAAAATGCCGCGGGACAAAACGCCCCGCGGCAAATTGTTACTTGTTATTTGTTACTTGTTACTTGCTTCAACCTTTCCCGTGATCGCCTCGATCCGCTTGAAATACTCCTCATGCGCGGCGTTGTACTCCTGATTGAAGCGCTCGTCCTTGCCGGTGTGGAGGGCGGAGATGTAGTCGTGGGCCCGCTGGTCCGGGCTGACGCGGGCGACGACGGAGACGCCCACGTTGGAGCACACGTCGCTGACGCGCTCCATGTCCGCCAGCACGTCCATGTAACTGGTCCCGGCGTCGATGCTGCACGTTCCGTTCCGCAGCCGGGCGAGATGGTCCTCGCGGAAGGCGTAGACCACGTCGTCCACCACCTGCTCCAGCGGCTCGATGTGCCGGGCGGAGGCCACGTCACGGGTGCGGAAGGCCTGCTCCGTGTAGCGCAGGATACGCCCGATCAGGTCCTCCAGAACGTCCAGCTCGTCCAGCGCCGCCTGAGAGAAGGCGACCTTTTTACTCGCCATGTCCTCGGCGGTCTCGCCGATGTTCATGCCGTGGTCGCCCAGGCGCTCGAACTCGGTGACGAGCTTGTGGTACTGGTCCAGAATGGAGATGTGCAGACTGTCGGAGAGGTGGGCCGAGAGCGCCACCATGTAGTTGCTGAGGCGGTCGGCCATCAGGTCGATGCTGTCCTCCTCCGCGCTGAGCGTTTTCATCAGAGCGGGGTCAAAGCGCCGCAGCAGCCCGAAGGCCGTGCCGATGTTGTCCCGGGCCGCGTAGAACATCGCCAGCAGCACCTCGTAGCAGCTCCGCAGCGCCAGCGCGGGGGTCGGGAAAAAGACGGGGCTGAGGGCTTCCAGCTTGTCCCGGTAGCGGTCCTCCTTCGGCGCGTCGGGCGGGAGGGCCTTGTCCTTGATGATCCGGCGGCTGAGGTTTTCCAGGAAGGGCAGCGTCGGGATGAGGACGATCGCGCAGCCCAGATTGAAGATCGTGTTGGTGTTCGCGATGGTGCCGGAGTTGACCGTCATGTTCCAGATGCCGTCCAGCGCGCCGAATTGCTTGAGCAGCAGCACGGCCAGGAGCACCAGCACGGTCTTGCCGAAATTGAACAGGATGTTGACGAGGCCGACCCGGCGGGGGTCCGGCTTCGCGCCGATGGAGCAGACGATGGCGGTGGTCACGCAGTCGCCCAGATAGACGCCCACGATCACCGCGTAGATCGCGTTGAACTGGAGCAGCCCTGACGCGGACAGGGCCTGCAGAATGCCGATGGTGGCGGAGGAGCTTTGCAGCACGAAGGCCACGCCCGCGCCGGTGAGGTAGCCGAGGAAGGGGTTGTCCCCCAGCTTGGAGAACAGCTGCTCGAAGATGCCGGTGGAGTTCAGCGCGTCCACCGAAGCGGTCATGTTCAGCAGGCCGGAGAAAAGGATGCCGAAGCCGATGGCGATGTTGCCAAGGGTCTTGGCGTTGCGGAAGGAGAAGCCCATGATCAGCACGATGCCGAGGATCAGGGCCACGGGTGCCAGGGTGGAGGGCTTGAAGATCTGGAGCCAGGCCGCCGAGCTGGCGTCGATGTCCAGCAGACGGATGATCTGGCCCGTGACCGTGGTGCCGACGTTCGCGCCCACCACGATGCCGAGGCTCTGGCGCAGCGTGATGATGCCCGCGCCGACGAGGCCGGAGGTGATGACGATCGTCGCGGTGGAGGACTGGATCAGGGCGGTGACGCCCAGGCCCAGCAGAAAGGCCTTGACCGGGTTGTTCGTCACCTTCTCCATCACGATCTTCAGCGTGCCGGAGGAGCCTTCCTTGAGGCCGTTGCCCATCAGCCGCATGCCGTAGAGGAACATGGCCAGGCCGCCGAGCAGGGTCAGGAGGTTGAAAATATTCATAAATATGGGCCCGCGCGCCGCTTTCAAAAACAAGCGGCAGCCGGCGCGGGGCGGCAAGGGCGCACGGGCCGGGGCCCTGCGCGTTGTTCGGGCGGATTCGTTCAAATGAAACCAGCTTGATTATACCCCTATTTCAAAATAAATACAATCTTGCCCTTTTCCAGAAAATACCGCCGCCGCCCCGGTCCAAATTCCACAAAGCGCACAAAAATCAAGCCGCTTGCGGAATTTCGTGCGATGTGATAGGATGGTTTCAGGTTTGTTTCAGGAAAAGGACTTATATAGTTAGGAGTTAGCAGTTAGGAGTTAGGAGTTCGCCGCGACTGCCGCATAACTCCTAACTCATAACTCCTGACTCCTAACTTCCAGGGAGGTCTGTTGCCATGAAGATTTTAATTGTCGAGGACGAAAAGCTGCTGGCCGATACGCTCTGTACGATGCTGCGCTCAAAGGGCTACGAGGCCGAGGCTGTGTACGACGGCGAATCCGGCAGGGACTGGGCGGAGACCGGCGTCTACGACCTGCTGATCCTGGACGTGATGATGCCGGGGCTCAACGGCTACGAGGTGGCCCGCTCGGTCCGGAAAAGCCGCGTCGGAACGCCGATTTTGATGCTGACGGCCAGGAACGCTCTGGAGGACCGGATCGAGGGCCTGGACTCCGGCGCGGACTATTATCTGACGAAGCCCTTCGACTCCCGGGAGCTTCTGGCCTGCGTCGGGGCGCTGCTGCGGCGGCAGGGGGGACAGGTGAACGAGCTGCGCTATGGCAACACGGCGCTGGACCTGAATTCCTGCACCCTGAGCTGCGGCGAAAAGTCCCTGCGGCTCAGCGCCCGGGAATTCGACGTGCTGCGCTATCTGATGCAGAACGGCGAACGGGTGCTCAGCAAGGAATTGATTTTGGAGAAGGTCTGGGGCTACGACTCCAACGCGGTGGAGAACCACGTGGAGGTCTACGTCGGCTTTCTGCGCAAGAAGCTCGCCAGCCTCGGCAGCAACGTGCGCATCGAGGCGATCCGGCGGCTGGGCTATCATCTGGAGGTGCGGGACGAATGCTGAGACGGCTGCGGATCAAATTCATCTGTATCAATATGGCGATCGTGCTGGCGATGCTGCTGGTGATCTTCGGCGTGGAGCTGCGCCTCACGCGGACGAATCTGGAGCGGGAGAGCACCGAGCAGCTTGAGCTGGTCAATATGCGCCTCGGGCGGCGCGGTGACGGCGATTTCGAGCAGCGCGAACGCCCGGAGGGGTCCGGCGAGCCCGGCGCGCCGCCCGAGGCGCAAAGGGGGGCGCTGCCAGACCTGAGCGATCAACGGGGCTTTCTGCCCTATCTGCTGATCCGCTGCGACGCCGAGGGCGCGGTCGAGGAGGTCAGCGGCAACTTTACTTATGACGGCGACGCGGAGGGACTCGTCGCGGCGGCGGCCGCGGACGGGGCGGAGCGCGGCGTCCTGAGCGACTATGGGCTGCGCTATCTCCGCAGCGAGGGCCCGGACGGGCTCAGCTACGTTTTTACCGACGTGAGCGGCGAGCAAAGCACGATGCGGGACCTGGTCCGCACCAGCCTGATCGTCGGCGGGGCCAGCCTCGTGGGCTTCTTCCTGCTGAGCCTGCTGCTGGCCCGCTGGGCGGTACGCCCGGTGGAGGAAGCGTGGAAGCAGCAGAAGCAGTTCGTCTCCGACGCCAGCCACGAGCTGAAAACGCCGCTCACGGTCATCACCACCAACGCCGAGCTGCTGCAGAGCCCGGACTTCGGGGAAGCGGAGCGGGGCAGATTCGCGGACAACATCCTCATGATGGCCCGCCAGATGCGGGGTCTTGTGGAGGGTCTGCTCGATCTGGCGCGGGTGGATTCCGGGGCCGTGGAGCGGGCCATGGGCGAGGTGGACTACAGCGCGCTCTGCGCCGAGGCCGCCCTTCCTTTTGAACCTCTCTGCTTTGAAAAGGGCCTGACGCTGCGTACCGAGCTCGCGGAGAACGTCCGCGTCCACGGCAGCGCGGGCCATCTGCGGCAGGTCGCGGAGATTCTGCTGGACAACGCCCAGAAATACGCCCACCCCGGCACGGAGATCGTGATGACGCTGGAACGGCGGGGGAAGGGCCACTGCGTCCTGACCGTCGCCGACCGTGGCGACCCGATCCCGGCGGAGGACCTGCCCCACCTCTTCGAGCGCTTCTACCGCGCCGACAAGGCCCGCTCCCGCGACGGCAGCTACGGCCTGGGCCTCTCCATCGCCCAGAACGTCGTCACGGTCCACCACGGGAAGATCTGGTGCGAGAGCCACGGCGAGGACACCGCGTTCAGGGTGCAGCTGCCGACGGTATAAGCGAGGTAGGAGGTAGGAGGGAGGAGGTAGGAGGTACAAGCAGCAACCGCGGATCAGCATTACCTCCTACCTCCTCCCTCCTACCTCCTACC
>JAFSRS010000132.1 GCA_017445985.1 Oscillospiraceae bacterium | reverse complement strand
CCGTTCAGCAGCAGGAGCGGGCTCCCCTCGCCGTAGGTCTCGTACCAGACCTGCTTGTTTTCAAACGTAAAGTATGCCATCTCACAGCCTCTTTCCGATGATGCCGCACTCCACGGCCCGGTCCATCAGCTCGTCCCGGAACCTCGGGTGGGCGATATCGATCAGGCCGCGGACGCGCTCCTGGATGTTCGCGCCGCGCAGGTCCGCGACGCCGTATTCGGTGATGACCAGGTCCACGTCGTTGCGGCTGAGCGTGACCGCCGCGCCGGACTGGAGCTGGGGCACGATCTTGCTGACCTCGCGCCGCTCGCCGGTGGCCTTGTCCTTTACCATCGCGGTGGAGTAGAGGCAGATGATGCTCCGTCCGTTTTTGCTCATCTGCGCGCCGATGGCGGTGTCCGCCTGCCCGCCGGTGCCGGAGAACTGCCGGGAGCCGATGCTCTCGCTGGCGCACTGGCCGGTCAGGTCCACCTCCAGCGTGGTGTTGATGGAGATCTGATTGTCGTTCTGCGCGATGGTCCAGGGGTCGTTGACCCAGGCACCGTCATAGAGCGCCACGCCGGGGTTCCGGTCGCAGAACTCGAACAGCTCTTTGCTGCCGAGGATCATCGTCGCCACCATTTGGCCCCGGTTGAGCTGCTTGCGCTTGTTCGTGATGACGCCCAGCTTCACCAGCTCCATCATCTTGGTGGTGATGAGCTCGGTGTGGATGCCGATGTCGTTCTTCTCCTTCAGGTACTCCGCGACGGCATTGGGGATGCCGCCGATGCCGAGCTGCAGGCAGGCCCCGTCCGGCACGTACTCCGCGATGGTCCGCCCGATGGCGATATCCCGCTCGCTGCTGGGCACGTCGGGCAGGGTCGGCACCGGAAAGTCCGCCTCCACCAGATAGTCCACGTCGCTGACGTGGACCACCACGTCGCCATAGACGAAGGGGTAGTTGGGGTTGATCTCCAGGATCACCAGATCGGCCTTTTCCATGATCCGGCGCTCGTAAGTGCAGCTCGTCGCCAGGGAGACGAAGCCGTTCTTGTCGGGCATGCTGGCCTCGGCGACGAAGATGTTGGGGCGGTTGCGGTAGAGCCACTTGGAAGCGGCGAAGTGGAGATTGTTCGGGATGTAGGCCATGTTGCCCTGCTCGTGGGCCTTGCGCATGGGCGGGGCATAGAACCAGCCGTCCACGCGGAAGATGTCGGCATACTCCGGCTTGTAGAACCGGGCGGCGTGGGTGGGGTTGCAGTTGACGATCTTCACGTCCCGGACGCGGTCCGCGATCGTGTGCAGGTTCTCCATGAACAGCCCCGCCTCGGCGCAGCCCAGCCCGGTCACGATGATGTCGCCGGACTTGACGAGGGAGAGGGCCTTTTCCAGGGAGATCAGCTTGTCCTGATAACGCATATTGTCATCGCTCCTCTCATTCAGATGATGTGCTTCATGATGAAGCCGAAGATCGCGCTTTCCAGCTCCCGCGGACGCTCGAAAATCGCCACGTGGCCGCTGTCGGGCAGGGTGATATATTCGGCGTCCGGGATGTTGGTTTCCAGGATCTTGGAGAACTTGGGCGGCTTGAGGATGTCATTTTCGCCGCAGAGGATCAGCGCCGGGCAGCGGATCAGGTGGAGCTGGTCGGTCATGTAGACGTCGTCGGCAAAGGCGTCGTACAGGATCTTCTGGCCCTCCAGGTAGCCCATCGGGTCGTCCTTGATGGCCTTTGCCCGTGCGGAGAGCATGTCGTGGTGCTTTTCCAGAAACTCCGGCCCGTAGATGCTGGGGGCCATGCCCCAGAAGAAGGTCTCCCCGTCGCCGGTGTCGCAGAGGGTCTTCCAGCCCAGCACGAAGCCCCGCAGCACCGGGTCCAGCTCGCTGACCGAGTCGATCAGGGAGATAGACTCCACGAGGTCCGGATAGAGGATCGCCATCTTCATCGCGACCTCGCCGCCATAGCTGGTGCCGATCAGGTGGGTCTTCGTGACGCCGAGGTGCTCCAATAGCGCCTTCGTTTCCTCGCTGTGCTGGGCGAAGGTGTAGGGGCCCGCGGGCTTGGAGGATCTGAGCTGGCCCTTGAAGTCCAGCGCCACGCAGCGGAACTGCGCGCGCTCGAACACCGGCCAGAGCCAGGCCCAGCTCGCCGCCGAGGCCATCACGCCGTTGAGGAAGGTCACGACGTGCTTCCCCTTCGGGTCGCCGTGCTCCTCGTAGTAGAGCCGGATGTCGTCGCTGTATTGAAAATATGGCATAGTAACAATCATCTCCTGACACTCAAGCAGGTGCATGTAGGGGCCGCCGCCTACGGCGGCCCGCATCCCCGTCCGCCTTTGGCGGACGGGGCGGGCGGCTCAGGGGAGCCGCCCCTACGGCACGGAACGGACATGCGGGGGAGGAGGCTTGCCTCCTCCCCCGCCGTTTCGATTCGGTATGGATTTGAGTTGATTTACTTGATCGCGGCCAGTACGTTTTCCAGCGTGTCGATCGGGGCCACCGTCGCCATCGCGTAGCTGCCGTCCTCGTTGATCTGGATCGTGTTGAAGGCCAGGGAGGTGATGCCCAGGCGGTCGCCGTTGTGATAGTGGATCGTGCCGCCCATCGGGACCTTGAACACGGTCTCGCCCATCACGTCGTTGAAGCTGTACCAGTCGAGGGCCAGGCCCTGGTCGTGCAGGGCGGTCAGCGCCTGGACGAACATGCCGCCCGCGACGTAGCCCGCCATGGCGTAGCTGTTGAGCACGTACTCGCTGCCGGAGAAGCCGTTCTCCAGCTCCCAGGCGCTCATGACCGCGGCGAAGTCGAGATAGTCGGCCATGCCCTCCTCGGTGCTGGTGTCCATCCAGGCGGTGGAGTAGACGTGGCGGTTCTCGGTGATGGAGCCGTTGTCCACGAAGGCGCCCAGAGTGGCGACGGAGGCGTTGACGTAGCTGGTGACCACGTCCACGTCATAGCCCGCGTCGCGCATCGAGGCCATCAGGGTCGCCAGCGGGGCCTGGTTCATGCAGGCGATCAGCACGTCGCAGCCCGCGTTCATCAGCACGTTGACGGCGGCGGAGTAGTCCGTCGCGGCGGCGTCCACCTCCTGATAGACGATATCCGGGTTCAGGTCCTGCGCCTGACGCTTCACACCGTAGAGCAGGCCCGCGCCCGCGTCGTCGGTGGTGGCGATCACGCCGACCTTGGTGCCGCCGAGGCCCATGCCGGAATCCTTGTCCGCCAGAGCGCGGGCCAGCAGGACGCGGCCCTCGGCGTTGTAGATGGGCTGCACGGGATAGACGACCTTGGCGTTGCCGGTGGCGCCCTCCTGATACAGGGCCTCGATGCCGGTGGCGGCATAGACCATCGGGACGCCCTTCTCCTTCAGGTAGTCCAGGTTCGCGCCGACGGTGTTGGTACCGAAGTTGCCGACTATGGCGAAGACGTGGTCCTCCTCCACCAGCGTCTGGGTGTAGGCCAGGCCCTGGGCGCCGTCGAAGCCGTCGTCATAGTGGACCAGCTTCACGGCCTTGCCGTCAAAGCCGCCCGCGTCGTTGTAGGCCTTGAAGGCGGCCTCCATGCCGGCGTTGAAGGGCACGCCGACGGTGGCGAAGGCGCCGGTGGTGGCGGCGGTGTTGCCGACGTAGATCGCGTCGTCCGTCACGCCCTGCACGTCCACGAAGGGGGCGTAGCCGTCGGCGCTCTTGGGGGGTTCCTCCGTCTCGGCGGGCTCGTCGGGCTGGGCGGGCTCACTGGCAGGTGTCTCGTTGTTCGCGGGGGCGGGGGTGTTCTCGTTGGCCGCCGGGGCCGGGGTCGTCGTGGTCTGGGTCGTCAGCCCGCCGCAGCCGGCGAGCAGGGCGAGGACCAGAAGCGCGACGGTCAGGATGGACATGGTCTTTTTCATCTTACATTTCTCCTTTACTTTTTTAATGTCACCGCTTGCGCGGGTCATTTCGTTTTTTTGTTTCCCAGGTAGGCTTCGATCAGCTTTTCGTCGTGGATCAGGACCTCCGCCTTGCCGCTCATGCTGATCTTGCCCAGCTCCAGGACGTAGGCGGTGTCTGCGATCTTCAGCGTCGCCAGCGCGTTCTGCTCCACGATCAGGATCGTCGTGCCCGCGGCGCGGATCTCCTGCAGGGTGCGGAAAATGTCCTTGATGACCAGCGGGGCCAGGCCCAGGCTGGGTTCGTCGAGCAGCAGCAGCTTCGGCGAGGCCATCAGCGCCCGGGCAATGGCGAGCATCTGCTGCTCGCCGCCGGAGAGGGTGCTGGCCTGCTGCTTCAGGCGCTCCTCCAGCCGGGGGAACAGAGCCAAAACGCGCTTCCGGTTCCGCTCGATCTCGTCCTTGCTTCGGATGCAGTAGGCGCCGACCCGGAGGTTTTCCTCCACGGTCAGGCCGTTGAACACCAAGCGCCCCTCCGGGCTCATGTTGACGCCCATGCGGGCCACCCGGCTGGCGCGCAGCCGCGTCAGCTCCTGCCCGTCGAGGCGGATGCTGCCGCCCGCGGGCTTGATAATGCCGGTGACGGCGCGCAAGGTCGTGGTCTTGCCCGCGCCGTTGGCCCCCAGCAGGGCGACGATGCTGCCCTGCTCCACGTCGACGTCGATGCCGCGGATGGCCTGGATGGGGCCGTAGTTGACCCGCAGGCCGCGTATTTCAAGCAGCGCCATCACTCCGCCTCCTCTTCATCCACGCCCAGGTAGGCCTGCTGGACCTCTTTGTTCGCCTGGATCTCCGCCGGCGTCCCGTAGGCCAGCAACTGCCCGAAGGAGATCGCGCAGATGTGGTCGCAGACCTCCATGACCAGACCCATGTCGTGCTCTACCAGCAGAATGGTACAGTTGTATTCGTCCCGGATGCGGCGGATCAGGCCGCTGAGCTCGGCGGTCTCCGTGTCGTTCAGACCGGCGGCGGGCTCGTCCAGGATGATGAGCCGCGGGGAGCACATCAGGGTCCGGGCGATCTCGATCTTCTTCAAAATGCCGTAGGGCAGGCCGAAGGCCAGGTAGTCCTTATAGAGACTCAGGCCCATGAAATCCAAAACCTTTTCCGCCCGGGCGCGGACGACCTGCTCCTCCAATTTCAGCTTCCGCAGGTGCAGGGCGGAGCCGAACAGCCCGGTGGTGAACTGCCGGGAACCCGCCACCAGCAGGTTTTCCAGCACGGTCATCTCCCGCACCACCTCCACGTTCTGGAAGGTGCGGACGATGCCGTGGAGGATCACGTCGTGGACCTTTTCCCGCGTCAGGTCGAGGACCTTCCCCTCCCGCGTACGGAACAGCAGCGTTCCGGCGGTGGGCTTATAGAACTGGGTGATGCAGTTGAACACCGTGGTCTTGCCCGCGCCGTTGGGGCCGATCAGGCCGAAGATCTCGCCCTCGCGGACCTCAAAGCTCAGCCCGTCCACGGCCTTGACGCCGCCGAAATACATTTTCAGATCGGTTACGCCCAGGGTCAGGCCCTCCGCCAGTTCCCCGGCGGGGGCGCTCCGTTCCGCGGCGAGCTTTTGCTCAACGGCCTCCAGCTTCGCCTGAGCCGCGGCGATGCGTTTGTCGTACTTCTGCCGGGCCGCTTCCGCGTCCCGCTCCGCCTTGGCGCGGAGGGCTTCCCGCATCTGCCGGATTTCCGCCTCCGCCGCGTCCGCGTTGCGCTTCGCCTCGGCGGGGTCCATGGTGGGAGCCGGGAGATCTGCCAGCAGCCGGTCCAGTTCCTCCGGCAGCTCCGCCAGACGCCGCGCATGGGATGCGTCCAGCGCCGCCGCTTCCTCCTCCGTGAGCGCGCGTCCGGCCTTCAGGGCCTCGAGCCGGAGGTCCAGATATTGCCTGTTCTCCCGTTCGGTCCGCTCGGACAGGAGGGTCTGATACACCGTATCCCGGTCCAGCGCCGCGAAGTTGCGCTCCGCCAGGTCGCGGCGGATACGCCGCTCCTCCGCGTCGGCCTTCGCCTCGGCCTGCCGCAGGACCCGCTCCGCGCTGAGCGCGGCGAGCTCGGTCCAGGTGCGCAGCAGGCTCTCATAGCGGTTCGATCGTTTCAGGAGGCGCTTTTCAGACATAGTCGCGCAGCCTCCTCTCATAGCGGCGCCGGCGGAGCCAGAGCCGCAGATTGCTCACCATCTGGGCGATCCCGCCGGGGTAGAACATGACCACGAGGATGATGAGCAGGCCCGTGACCATCGTGATGAAAGCCGGGTTGTTTTTGAAAAACTCGAGCTTGCTGAGGAACATGCTCTGTAATCCGTAGATGATGAACGCGCCCACGGTGGTCCCCCAGAGGCTTTTGCTGCCGCCGATGATGACCGCGCCCAGGATGTTCAGGGAGGTGGTCAGGGTCAGCAGCGTGCTGGTGGCGGTGGTGACGTTGCGGATGTACATCATGTACAGCAATCCGCCGATGGAGGCGTAGATCGTCGTGATGACGAAGGCCAGCAGCCGGTACTTCATCAGGCTGACGCCCATGGCCTGAGCCGCGCTGGTGGAGTTTTTCATCGCCAGCATGCTGCGCCCCACCGGGGAGCGGATCAGGTTGCCGGTCAGGACCATCAGCACCGCGAAGGTCAGCACGATCAGCAGAAACACCGCCTTGTCGTTGACGCCGACGCCGAAGAGACGGACGCTGTTCAGGTCGATCTTGATCGTGGGCTTGATCGCCATCAGCAGGTTGCGGATGATCTCAGCCAGGCCCAGGGTCATGATGGCGAGGTAAATGCCCTCGATGCGGAGGCTGATGAAGCCCACGCTGACGCCGATCACGATGCTGACCGCCAGCGTCACCAGCAGCGCCAGGATATAGGGAGCGCCCAGGCCCTCGACGACGTAATAAGCGGAGTAGGCCCCCAGGCCGATGAAGCCCGCGGTGCCCAGGCTCGCCAGGCCGGAATAGCCCAGCAGCAGGCAGAAGCCGATGGATACGATGGAATAGATCAGGGTGCTGCCCAGGGCCGTGATGAAGGGCGAGGAGAACACCATGCCGTTCATCGCCAAAATCTGCATCAGGGCGAGGATCGCGCAGATCACCACCACCTGCAGATTCGGCTGCCGCGCGGCCCGCGCCGCGAGGGAAGGGCCGCGCCGTTTTTTCGGTCCCTCCCGGGGAAAGGCGGCGTCGAGATAAGCTTGCTTGATATCCATACCGCGCCCCCCCCTTACACCTTTTTCAGCGTCCGCTTGCCGAAGAGGCCGGCGGGCTTGATGAGGATCACGATCAGCATCAGCACGTAGACGATGACCATCTGCCAGCGGGAGATGTTGTAGAGGCCGAAGTTGGCGAGGAAGCCCACGCAGCTCGCCGCCACCGGGATCAGCACCGCGCCGATCACCGGGCCGTAGAAGGTGGAGAAGCCCCCCAGGATGCCCGCGAGGAAGGCGTTGACCTGGATCGTCGTCATGTAGCTGGGGGAGATCGTCGTGCCGCCTCCCGCGTACATGACCGCCGCCAGCACGCCCAGCGCCCCCGCGATGGACCAGCTCGCCGCCGTGATGACCCGGGTGTCGATGCCCATCAGCTCGGCGGTGAACTCGTTGCTGGCCGTGGCCCGGACGCCCAGGCCCCATTTGCTGTATTTCAGCAGCACGAAGAGCACGCTGAGCACGACGATCGTGATCGCGAGGCAGATCAGCGCGTGCTTGGTGATGGAGATGCGCCCGCCGAAGGCCTGCAGCGTCACGTTCGCGTCGGTCCTGGCCTTGACGAAGTTGTAGAAGGGTTCAAAGGGGATGCGCTCAGGCGTGCCGAAGACCAGGGGGATGCCGCCGAAGAACAGGCTCACGATGCCCATGGTGATGATCTGCTTGCCCACGGCGTTGACGCTTCTGCCGTTGCGGAAGATCACCAGGTCGATGAACAGACCGATCAACACGCCGACCGCCACGCCCACGAAGACGCCGATCCAGACCGGGATGCCGTGCTTGTTCAGCAGCTCGGCCACGACGTAGCAGCCGAAGGCCGAGATGGAGCCCTGGGCGAAGTTCGTGGTGGTGGAGGTGCGGAAGATCAGCGTGACCGCGAAGGCCGCCAGCGCCGTGACGCAGACGCTCAGCAGCGAGCCGCAGATCGTGGATAAGAAATTGGCAAACACGCGCTCAACCCCATTCGATGATGTTCGCGGCCCAGGTGTAGCCGATGCCCGCGGCGATGGTGCAGACCACCGTGCCGGGCTTGATCTTGCCCTGCTCCAGGCCGAGCTTGAGGGAGAGGATCGAGTCGATCTGCCCGATATGGCCGTAGTCCTCCAGGTAGACGCTCTGGTCCTCCCGCAGCCCCAGGTCTTTCAGCATGGCCTTGTGGCCGCTGCGTTTGATGTGCAGGATGTCCAGATAGCCGATGTCCTCGCGCTTTTTTCCGCTCTTGCGGAGGGATTCGTCGATGCACTTGTACCAGTTCGGCATACTGTCGCGGTTGAGCAGGTTCTTCATCCGCTCCCCGTCCATCAGCCGGAGCTTGCCGAACTCGCCCACGTTCTCCGCCGTCACCGGCTCCCGGATGCCGCCGACCTCGCTGCCGCAGGTGTAGACCACGCTGCCGTCCGTGACGACGTGGCAGCCCAGGATGCGGTTGTGGGGGTAACCCTTGCGGAGCAGCATCGCGCCGCCGCCCGCGCCCAGGTCGAACATGAAGGAAACGCCGTTGTCCTTGAAGTCGATGAAGTCGCAGTTGCGGTAGCCGCCCGCGATCAGCACCGTGTTGCACTCCGGGTCGCCCAGCATCATGTCCTTGGCGAACTTCATCGCGCTGACCGCGGAGCAGCAGCGGTTCTGCACGTCCACGCCCCAGGCGTTCACGGCCCCGATGCGGGTCTGGATGTAGCAGGCGGAGGTGGTCAGGGGGTACTCCTTCCACTCCTCGCCGATGCAGAGGATCGCGTCGATCTGCCGCGGGTCCACGCCGGCTTTTTCCATGCAGTCGAGGGCCGCCAGCGCGCCCATCTCCTGAGTCCCGTCGCACTTCTCCTTCGAGGGGATGTACTTCTGATTGATGCCCAGCTTGTTGCGGACCGCGTCCTCGCTCCAGGCGCCGCCCGTGGCCTCGGAGATCTCCTTCGCCGTCATGACCGTTTTGGGAAGATAGATCCCGATGCCCATGATCCCAATGGGGGTTTCGTTGGAAAACAACACGTTGATCACACTCCGATCTTCATTCTTCTCCGGGGATGAACGCTCATTCAGATTCCGGCTGGCTTCAATATATCAACCAAAAATATTTTTGTCAATAAATAATATATTTAAAAAACACTTTTTAAAGAAAAACATTAAACTGCACAAAAAACGGACTTGAAACCTGATTCATTTCACAGAAGCATTTGAAAGCGCCAGGCTTGAGGGCCGGTTTTCAGAAGCAAGAAATACCATTATAATGTGACGCTGCTTTAGGAGCGCGGCACGAAAAACCAAAAGCCCGGAGGACCTTGCCTGATTGCAAGGATCCTCCGGGCTGTGTAAGACCGGTCCCGTAATTCTGATTTTATTTTTCGATGATCCCTTCCGCCGCGGCTGCTCCTGATCGCGCCGCCACCCTTGTAAAGGGGCGCGTGGGTGCCGGAGGACGGGCTGGTCGCGGAATCGCGGGAGCTGGCCGCGCGCTACCGGAAACTGGCGGCGCGGCTGGGCGTCGGCTTCGCGGACGCGGGGGCCTGGGGCGTCGGGCTGGCCTTCGACGGGGTGCATTTCACCGAGGCGGGGCATGTCCGCTTCGCGGAGGGCGTCGCGGCGGCTGTACGGGAGTTTGTTCTCAACCGCTGAGCCGTCCCGCGCCGGACAGATCGGCGCTCCGATCGAATATCATCTGGATCCCGAACGCCCCGACGGACGCGGCGAGCTTCTCCGCGCCGTCGGGCTGAAAGCCGTGCTTCTGATAAAAGCGGATTGCCGGGACGTTTCCCTTCACGACCCACAGGCAAACCCGCTCCCTTCCGTCCAGCCTTTCCAGGGCTGCGTTCAGCAGCCGGCGCCCGATCCCTTTGCGGCGTTCTTCTTTCAGAACGTACAGGGCAAAGATCTCACCGCAGTCCGGCAGCTCGCGGCTTTGCTCACCGTAGCCGACGAAGCCCACCACCCGGTCCCCTTCCTTCGCGATCAGGATGCCGTCGGGCCAGTCAAAGGCCAGCTTCTCGCAGACCTCCGGGGTCAGTTTGTCCAGATACTCCTGACTGACGAGGCCGGGGTAGGTGTCGTGCCAGCAGCGCCAGTACACGTAGGCCTTCCCCCGGATCTCCTCCTCGGTCTCCATTTGTTTGATCGTGATATCCATAGCGTTCCCTCCCCGGCGGAGCGGTGTTAATCATTAAGGCAACACCGCACAATTCTCGGCACACGTCTCGCTTGCATAATATTCCGTCATATCGCCCAAAAATCCTCGGCAATACACAAAGTATTGCCTGCGGTTTTTAGCCGATCTGACGAAAATTCTGACTGCGCGATCCGCGCACCAGAATTGTGCGGTGTTGCCT
>JAFSRS010000012.1 GCA_017445985.1 Oscillospiraceae bacterium | reverse complement strand
CGAGATATTCCATGTCGTGCTGACCGCGCTGATTACCTGAAGATCGATACTCTTGATCGAGCGCACGTCGCTGAGGCTGAAGTAAAAGCGGTCGGTATGGCCCGCGCGGAACATCAGGCTCGGATCGCTGATCGTCCTTCCGCCGACGTCGTTCGACGTGCTGGACGCGTGGTTCATGTATGCGTACATGCTCTTCGTCACGTCGCTGATCTCTTCCCGGCCTCTGGACGGATTGTAGGAGTCATACTTGACGACCGCCCCGAGATTGCATTGGAGCTGCGGGGCGCCCTCGGGATAGCCCTCGGTCGTGATGGCGAGCATAAAGTTGACGTCGAAGGTGCTCCCGTCCACCGTATAGGTGCGCGCCACCTCCGACGCGCCCCGCCCGGCCATGCCCGTGACCGACTGCATCTGCGCCTTGTCGCGGTAGTCGATGCTGATCCAGCCGACCTGGCTGACCGTCCACACCGGCACCAGCGCTGAGCTGCTCTCCCGCTTCACGTCGATGGACGCGATATTCAGCTTATCGAACAGATCGCTGTCCTCAGAGCTGTCCTCCGGAATGATCTGCACGGCGGTCACGTCGCCGTAATCGTCGTTGGTGGAAATGGTAAACGTCTGCGACGATCCGGCAATAAAGCCGTCGGAGGGGAGCTGCTGGTTTGCCAGCACCATGCCGCTTCTGCCGTTTTTGAAAATAAGGCCGAAGTAAAACAGGTTCTTCGAGCCGCAGTCCCCGTCCTCCAGCGTCGCCTCCGCGTTGCCCGCGACATGGACCGTCACCGCGTAGAGGTATCTTTCCCTGCCGAGAGCAAGCTCCTGCGACGCCTCCTGAAAGGTCATGGAATACCGGAGCTTCGACCAGTCCACCTTCCTGGCGGCCGTCACGTTAATGCCGGCGCTCCCGCCGCCTCCGCCGCTCAGATTCTCCGTCCGGCTCGGGCCCACATCCGTCAGCTCCTCCGCGCTCTGCTGTATCAGGACGGGATTTGCCGCGGTATCCGCAAACCGATACACCACCCTGCCCTGCACCGCGCGGTCATAGGAAAGGCTGCTGGTCACGCCGTCCGCGGAAACAGCCTGCCAGTTGACTGCGCGATTGCAAAAGGAGTCCACGGTCGAAATCGACAGATCCTTCATCTGCCAATCGTCATGACTGCCGGTCGCGCACAGCCACACCTTGATGTCCGTAATTTTCTTGACATTTTGAAGCGGCACAAAAAAGCGCAGCGTTCTCCCCTCGGCGACGCCCTGATAGTAGGCGATATCCTGCTCCGCGCTGCCGTACCACCAGCCGTTGAAGTCCCGGGAAAGCAGGCGCACGTTCAGCGCGTCGGACATCTTGGCGTTGCCCTCCAGGTCCGTCCAGTTGATGCTCATCATAACGTCGTCCTTCGTCCCCGCGCCGGCGACCGAATCGGTCGTCAGCTCGAGGAGTTAACGCTCCGTCCTGTCGCGCGGCGCGAGGAGCTTGCCGCTCTCATACGCCTCCAGACTGAGCCGGTTCTCGCCCACGCGAAGGGAGCTGCCGCTCGCGTTCGTCGTCGGCTGGTAATACGCGGGGCTGCCGCGATAGACGTATTCGATGGCGCCGGTGCTGTCGTTGACCTTGGCGGAGATTTGGACGGCGCCCTCTCCGGATTTGGTCAGATCGTAGACCGCCATGGTAACCAGGCTGGCAGTGACGCTCTCGCTGAGCCTGATGCGGTTCGTCCGCTGCGTTCTGGCGGCGCCCCCCGCCGTCGCTGTCACGCCCAGCGCGTTTTTTGCCGCCTCCGCGCCCAGCGTGACGGTGATCCCCTTGCCCGGGACCAGCGAGACATAGTCCGGCAGGAAGACGCCCAGCGCCATCCCCTCGCCCTGCTGGGCAAAGCCGCCGATCGGCTTTTTCAGGTCCTCGGCTGAGAGCAGCCCCCTGGTAAACTCCGCCGCGTTCAGCACCGCCGGCACCTTCGCCGCGTGCTCCTCCCCATAGCAGTCGATGTAGTAAAGCGTCACCGCCATGGTCTCCGCAAGGCCCATATTGGTCAGCGTACTCTTG
>JAFSRS010000131.1 GCA_017445985.1 Oscillospiraceae bacterium | reverse complement strand
GGCCAGCGAAGCGCCGCCGTCCACGCTGACGGAACAGCGCCCGGTCACCTCCGCCGTGCTGCTGTCGCCGTAGGTCGCAGTCACGCGCAGACCGGAAGGATCAAAGCTGTCGCCCACGTCGTAGCACACCGCGTCCGGCAGCGCGGACACGGCGATGGAGGCCAGCGCCGTCACGGCGGCCACGCCCACGTCGAAGCTGGCGGTTGCTGTGACGCCGTCCTCGGTATAGCTCACCACGACGGGCTGTGTTCCGGACGCGCCGAGCGTCGCCCCGTCCGCGGGGCTGGTGGTGCAGAGCTCCGTCACGTCGGCGGCGCTGCCGTCGGAGTACGTCGCGGTGACCGCCAGCCCGGTCAGGTCCAGAGCCTCGCCCTGGTTATAGACCAGCTTCGCCGGGAAGCTCGTCACGGCGATGGACGCCAGCCTTGTGACCTCGATCACCGTCACGTCAAAGCCTGTTGTCTTCGTGACGCCGTTCTCGGTGTAGCTGACCGTGATCCGCTGCGTGCCTGCAGCGTCAAGCGTCGCCCTGTCCGCGGGGCTGGTGGTACAGAGCGCCGTCACGTCGGCGGTGCTGCCGTCGGAGTATGCCGCGGCGACCGCCAGCCCGGTGAGATCGAGGGCGTCCCCTTGGTTATAGGCCAGCGTCTCCGGATAGCTCGTCACGGCGATGGAGATCAGCGTGACGGCAGGCTCCGAGGCCTCCCATTTCATCCGCCGCCCCTTGTAGACTCTCGCGACGGGCTGCTCTCCCATCCTGATCGCGGCGACGTTGTCAAAGTCGATCATACCTGCGCCTCCGGATCCGCCAGAATGAAGTAGTAGACGTCGGGATCGTAGGACGGTAGCGCGTCATACTCCGCCTGTGTGCCGCTCCAGGTGTTGGCGCCGGCTGCCTCCAGCCCGGCCTTGTAGCCCTGCTGATACGCGGTCTCCCAGGCGTTCCCTCCGGAGGGGCGGAAGGAGATCATGGTTTTTGCATTTTCCATCGGCTACCTCCTCAGCAGATAGCGGCGTAGAAGTAAGTGACGCCGTTTTTGTTGAGCTGATCTTCAGGGGACCCGCTCTGTGCATAAAAACTCACAGAGTTGTTGTCCCAGCTGATTGTGATCGCAGTCGCGCTGGTTCCTCCCGTGCTTCTGGCCGGATTTGAGTGCGTCATTCCCCTGATCAGGACCGCGGGCTGCGCCATGACCGGAAGATGCGCGTCCTCGTTGACAAAGACCAGCTTCGGCGGCTTGGAAAACGTGAGCGTGACCGGATGGGCGCTGCCGCTCTCACCGGTGCCGACGTAGCTGCCGACGGCGATCTCTGCTTTCGCGGCGACGGCGGCGTCGATCAGACCGTTGTCGCGGTTGAAATCGTCCATCTCAAAATCGTCGGATGCGGAAAACTGAGACAATCCCAGATTGGGGGTAACATTGGATGCGCTCATAAGCAATTTCCTCCTATACGTTTACGGCGCAGAGCTCCAAAAAGCTCCTTCCGCTGATGTCGGCCCAAGTCGGATACATCGCCATAATCTCCGCCCAGGTGTAGTGCCGGATGCCGTAGACCCAGCGCAGATGTGCGGGCATGATGATCCGCAGCGTCGCGGTCAGCGAGCTCAGGCCCTCCGGGATCCCGCGCGTTTCCATGCTTCGGATCGTGACCGTGCTGGCCGCGGCGTCCACCGTGACGCTGCAGGAGCCGCCGAAGGCGGCCTCCGCCAGCTCCAGCACGACTGCAGCGGTCGTGATCGGCGGCGTCCGAAGCTTGGCCAGCACCGCGCCGCGGCGGACGTTCAGCGGCACGGTCTCGTTGGTGCCGGCTGCCACGGCGGTCTCCCAGGCGGACAGGCCCCAGGTAGCGGTCAGCGGGGAGAGCTGCGCGGCGAAGTCCTCCACGGCGTTCCGTAGCGCGCCGACCTCCCCGCCCAGGACGCGCTGCAGCTCGCCCATCTCCGGGCTGTTGGCGTAGTAGTCCGGCAGATAGGGCATCAGCTCCACGTCAGCGTCACCTCCTCCAGCACGGGGACGGCGTCATAGTCCGTGACGACGCTGACAGTGCTTCCGTTGAGCGTGAGCGCCGTGTAATCCCGGACGCCCGCGCAGCTGAGAATCAGCGCCGCGATCCGGTTATAGCTGACCGTGATCCCAGCCTGGCTGAGGTCGTCGAGATTCGCGTTGAGCACTGCGGGGAAGGACTCCGCCGCCAGCTCCCGCAGATAGTCGGAGATCGCCGCCTCGATCTCCGACTGCACCGCAGAGGTCTCCGCGCCGGGCGTAAGCGTGAGCGTTGCCGCGACGTGGATCTCGCAGGCGGAAGCGGCGCGCACGGTCACCTCGGCGCCGATGGGCGCTCCGGCGGCGACGTGCGCGGTGGCGTCGGTGACGGCCTGCGCGTCTGCCGGCTGAAGATCCTCATCTGCCAGGATCACCGCGACGGTGCCGGGGCCGTCCCAGAGCGCGACCACGCGGGCGGCGCCGACGCCGCTGACCTCCAGCGCCAGGAGCTGGTAATAGTAACCGTTCCCGGAGGTGGCCGGCGCCTGAAGGTAACGGTAATACCTGGCGACAAGGGCGCGATCGCTCTCGTCGTCCGTGCCGCCGCTCGCGGGGCCGTTGGAGAAGGCGCTCAAGCCCGCCACGCGGCTCCGGGGGCGCGTGATCTCTCCGGCTGCGACGTTGTAGCGCACCCCGCAGGCGGCTGCTGTGAGCGATCCTGTGACCTCTGAGCCAGTCATGGCGGCATCGGCGTCCAGGGCAAAGCCCAGGCCGTCCTCGGTGACGAACACCGTGCCGGCGGGGATGACGACGCCCGCCGTGCCGGTCATGGTGATGGTACAGGTCGCCCTGGTGCCGGGCTTGCGCGTCAGCCCGAAGGCGGCGGCAGCCTTGTCAATGTAGGGGCCGCTCGTCTCGTCGATGTAAAACATCGGTTCCATCGCGCGCATCCCCATATAGCCCCGGTAGATCTCCAGCGCGCTCGGCGCCAGCACGTCCCGGATGAAGCTGCCCTCGTTGGAGATCAGGCCGGTGTCCAGATCCGACACCATGCGCTGCAGGATCGTCATAGGGGTCTCAGAGTCAAACATTGAGCGTTACCTCCCCGTAAATGCTGCTCACGCAGCAGGAAATCGTCAGCAGGTCGCCGCTGAAATCCACCGCGACGTCGCGGACCTCTTTGATGTAGGGGTTGATGCAGAGGCAGTCGCGCACATAGCGCACCGCCTCGGAATGTTTCAGATCCTCGGAGTAAGCCCGCCCGATCAGGTCGTAGACGTCGCAGCCGTAGCTTCGGGAGTAGATCGGGTGCAGATAGCGCCAGGTGTTCAGGGCCTTCCAAGCCCAGACCCGGACGGCCTCGCGCCCGGTGACGTAGACGGGGACGCCGCCCCGGAACACGGGGACGCCCCGCGCAAAGTCAAACATGACCTCCTTCGCCAGCGGCAGCGGCTTCGACGCGGCGCCGGACGCCGCCTGGATCTCCGGAAATATCACAGCTTCACCTCCTTACAGAGCACGAAAAAGCTCTGCTGGTCCCGCGTGAGCAGGATCACCAGGTCGCCGACGGCGAGCGCCTGCGACGGCAGCTCCATCGAGAGCGTCCCCGCAAGACTGCCTTCGGTGATAGTCTGGCGTTCCCCGTCGAGCGTCAGCGTTCCGCTGATCCCGCCGAGGGTCGCCGGTGTGCTGATCTGCGCGGAGGCGGTGAGCTGGGGATTGATCCAGAGATTCCCGTCGGCGGCGCTCTGCGTCGTCTCGTTGACCTCGATCTCCAGCGGGTCCAGCCCCAGCACGGTGCCGACGTAGAGCTGTAGGGCTCCGGTCTGGGCCTTCCTCGCGCCTTCCGCCCCGAAGATGTCGAGCATTTCGCTGTAGGCGTCGCTTCCGTCCTTCATGTGGGCCTCCTAACTCGTTTTCTTTTTCTTCTTCGCCGCCGTCTCCGCCGCTTTTGCG
>JAFSRS010000130.1 GCA_017445985.1 Oscillospiraceae bacterium | reverse complement strand
GCGCCGATTTTGAGCTTGGAGGTATCGTTTACAGCTCCTTTCCCTCCCCCAGCGGGGGAGGGTGCCGCCGCAGCGGCAGGAGAGGGAGAAGGTCCGATGATCGCCATTGAAAAGGTTTTGGTGACTCGATGGTTCGCGCAACTCCTAACTCCTAACTTATAACTCCTAACTCGATAAATCCCAATTTTCCTCCCCTTCCGCGCCTGTTCAAGCCTCTTGTTAAAAAAGCAAATCAAGGGTTTACAAGGCGCAGGGTATATTGTATAATTCCTATGAATCTATATAAATACCGGACCTGCGCCGCGCGGCAGGGCCACCGGGCCGGGTCCAGACTGAATAAAGAGGTACAGCCTATGAAACGCTTACTCACCTGCATCCTCTGCCTGTCGCTGTTGTTCGCGTTGGCGATCCCGGTCCTCGGCGACTACACCGCGCGGCTGTCCCCCTGGTCGCTGATGGTGGACGGCTCCATCATGAATTGCGAAAAATACATCATCAACGGCTACAACTACTTCAAGCTCCGCGATCTGGCGTACCTTCTGAATGGCACCCCTTGCCAGTTCTCGGTGGACTTCATCGACGAGACGAGGACAGTCTCGATCGTGACCGGCCAGCCCTACGAGCCGAACGGCACCGAGCTGCGCGAGACCGCGGAGAACGAGGTCGAGGACGCCTATTTCAGCAGCCACGGCCTGCAGATCGACGGGCAGACCGTGCGGGGCTTCTCCTACTACCTGATCAACGGCAACAACTACTACAAGCTGCGCGACCTGGCGGAGTACGTCGGCTTCGACGTGGATTCCTCCAACGTCAGCCGCACCGCGATCATCGACACCGCGCCCCACGTGCGGCGGGAGCTGAACGCGGAGGAGATCTACGCCCGCTGCACCCCGGCGGTGTTCTATCTGGAGATCTACGATTCCGACGGCTGGGCGATCAAGTCCGGCAGCGGCTTTTTCCTGAACGAAAACGGCGTCGCGGTCACGAACTTCCACGTGATCTCCGGCGCGTCGGACGCCGCAGCCGTGCTCTCCGACGGGCGGGAGTGCCACGTCTCGGGCGTGTACAACTGGAACGAGGAGGAGGATTGGGCCGTCATCCAGGTGGAGGGCAGCGGCTTCTCCGCGCTGACCGTCGGGAGCGAGAGCAGCGCGGTGGGCGGCGCGAAGGTCTACGCGATCGGCAGCCCCCTGGGCCTGCAAAACACCATGACCGACGGGATGATCTCGAACCCCTCCCGCATGGACGGCAACGTGCGCTATCTCCAGACCAGCGCGGCCATCTCCCACGGCAGCAGCGGCGGCGCGCTGATCAACAAATACGGCGAGGTCATCGGCATCACCAGCGCGGGCTATGACGAGGGGCAGAACCTGAACCTCGCGCTGCCCATGAGCTACGTGAACTATTCCGACCTTCCCCCGCTGACGCCCCTGAGCGACGCCGCCCGGGTGGAGTACGGCATGATCTACATCGAAGAGGCGGATATCGTCCTCTCGATGGACGACGGGAGCTACGTGGTCCACGCCTACGTCGACGTGGAGAGCGAGGCGAGCTACTATCTCCATTACGATCTCGGCGATCCGGACGTCGTGGACGCCGAGTGGAGCGAATGGTCCGAGGACGCGCGCTCCATCGACCTGACCCTGCGTCCGATGGAGGTCGGGACCTCCTCCCTGACGGTCTGGCTGTACACGACGGAGGGCACCCTGCTCGACGCGAAATTCATGTCGGTCACCGTCATGCCCTCCCAGGGCAAGCCGACCGGCGGCGGTACGCTGAACGTGTTCGGCACGGAGACGATCACCGTCGGCCTGAACGGCAGCGAGCGGCGCACGATCTATGCCTACCCCGGCAGCACGGACGAGGTCTGCTACCTGAAATACGTGATCGACGACCCGAATATCGTAGACTGTGACTGGGCGGCGGACTGGGACGATTATTATTATATCGACCTCTTCTTCTACCCGCTGACCACCGGCTCGACGAACGTGACCCTGATCTACTATACCGAGTCGAACGTGACCCTGGCGACGCGGACCCTGCGCGTCACCGTCGTCCCGGGCGTGTGAACCGTGGAATCTATCTTCAAGGAGTTTTTGCATGAAACCTGACGCCTATTCGATTTTGAGCGACACGATCGCCAATCTCCGCATCAACCATGACGTGAAGCTGGAGGACGCCACGCCCCAGGAGCTGCACGATTCGCTGGCCCGGACCGTCATGGTCCACATCTCGAACCAGTGGTCCGACTGCAAGCGCCGCCGCGGGGGCAAGCGCCACGCCTATTACTTCTCCGCCGAGTACCTGATCGGCCGCCTGGTCTACTCCAACCTCTTCAACCTCGGCATCCTGGACGAGGTCCGGGCGCTGTTCGCGGTGCGCGGCATCGACATCGCCTGCATGGAGGAGATCGAGGACGCCGCCCTCGGCAACGGCGGTCTGGGCCGTCTCGCGGCCTGCTATCTGGACTCCGCCGCGACGATGGAGGTTCCGCTGACCGGCTACGGCCTGCGCTATAAGTTCGGCCTGTTCCGCCAGCGCATCGACGACAAGGGCAACCAGCGCGAGCTGGCCGACGACTGGACCCACTACGGCGATCCCTGGAGCTGGCGGCGCGAGAAGCACGCCGTCACGATCAGCTTCCCCGATCACACGGTCCGGGCCGTTCCCTACGACGTGCCCGTGATCGGCTACGACGGGGACAACATCGGCACGCTGCGCCTCTGGGAGTGCGAGGCCGTGGAGGAGCTGGACTTCGACGAGTTCAACGCCCAGCACTACGAGCGGGCCCTCGCCGCGAAGAACAAGGCCGAGGACATCACCCGCGTGCTCTATCCCAACGACACGGAGTGGGAGGGCAAGCGCCTGCGCATCAAGCAGCAGTACGTCCTGTCCAGCGCCAGCATCCAGGACATCCTGCGCTACTACCGCGAGGCCGTCGGCCCCGACCTGAGCCGCCTGCCGGAGTTCATCACGATCCAGCTCAACGACACCCACCCCGCCATCAGCATCCCGGAGCTGATCCGCGTCCTGATGCGCGAGGGCTTCGACTTCGACCGCGCCTTCGATATCGCCTCCGGCGTGTTCAACTACACGAACCACACGGTCATGGCCGAGGCGCTGGAGAAGTGGGACCTGAACCTGCTGGGCAGCGTGGTGCCGGAGATCGTGGACGTGATCTGGAAGATCCAGAACCGGCTCCAGCGCGAGCATCCGGAGCTCTTCGTCGTCCGGGACAACGTGGCCCACATGGCGAATCTGTCCGTCTACCTCGGCAAGAGCGTCAACGGCGTCGCCCGCATCCACAGCGAGATCATCAAGCAGGACATCTTCCGTGACTGGAACGCGGTGTACCCGGAGAAGTTCAAGAACGTCACCAACGGCATCACGCCCCGCCGCTGGCTCGGCCTCTGCAACCCGGAGCTGACGAAGCTGCTCACGAGCTACTGCGGCGAGGGCATCCTCACCGACCTGACGAAGCTGAAGGTCCTCCGGGAGAAGATCGACAGCGAGATGGTGGAGCGCTTCTACGCGGTCAAGCGTCTGAAAAAGGAGCAGCTCGCCGCGGTCATCATGGCGCACGAGGGCATCGAGATCAACCCGGACAGCGTCTTTGATATCCAGGTCAAGCGCGCTCACGAGTACAAGCGCCAGCTCATGAACGCCCTGAGCGTGATGGATATCTACCTCGACATGCGGGACGGCAAGCTCGACGACTTCCCGAACGCGACCTTCATCTTCGGCGCGAAGGCCGCCCCCGGCTACCGCCGCGCCAAGAGCGTGATCCGCTATATCAACCGCATGGCGAAGCTCATCAACAACGATCCCAAGGTCAACGGGCGGATCAAGGTCGTGTTCGTCCAGAACTACAACTGCTCCTACGCCGAGCACCTGATCCCCGCCGCGGATATCAGCGAGCAGATCTCCCCCGCGGGCACCGAGGCCAGCGGCACCGGCAACATGAAGTTC
>JAFSRS010000129.1 GCA_017445985.1 Oscillospiraceae bacterium | reverse complement strand
GGCCAGCGAAGCGCCGCCGTCCACGCTGACGGAACAGCGCCCGGTCACCTCCGCCGTGCTGCTGTCGCCGTAGGTCGCAGTCACGCGCAGACCGGAAGGATCAAAGCTGTCGCCCACGTCGTAGCACACCGCGTCCGGCAGGGCGGTCACGGCGATGGACGCAAGCGTCGTCACGGCGGTCACGCTCACGTCCAGGCTGGTGGTTTTGGAGATCCCATCCTCGGCATAGCTGATTGTGACTGTCTGCGTCCCGGACGCGCCGAGCGTCGCCCCGTCCGCGGGGCTGGTGGTGCAGAGCTCCGTCACGTCGGCGGTGCTGCCGTCGGAGTACGTCGCGGTGACCGCCAGCCCGGTGAGGTCCAGGACTTCCCCCTGGTTATAGGCCAGCTTCGCCGGGAAGCTCGTCACGGCGATGGACGCCAGCCTTGTGACCTCGATCACCGTCACGTCAAAGCCGGTTGTCTTTGTGACGCCGAGCTCGGTGTAGCTGACCGTGATCCGCTGCGCGCCTGCAGCGTCAAGCGTCGCCCCGTCCGCGGGGCTGGTGGTACAGAGCGCCGTCACGTCGGCGGCGCTGCCGTCGGAGTACGTCGCGGTGACCGCCAGCCCGGTGAGATCGAGGACTTCCCCCTGGTTATAGGCCAGCGTCTCCGGATAGCTCGTCACGGCGATGGAGATCAGCGTGACGGCAGGCTCCGAGGTCTCCCATTTCATCCGCCGCCCCTTGTAGACCCGGACGACGTCCTGCTCGCCCTTCCTGATCGCGGCCACATTGTCAAAATCGATCATACCGGCTCCTCCGGATCCTCCAGGATGAAATAATAGACGTCAGGATCATAAGACGGCAGCGCGTCGTATTCCGCCTGGGTGCCGCTCCATGTGTTGGCACTGGCGGCCTCAAGCCCGGCCTTGTAGCCCTGCTGGTATGCGGTCTCCCAGGCGTTCCCTCCGGAAGGGCGGAAGGAGATCGTGGCTTTTGCATTTTCCATCGGCTACCTCCTCAGCAGATAGCGGCGTAGAAGTAGGTGACGCCGTTTTTGTTGAGCTGATCTTCAGGGGACCCGCTCTGTGCATAAAAACTCACAGAGTTGTTGTCCCAGCTGATTGTGATCGCAGTCGCGCTGGTTCCGCCCGTGCTGCGAGCAGGATTTGAGTGTTCCATGCCCCTGATCAATACGGCAGGTTGCGCCATGACAGGCAGGTGAGCGTCCTCGTTGATAAAAACCAGCTTCGGCGGCTTGGAAAACGTGAGCGTGACGGGATGGCTGCTGTCGCTCTCGCCGGTGCCGACGTAGCTGCCGACGGCGATCTCCGCTTTCGCGGCGACGGCGGCGTCGAGGGCCGCGTTGTCCGCGTTGAAATCGGACATTTCAAACGGGTCGCTGCCGACGAACTGCGACAGGCCCAAATTCGGAGTATGACTCGATGCGCTCATAAGCATTGTCCTCCTATACGTTGACGGCGCAGAGCTCCAGGAAGCTCCTGCCGCTGATGTCGGCCCAGGTCGGATAAAGAGCCATCAGCTCCGCCCAGGTGTAATGCCGGATGCCGTAGACCCAGCGCAGGTGCGCGGGCATGATGATCCGCAGCGTCGCGGTCAGCGAGCTCAGGCCCTCCGGGATCCCGCGCGTTTCCAGGCTTCGGATCGTGACAGTGCTGGCCGCGGCGTCCACCGTGACGCTGCAGGAGCCGCCGAAGGCGGCCTCCGCCAGCTCCAGCACGACTGCAGCGGTCGTGATCGGCGGCGTCCGGAGCTTGGCCAGCACCGCGCCGCGGCGGACGTCCAGCGGCATGGTCTCGTTGGTGCCGGCTGCCACGGCGGTCTCCCAGGCGGACATTCCCCAGGTCGCGGTCAGCGGGGAGAGCTGCGCGGCGAAATCTTCGACGGCGTCGCGCAGCGCGCCGACCTCCCCGCCCAGGACGCGCTGCAGCTCGCCCATCTCCGGGCTGTTGGCATAGTAGTCCGGCAGATAGGGCATCAGCTCCACGTCAGCGTCACCTCCTCCAGCACCGGAACGGCGTCATAGTCCGTGACGACGCTGACGGTGCCGCCGTTGAGCATGAGCGCAGTATAGTCCCGGACGCCCTCGCAGCCGAGGATCAGCGCCGCGATCTGGTTATAACTGACCGTGATTCCGCTCTGGCTCAGGTCGTCGAGATCCGCGTTGAGCACCGCGGGAAAGGCCCCCGCCGCCAGCTCCCGCAGATAATCCGCGATCGCCGTCTCGATCTCGGCCTGGACGGTGACCGCATCCGCGCCGGGCGCAAGCGTGAGCGTTGCCGCGACGTGGATCTCGCAGGCGGAAGCGGCGCGCACGGTCACCTCGGCGCCGATGGGCGCTCCGGCGGCGACGTACGCGGTGGCGTCGGTGACGGCCTGCGCGTCTGCTGGCTGAAGATCCTCATCCGCCAGGATCACCGCGACGGTGCCGGGGCCGTCCCAGAGCGCGACGACGCGGGCTGCGCCGACGCCGCTGACCTCCAGCGCCAGCGTCTGATAGAAATACCCGTTGCCGGAGGTCGCCGGCGATTGCAGATACGCATAAAACCGGGCGACGAATGCTCTGTCGCTCTCGTCGTCGGTGCCGCCGCTCGCAGACCCGTTGGAAAAGCCGCTCAAGCCCGCCACACGGCTCCGGGGGCGCGTGATCTCTCCGGCTGCGACGTTGTAGCGCACCCCGCTGGCGGCGGCTGTGAGCGATCCTGTGACCTCTGAGCCCGTCATGGTCGCGTCGGCGTCCAGGCTGAAAGCCAGCCCGTCCTCAGTCACGAACGCGGTGCCGGCAGGGACGACCACTCCCGCCGTGCCGGTCATGGTGATGGCGCAGGTCGCCCGGCTGCCTGCCTTGCGCGTCAGGCCGAAGACAGCGGCGGCCTTGTCGATGTAGGGTCCGCTGGACTCGTCGATGTAAAACATCGGCTCCATCGCCCGCATCCCCATGTAGGCGCGGTAGAGCTCCAGCGCGCTCGGCGCCAGCACGTCCCGGATGAATGAGCCCTCGTTGGAGATCAGGCCGGTGTCCAGATCCGACACCATGCGCTGCAGGATCGTCATAGGGGTCTCGGAATCAAACATTCAGAGTCACCTCCCCGTAGATGCTGCTCACGCAGCAGGATATCGTCAGCAGGTCGCCGTTGAAATCGACGGCGACGTCGCGGACCTCTTTGACGTATGGATTGATGCTGAGGCAGTCGCGCACATAGCGCACTGCCTCGGAGTGCTTCAGATCCTCAGAGTAGGCCCGTCCGATCAAATCGTAGACGTCGCAGCCGTAGCTCCGGGAGTAGATCGGATAGCGGTAGCGCCAGGTGTTCAGGGCCTTCCACGCCCAGACTCGGACGGCCTCGCGTCCGGTGACGTAGACCGGGACGCCGCCGCGAAACACCGGGACGCCCCGCGTGAAGTCAAACAGGACTTCCTTCGCCAGCGGCAGCGGCTTCGCCGCGGCGCTGGCCGTCGTCTGGAGCTCCGGGAATATCACAGCTTCACCTCCTTGCAGAGCACGAAAAAGCTCTGCTGGTCCCGCGTGAGCAGGATCACCAGGTCGCCGACGGCGAGCGCCTGCGAGGGCAGCTCCATCGAGAGCGTCCCCGCAAGACTGCCTTCTGTGACGGTCTGGCGCTCCCCGTCGAGCGTCAGCGTCCCGCTGATCCCGCCGAGGGTCGCCGGCACGCTGATCTGCGCGGAGGCGGTGAGCTGGGGATTGATCCAGAGGTTCCCGTCGGCGGCGCTCTGCGTCGTCTCGTTGACCTCGATCTCCAGCGGGTCCAGGCCCAGCACGGTGCCGACGTAGAGCTGCAGGGCTCCGGTCTGGGCCTTCCTCGCGCCTTCCGCCCCGAAGATGTCGAGCATTTCGCTGTAGGCGTCGCTTCCGTCCTTCATGTGGGCCTCCTAACTCGTTTTCTTTTTCTTCTTCGCCGCCGTCTCCGCCGCTTTTGCG
>JAFSRS010000128.1 GCA_017445985.1 Oscillospiraceae bacterium | reverse complement strand
GCGCCGATTTTGAGCTTGGAGGTATCGTTTACAGCTCCTTTCCCTCCCCCAGCGGGGGAGGGTGCCGCCGCAGCGGCAGGAGAGGGAGAAGGTCCGATGATCGCCATTGAAAAGGTTTTGGTGACTCGATGGTTCGCGCAATTCCTAACTCCTAACTTATAACTCCTAACTCGATAAATCCCAATATCTCCACCCACTCCGGCCCGCGGGACTGCTTCCGCGGGCCGATCCCTTTGCCTTGTGCCTCTTGACAACGGACTGGATATATTGTACAATGATTACGGAAACTAACGAAAAATAATTATATATAATATACAATATTATTCATAATTCCGGCAATATTCATCCAGAATATTCATTCCGACAGGGCAGGGGAGGGGATGGCTGTGCGCGATACGAAACCGCGGGGAAAGCTTGTCGGCTTTCTGCTGCCCTCGCTGCTGGGCGTGCTGCTCTTCATGATCCCGGTTCGCTCCGGCTTCCGGCCCGACGGCTGCTGGACCGTGATCGTCAAGATGATCGCCGACTGGTTAAAGGGACTGATCGGCTATTCCACCCTGGCGCTGCTCTGCCTCGGCATCCTGACTGTTTCCGCGGTTCTCTCGCTGCTCTCCCTCGCGAAGCCGCGCTTTCTGACGCAAAACGCCCTGCTGCGGGACTGCTTCGTCTGCAAGCCGGTCTGGGTCGCCGTGCGCGTCCTGGGCTGCGGCTTTATCTGGCTGACTTATCTGTACGGCGAGGGGTTTACGAAAAGCGGCCTCCCGGTCCTGGCGACGGACAGCGCGCTGATCGCCGCCGTCGCCGGAGCCGATCAGGGGGCGCTGGCCTTTGACCTCATCATCGGGCTGGTGGTGATCTTCCTGCTGGCGAGCTTGCTGCTGCCGCTGCTGCTGGACTTCGGCCTGCTGGAATACGTCGGAGCGCTGCTGACCCGCTTCATGCGCCCTGTGTTCCTGGTGCCGGGGCGGGCGGCGGTGGACTGCATCACCTCCTGGATCGGCGACGGCACCCTCGGCGTGATGCTGACCTGCAACCAGTACGAGGGCGGCTACTACAACGCGAAGGAGGCCACGATCATCGCGACGCTGTTCTCGGCGGTCTCCATCACCTTCTCGCTGGTGGTGCTGGACGAGGTCCGGCTGACCCACATGTTCGGCGTCTACTATCTTCTGATCTGCTTCGTGGGAGTGGTCTGCGCCATCGTCTGTCCCCGCGTCTGGCCCTTGTGCCGCAAGCCGGAGACCTATCTGGTGGAGGGCCGCGCCATGGCCGACACCCTCCCGGAGGGCTGCCGCAGCGCCCACGCCTACGGGCTGGACCTGGCCCTGCGGCGCGTCGCGGAGCATCAGGGGCCCCGGGCCTTCCTGCTGAGCGGGGCGAAGAACTGTCTGACGATGTGGTTCAGCGTCCTCCCCACCGTCGCCGCCATCGGAACGGCGGCGCTGCTGCTGGCGAACTTCACGCCCATCTTCCAGTGGCTCGGCCTGCCGTTTTACCCCTTGTTAAAACTGCTGGGCGTCCCGGAGGCCAGAGCCGCGGCGAATACCATGGTGATCGGCTTCACGGACATGTTCACCCCGGCAATTTTGATCTCCACCTGCCCGGACGACATGACCCGCTTCATCGTCGCGGTCATTTCCATCACCCAGGTGCTCTTCCTCGACGAGGTGGGAGGGCTGATCCTGTCCTCGCGCCTCCCGGTGAATTTCTGGGAGCTGTTCGTGATTCTGATCGAGCGGACGGTGATTTCGATCTTCATCGTCGTTCCCATCGCGCATCTGCTGTTCTAGAAGCGGCGCGATCAGGGGATCGCGCCCTACGGTTTTTTTCCCGCCTGACATTGCATTGTCGGGCGGGATTTGGTATAATACCATATCATTCACAAAAGGGGGGCTGCGGGGATGGTCTCACGCGTGCGGAGTCTCGGGCTGCTGGGCATCGGCGGCTACGAGGTCACGGTGGAGTGCAACCTGTCCAACGGTCTGCCCCGCTTCGAGGTCGTCGGCCTGCCCGACGCGGCGGTGAAGGAGGCCCGGGAGCGGGTCCACGCCGCGATCCGCAACGCCGGTTACTCGTTCCCGGTCAGCCACGTCACGGTCAACCTCGCTCCGGCCGACACGAAGAAGATCGGAACCCTCTACGACCTGCCGATCCTGCTGGGCATCCTGCTCTGCGGCTGCGTGCTGCGCAGCCTGCCGCCGGACGCGGCCTTTCTGGGTGAGCTCGGCCTGACCGGGGAGCTGCGGAGCGTCCGCGGGACCCTGCCGATGGCGCTCTGCGCCGCGCGGCGCGGCGTCCGGCAGCTTTTCGTCCCCGCGGCGAACGCCAGCGAGGCCGCCTTCGCCGAGGGCGTCACGGTCTATCCCGTCGCCAACGTCGCGGAGCTGGTCTCCCATCTGCGCGGGGAGGCTGAATTACAGCCCGCCGCGCCGCCGGATCTGACGGCCCTCCGGCCCGCCGTACCGGACTTCGCCGACGTGAAGGCACAGGAGAGCGTGAAGCGGGCCCTGGAGGTCGCCGCAGCGGGCGGACATAACGTTCTGCTGGTAGGTCCGCCGGGCGCGGGCAAGAGCATGCTGGCGAAGCGCCTGCCGGGCATCCTGCCCGACATGAGCCGCGAGGAGATGACCGAGGCCACCGAGGTCCACTCCGTCGCGGGCCAGACCGACGCGAAAAGCCCCATCGTCACGCAGCGGCCCTTCCGCAGCCCGCACCACACGGTCTCCGCCGTGGCGCTGGCGGGCGGCGGGAGCAACCCGAAGCCGGGCGAGATCAGCCTCGCGCATACGGGCGTGCTCTTCCTGGACGAGCTTCCCGAGTTCTCCCGCGAGACGCTGGAGGTCCTCCGCCAGCCTTTGGAGGATGGAAAGGTCACGATCTCCCGCGCCACCGCGAGCTGCACCTTTCCCAGCCGCTTCATGCTGGTCTGCGCGATGAACCCCTGCAAGTGCGGCTGGTACGGCCACCCCTCCGGGCGCTGCACCTGCACAGAGCGCAGCATCCACCAGTATCTCAGCCGCATTTCCGGCCCGCTGCTGGACCGGATCGACCTGATCGTGGAGGTCCCCGCGCTGGAATTCGACGAGCTGAAGGCCCGCCCGAACGGGGAGCCCTCCGCCGTCATCAAGGCGCGGGTGGACGCCGCCCGCGCGATCCAGCACCGGCGCTACGGCGGGCGCATCGCCTGCAACGCGCAGATGGGCCCGCGGGAGCTGCGGGACTGGTGCGCCCTCAGCCCGGCGTGCGAGGGCCTGATGCGCAACGCCTTTGACGCCCTGGGCCTCACCGCCCGGAGCTACGACCGCATCCTCCGCGTCGCCCGCACGATCGCGGACCTGGACGGGGCCGAGGAGATCGCCCCGGCCCACGTCGCCGAGGCGGTGCAGTACCGGAGCGTGCAGTTGGAATAACTCAGGCGGTCCAGTCCTCCACGCGGAGCAGCGGGACGCGGCGGAATTCTTCCGTATTGTGCGTAACGATCGGGATGCCTCTGGACAGGCCCTGCGCCGCGATCAGCAGATCATAGGGGCCGATGGGCGTGCCCTGCCGTTCCAGATATCCGCGGATCTGGCCCGCGGCGGCGGCATCGGCGCTCGTGAAGGGAATGAGCGTAAAGGGCGCGAGGAACATCGCCAGCTTCTCTCTTGTTTTTGCGCCCCAGTTGCTTTTCGCCGCGCCGTATTCCAGCTCGAACACCGTGACCGTCGAGATCAGCAGCTCGGCCGGGTCGTGGGAGAGCAGCCGTTCCGTGAGCTGCGGATAGCTGTTCTTCATGAAGTAGATGCAGACGTTCGTATCCAGCAGGACCATCACAGCGCCTCCCGCGGGGGGACCTCGCCCCAGGAGGGCTGCTCCCGCTCGTTGAGGAAGTCGGCGGGGAAGGTCCCGATCACCTGCCGGACCGGAGCCCAGGGGTCGTCGGCGGGATAGGCGATAAACACGTCTCCGACCTTGTTGATACAGTATTCCTTCTTGTCCGTCCGCATCTCCTGCGGGATGCGGATAGCCTGCGAGTTTCCGTTCTGAAATACCCGTGTGGTGGTCATAGACTTGGCCTCCTTTCCTAGTGTACACAATAATTGTACACACATATAGTATATCCGGCACGGAACAAAAATGCAAGCGGCAAATTCCGAGTCCGTAGGAAAGTGGCTTGCCCCTTCCGCCGTGACGTTTTCTGCCAAGCCCGTATGGCGCGATCAGGGGATCGCGCCCCAGCGTGTAGACAAATCGGGATTTGGCGAGATAATGCGCCGACGCCATTGGCTCCCCTGCAAGGGGAGCTGTCAGCGAAGCTGACTGAGGGGTTTCGGCTCCCCTGCAAGGGGAGCTGTCACCGCCGCTTGGGGCGGTGACTGAGGGGTTCTATTGTGGCGCACACGGCACCCCTCAGTCACGTTCGCTTCACTCACGCGACAGCCCCCCCTTGCAGGGGGGCCAAATCGGTGCCTCCACAAATCCCAATTTGTCTGCTCACGCAGGCATGTGGACATGCCTCCCGACGGCGCGGGCGGCGGTCGTTCCGGGCGGCCGCCCGGGGGGCGCCCCCTTCGAAAAGCCTCCATGCAGAATCACATCAATATAAAGGAACCAATGCAAATGAACGACATCATTCTTTTGAAACAGGGCGAGATCGTCCTGAAGGGCCTGAACAAAAAGGCCTTCGAGCAGAAGCTCATGGCGAACGTCCAGCGGCGGCTGCGGCCCTACGGGGATTTCCGCGTCTACACGATCCAGTCCACGGTCTACGTGGAGCCGCAGAACGACGATGCCGACATGGACGGGGCCTTCGAGGCGCTGAAGACCGTGTTCGGGATCATCGCCCTGACCCGCGCCGCGGCCTGCGAGAAGGACAAGGACGCCATCGCGCAAAAGGCCATCGAGTATTTGGCCCCCGCCATGCGGGCGGCGCGGAGCTTCAAGGTGGAGTCCAAGCGCAGCGACAAGTCCTTCCCCATGACCAGCATCCAGCTCAGCCAGTACGTCGGCGGGCTGCTGGCGGAGGCCTTCCCGGACACGAAGGTGGACGTGCACGACCCGGAGCTGACCGTCGAGCTGGAGGTACGGGACCTGGCGGCCTACGTCCACGGGGACCCCTGTCCCGGCGCGGGCGGCATGCCCGTGGGCAGCAACGGCACAGCCGTGACTCTGCTCTCCGGCGGGATCGACTCCCCGGTCAGCTCATACATGATCGCCAAGCGCGGCGTCCACCTGATCCCGGTGCATTTCTATTCCTTCCCCTACACCGGCGAGGCCGCGAAGGAAAAGGTCCTCGCGCTGGCCCGGCAGCTCAGCGTCTACTGCGGGAAGCTGCGCCTCTGCGTCGTGCCCTTCACCCGCATCCAGGAGGAGATCCGGGACAAGTGCCCGGAGGAATATTTCACGATCCTCATGCGCCGCTTCATGATGCGCATCGCGGACCGGATCGCCGTGGACAACCGCTGCGGGGCGCTGGTGACCGGGGAGAACCTGGGCCAGGTCGCCAGCCAGACGATGCAGGCCATGGGCGTCGCGGAGAGCGTCTGCACCCTCCCCGTGCTGCGGCCGCTGATCGGCTTCGACAAGGAGGAGATCATCCGTCTGGCCCGGAAGATCGGCACCTTTGAGACCAGCATCCTGCCCTACGAGGACTGCTGCACCGTCTTCACCCCCCGCCACCCGGCCCTCCGCCCCACCGTCGCCGAGGCCGAGGCCGCCGAAGCCGCGCTGGACGTGGCCGCGCTGGTGGAGGAGGCCGTCATGGGGACGGAGTACGTGAAATTGTGATCTCAGAGTTCGGAATTCTGACTGAAAGGAACGGGAGACGACAATGAAGCTCTGCAACTACTGCGGCTCGACCCAGGCGGACGACGTGAAGTTCTGCCCGTCCTGCGGGGCGGCGGACTTTTCCAACCGCTGTCCGCAGTGCGGGACCGTGTTCAACTCGCCCTTCTGCCCCCAGTGCGGCATCCGGCCCGACGCGGAGCAGCGGAGCTGCCCGAGCTGCGGGACCCGCTATTTCTCCAACGCCTGCCCGAACTGCGGCTTTACCACGCTGCGGCAGTCCCGGGCCGCGCAGCAGTTTTATGAGGCGCGGCAGACCCCGAACCCCACGGTGCTGACCTATCAGCCCATGACGCCCCAGGTCTCCCCGAAAAGCCGCCTGGTGGCGCTGCTGCTGGCCTTCTTCCTGGGCGTTTTCGGCGTCCACCGCTTTTACGTCGGCAAGATCGGGACCGGGATCCTCTATCTCTGCACGATGGGCCTGTGGGGGATTGGCTGGCTGATCGACCTGATCCTGATCCTGGCGGGCAGGTTCCGCGACAGTCAAAACCGCTATCTGGAGACCTGGTAGGAGGGAAGCTATGACCGCTGAGATCCTCTCCGTCGGAACGGAGCTGTTGCTCGGAAACATCGTGAACACGGACGCGCGGGACCTGGCCGTCGCGCTGAGCGGGCTGGGGATCGACGTCCACTGGCAGAGCGTGGTGGGGGACAACCCGGCGCGGCTGCGGCGGGCGCTGGCCGTCGCGGCGGAGCGGGCGGAGCTGATCGTGACCACCGGCGGGCTCGGGCCCACCTGCGACGACCTGACGAAGCAGACCGTGATGGACTTCTTCGGCCTGCCGATGGTCCGGGACGCGCGGGCCGAGGCCGACCTGCGGGCCTTCTTCGCCGGGCGGGAGATGCCGGAGAACAACCTCCGGCAGTGCGACCTGCCCGTAGGCTGCACGCCCTTTTACAATAGCTGCGGCACGGCCCCCGGCTGCGGGGTGCGGACGCCGGACGGCCACGTGCTGGTGCTGCTGCCCGGCCCGCCGAAGGAGCTGAACGCGATGCTGCTCCTCTCCGCGCTGCCCTGGCTGCGGCAGTTCTCCGGGGCGGTCATCGTCTCCCACGACCTGATGTGCTTCGGCATGGGGGAGAGCGCCATCGAGACGCGGCTCCGGGATCGGATGAACGCGCTCCAGAATCCGACCCTGGCCCCCTACGCGAAGGAGGGGGAGGTCCGGCTCCGGGTCACCGTGAAGGCGGCGACGACGGCGGAGGCCGAGGCCTTGATGGCCCCGGTGATCGCGGAGGTCCGGGAGACCCTGGGCGATATCGTCTACGGGATGGATGTGCCGTCTATAGAAGCTGTGGTTCTGGAAAGGCTGCGGGCCCTAGGTAAAACCTTCGCGGCGGCGGAGAGCTGCACCGGCGGGCTGCTGGCCCAGCGGGTCACGGCGATCCCCGGCGCCAGCGAGGCCTTCGCCGGCGGCGTCACGGTCTACACGAACCCGGTCAAGGCCTGGCTGGGGGTGGACCCGGAGACGCTGGACCGCTGTGGGGCGGTCAGCGCGGAGGTGGCGGAGCAGCTGGCGGTCCGCGTCCGGGAAAAGCTCGGCGCGGATTACGGGCTCGGGATCACAGGCCTGGCCGGGCCCGGCACCGACGGCGTCCACGAGGTCGGCACGGTCTACGTGGCCCTGGCGACGCCGGACAAGACCGAGGTCCGCCCGCTGGCCCTCGGCGCGAGGAGCGACCGCAGCCGCGTCCGCGCCCTGGCCGTGAACCACGCCCTGGACCTGCTCCGAAGGGAGCTGGAAAAGAATGAGCAATGAGCAATGTGAAACGTGCAATGTGAAATGCTGAAATAAATCACAACCAAAAAATTGGAGGCTTTTTTATCATGAATCGCAAGGAAATTCGTCAGTTTTTGAATGAAATGGACTTCATCCGCACCGGCGGCAGCGACGAGGAACTGCGGGCGGCGGAGCTTTTGAAGGCCCGCTGCGAGGCCCTGGGCGTCAAGTCCTGGCTGGAGCCCTTCCCGGTGGAGATGGCGGAGATCGCGTCCGCGACCCTGACCGTGGACGGGGTCCCGGTGAAGTGCGAAGGCTTCAAGAACTGCGGCAGCGGCGCGGTGGAGGCCGAGCTGCTCTATCTCCCGAACACCGACGCGGCGTCCCTGGCGGCGGCGAAGGGGAAGATCGTGCTGATCGAGACCGGCGTGACCCACTTCCTGTTCCAGGACCTGGTGAAGGCCGGGATCGCGGGCTTCATCACCTACACCGGCGACGTGCACTACGCCGACGCCGACGTGGACAAGCGCGAGCTGCGCAGCTACGTCCGCATGGACTCCAAGCGCCTGGGCGTCAATATCAACGCGAAGGACGCCCTCAAGATCGTGCAGAAGGGCGCCAGGACCGCCCGCATCGAGATCGACCAGCGCGAGTGGATGGGCGAGAGCCGCGACGTGGTGGCGGAAAAGCCCGGCAAGCGGGACGAGTGGATCGTCCTGACCGCGCACTACGACTCCACGCCCCTGAGCCGCGGCAGCTACGACAACATGAGCGGCTGTCTGGGCCTGCTCTGCGTGCTCGAGGCCCTGAAAAACGAAGAGCTGAACTACGGCCTGCGCCTGATCTTCTGCGGCAGCGAGGAGCGCGGCCTGCTGGGCTCCAAGGCCTGGACCGCGGCCCACGAGGGCGAGCTGGACAAGGTCGCCCTGAATATCAATCTGGACATGATCGGCTCGACCATGGGCAAGTTCATCGCCTGCGTCAGCGCAGAGGACGCGCTGGTGAGCTATATCCGCTACATGGGCGCGGAAAAGGGCTGGGGCGTCGCGGCGCGCTCCGGCGTCTATTCCAGCGACTCCACGCCCTTCGCCGACCACGGCGTGCCCGCGGTCAGCTTCGCCCGCATCGCCCAGCACAACCAGGCCACGATCCACAACCGCTACGACACCCCGGCCCTGCTCAGCGACGCGCAGCTCCAGAAGGACAGCGCCTTCATCGCGGCCTTCACCCGCCGCATGGCCACCGCCGCCGTCTGCCCGGTCAAGCGCGAGATCCCGGAGAGCGTCAGGAAAGAGCTCGACCACTATCTCAACCGCAAGCGGCGCGACGCGTGACGCGAGGGATTGGTGAATCGTTGCGGGATCGCCTGCGGCGATAAGATTGAAATTCTGCCTTTCTGCTTTTCTCAGCTTTCTGTCAATATGTAGGGGCCGCCGCCCTCGGCGGCCCGGAGACTGCCGACAAAGTCGACAGTCTCCTCGTGTAGACAAATTGGGCTTTGGTAAGGGGTTGCGCCGACGTAACGATTCGGCCGTAGGGACGGCTCTCAGCCGTCCGCGTCTTCGAAGCGCCCCGTAGGGCGCGATCCCCTGATCGCGCCGCCGCACCGCGCGGCGCGCGGTGCGGGATGCAACGACCAAACAGGGCGCAATGCGGAGCGATCAGGGGATCGCTCCCAACGGCGTCGGCGGAAATCATTACGCCGGACGGCTGAGAGCCGTCCCTACAAACAAATTATGTCGCCTCGATAAATCCCAATTTGTCTACAGTC
>JAFSRS010000127.1 GCA_017445985.1 Oscillospiraceae bacterium | reverse complement strand
CGCGGAGGGGGATTCAACGCTGACGAAAGCAGAAGGCAAACGGGCCGCCGAGGGCGGCGGCCCCTACATACTGACGAATAGCTGGATAAAGCCCATCATCAGATTTGAAATAATCCAAGCTTACTTCGTCCCGTTCGTTTTGTGAGAATTGACATTCAAACGATCCGCTTCTATAATATTCCCATAAAATCAGAGGGGGCGGTGCCGTGGGACGGGAGCTGGAATACTGGGAGCAGGTGGAGCGGAGCCTGGCGAAGCGCTTTCGCAAGGACATCTGGACGCCGTTCATGACGGCGATCCGGCAGTATGAAATGATCCAGGCAGGGGACCGGATCGCGGTCTGTATCTCCGGGGGCAAGGACTCCATGCTGCTGGCGGTGCTGCTGCGGATGCTCAGCCGCTTCACGACCATTCCCTACGAGCTGGAATATCTGGTGATGGACCCCGGCTACAACCCGGCGAACCGGGAGAAGATCGAGCGGAACGCGGAAAAGCTGAACCTCCCGGTGCGCATCATCGAATCGGACATTTTTGAAGTGGCGAACGGGACGGAGCGCAACCCCTGCTATCTCTGCGCCCGGATGCGGCGCGGGCACCTCTACGCCTACGCCCGCGACCTCGGCTGCAACAAGATCGCCCTGGGCCACCATTTCAGCGACGTGATCGAGACGACGGTGATGGCGATGTTCTACGGCGGCCAGCTCCAGGGCATGATGCCGAAGCTCCACAGCACGAATTTCCCCGGCATGGAGCTGATCCGGCCCCTCTACTGCGTCCACGAGGAGGATATCATCTCCTGGAAGCAGTACAACGGCCTGGACTTCCTCCAATGCGCCTGCCGCTTCACCGAGCAGGCCCACCTGAGCGGGGACGGCGTCGGGGAGAGCAAGCGCCAGGAGGTCAAGCTGCTTCTCCGGGAGCTGCGGAAAACCAATCCCAACGTCGAGGCGAATATCTTCCACGCCCTGCACAGCGTATCCCTGGACACCTTCCCCGGCTGGAAGACCCGCGGAACGCTGCACAGCTTTCTGGAGGACTACGACCAACGCGGCGCGGCCCCGGAGGACGGGACGTGAGCGGGCGGGAACTGAGCCTGACGGTACCGCCGGAGCGAGACGGGCAGACCGTGGAACGGGTCTTGCGCGGGGAGCTGGGGCTTTCCAAATCGCTGCTGGGCCATCTGAAATGGACGCCCGGCGCGGTGCGCGTGAACGGCGCTGCGGCGCGGTGCGGGGAGTCCGTGCGGGCCGGGGACGTGCTTACCGTATTATTGGAAGAGCGCCGGAGACCCTCGGAGGCCCCGGCGCTCTGCGAGCTGCCCTTGGATATCGTCTATGAGGACGCCGATCTGCTGGTGCTGAACAAGCCCGCTGGCCTGCCGATGCACGACCGGGGCGGGGGGCCGACCCTGGCGGGGGCGCTGCGGTATCACCTTGGAGAAGACTGCTCGGCGCATTTCGTGAACCGTCTGGACCGGGGGACCAGCGGCCTGCTGATCGCGGCGAAGAGCGGCTACGTCCACGACCGCCTGCGCCGGGCGCTGCATACCTCAGCTTTGGAGCGTGAATACCGCGCGTTGTGCCACGGGATGCCGGAGCCGCCGGAGGGGACCGTCACGCTGCCCATTGGTCCGGCGGAGGGGCGCTTTTACATGCGCCGCGTCCGTCCCGACGGACAGAGCGCCCGGACGGAGTACGCGGTGCTGGAACGCCGCGCGGACTTCTGCCTGCTGCGCCTGAAGCCCGTCACGGGCCGCACCCACCAGCTCCGGGTCCACATGAGCGCTCTCGGCTGCCCGCTGCTGGGCGACATGCTCTACGGCGCGCCGGAGGGGGACCCGATCGCCCGCCCCGCGCTGCATTCGTATTCGCTCCGCTTCTTGCATCCCCTGACGGGCGAGGCCCTGTCCTTCATTGTCCCGCTGCCGGAGGACGTGGCGCGGCTGCTGCGGCGGGAAACGGGGAGCGCATGATCCATGGTCATGATCCCGGCTTACAGGGGATTGATTTTCCTGCTTCCGGGTAGTATAATACACGGGAAACAAAAAATGATCGGAGGAATCGCTTATGGTTCTGGATACGGAAAAGCTGCGGGCGGCGCTCATTGACGAGTGCTACGCCGGGTGTATCGTCCGCGGCAACGTCAATATGCTTTCAGAGACCGTGGACATTGAAAACGCCTCGGTCCGCCGCCTCTTGGAGCTGGCGAAGTTCTACCGCCTCGATCCGCGCAAGTTCACGAAGCCGGAGACGGACGAGGAGCCGGAAGAGACTGAAAGCGCTGAATAAGCGCCGAAAAAACAAAGCCTCCCCCGCATTTACGGCGAACGCCGCAAATGCGGGGGAGGCTCGTTCTCGACCCGTTTACCGGATCGTGGCGGTCCCGGCGGCTACGATGTCGTCCAGGGCCTTGCCGGAATAGGTCCCGAGGTAGTGCCAGACGGCGTGAATGCTGACGGAGGCGCTGTCCGGCGCGTCGATGATCCAGGAATAGAGCGTCGTGGTCTGCTGCGCGTTGCCGTCGTAGCTGATGGCGGGGGAGTTGGCGGAATAAGTCTGCCCGTCCACGGTGAGCTCCACGCCGTTCCAGAGGCTGGAGGTGAAGCAGCTGTAGTGGAGCGCGACCACGTCCACCTGCAGCTTCTGCGCGCCGGAGGCGTCGGTATAGGTTTTCCAGTCGGCGCGGACGTTCAGCGGTGTGCCCGTGTCGCTGGAGAAGGAACCGGAATGGGCCGCGGGAGGGGCGGGGGTCGGCGTGGGCGTGGACTCCGGCGTGGGCGTGGGCGTCGGCTCGGGGGTCGGCGCGGGCGTGGGTTCCGGTGTGGACTCCGGCGTCGGCGTCGGCTCGGCTGTGGGCGCGGGCGTCGGCGCTTCGGTCACGGGCGCGGGCGTCG
>JAFSRS010000126.1 GCA_017445985.1 Oscillospiraceae bacterium | reverse complement strand
CGCGGGCGACCACACAGGGTCGCCCCTACGATAATTCTTTCCAAGCGGCTACTAACAACTAACAACTAATCACTAACCACTCTTACCCTTTCCCCTTGCATTCCCTCCCCCGATATGCTACGATACCTCATGAGAGGGGGAACGCCCTGTGAACGTTTTTGACATCATCGGCCCGGTCATGATCGGGCCTTCCAGCTCCCACACGGCCGGGGCGGTGCGTATCGGGCGGGTGGTGAACAAGCTGATGGACGGACAAGAGCCCGCGAAGGTAGAGGTCACGCTCAGCGGCTCCTTCGCCCGGACCTGGCGGGGCCACGGCACGGACAAGGCCATCCTCGCCGGGATCATGGGTTACCACAGCTGGCATGAGGAGATCCGCGACGCGCGGGCCATCGCCGACGCGCGGGGCCTTGCCTACAGCTTCATCGAGCAGGACATCCCCGGCGCGCACCCGAACACCGCCCGCATCCGCTTCACGCTGCGTAACGGCGGCGAGGGCACGGTCGAGGGCGCCAGCGTCGGCGGCGGCAACATCCGCGTGACGCGGATCAACGAGCTGCAGGTGGATTTCAGCGGCGAAAACCATACGGTCCTGATTTTGCACATGGACCGCCCAGGCGTGATCGCCGCGGTCACGAATCTGATGCGCCAGAGCTACGCTGACCTGAACATCTCCAGCTTCCACCTCTCCCGCGTCTCCCGGGGCGGGCTGGCGATCATGACGATCGAGGTGGACACGCTCCCGCCCGACGAGCTGATTTCCGACGTGCGGCATCTGGAGCACGTCGTCAACGCGATCCTGATCCGGGCGCTGTAAGGGGGATAAGGGTATGGACAGCTTGAAATATGATTCCATCTCCGCCCTCGTCCGCGCGGCGGAGGAACGGAGACAGCGCATCAGTGAGGTCGTTTTACAGGACCAGGCCGCGGCGATGCAGGAGGATGAAGCGGTACTCTATGAGCGGATGCGGGAACGCTTTCAGATCATGCGGGAGGCCGTCGCCCACGGCATGGACCCGGCCCAGCGCTCCACCTCCGGGCTGACCGGCGGCGAGGGCGCGAAAATGCTGGTCTACTCGGAAACCGGCGGGCTCAGCGGGACCTTCCTGACCCGCGCGATGGCACGGGCGCTGGCCGTGGCGGGCTGCAACGCCGCCATGGGCCGGATCGTCGCCGCCCCCACCGCGGGCTCCTGCGGCATCCTGCCCGGCTGCCTCGTCAGCATGTACGAGGACCGGGGCGTACCGGAGCGAGCCGTCGTCATGGCGGAGTTCACCGCCGGGGCCTTCGGTATGGTGATCGCCCAGCGGGCCAGCGTCTCCGGCGCCCAGGGCGGCTGTCAGGCCGAGTGCGGCGCGGCGGCGGGCATGGCGGCGGCGGCGCTGGTCGAGCTGCAGGGCGGCACGCCGCAGATGTGCGCCGACGCCTGCGCGATGGCGCTGGTAGGCCAGATGGGCCTGGTCTGCGATCCCGTGGCGGGGCTGGTAGAGATCCCCTGCGTCAAGCGCAACGTCAGCAGCCTGATGCTGGCCTTTTCCAGCGCGGACGTGGCTCTGGCGGGCATCCGCGCCCACGTCCCGGCGGACGAATGCATCGACGCGATGCGCGCGGTGGGCGACGCCCTCCCCGCGTCCCTCCGGGAGACCGCCGGAGGCGGGCTCGCGATGACGCCCACAGGGCTGCGGCTGCGGGAACGGGCGTTCGGGGACAAGGGATAAGTAACAAACAACAGGGAACAGGTAACATGAAATGAGCGGGTCGGATCACCGGCCCGCTCATTTCATGTTCCTATTTCAATTTTCTTCGCCCAGCAGCGCGGCGAATTCGTCCAGGCTGAGCCCACGCGCCACGTTGTTGCGCTTGATCGCGCAGAGGCTCTGGCGCAAGCCCCTGACCAGCACCGCTTCGCCCGTGCGGGTGGAGAAGGTGAGCTCGACGCCCTCCTCCCGCAGGATCGCCTGGGAGAGCGTGTCGTACTGTCCGCCGGGGAAGGCCAGGGCGTATTGCCGCTCCCCCGTCCCCTCCTCCAGCAGTTCCCGGCTGGTCTGGTAATCGGTTCGCAGCAGGGCGATATAGTCCTCCTCGGACTCGCCCTCCGCGCGAAGGATGGTCTCATGGATCGTGCCGCCGCTCTCGTAGGGCTCCCACTGGTGCATGTCGTAGGTGTGGCTCTGGACGGAGACGCAGCCCGCCGCGACCATCTCCGCGGCCTGCTCATAGCTGAAATGCGGCGTGATCGGGTATTCCGTATCCTTATAATGCTCGGTCTGGCCCATGGTCGCGCCGATGGCGAAGATCACCGCGTGCTGGCCCAGCTCCTCCAGGATCGGATAAGCGTAAACGTAGTTCGACAGGTAGCCGTCGTCGAAGGTGATGAGCACCGGCTTCTCCGGGAGCGGCGTCCCCTGCTCCACGAAGGCCTTCAGCTCGTCCAGCGTGACGGTGTGATACCCGTTCTTCTGCAGATAGACCATCTCCTGGGCGAACTGGTGGACGGTCATCGCCACGTCGCTGCCGGAGTCGCCCTCCCGCTCGATCAGGTCATGGTACATCAGCACCGTGAGGCTCTCGGTAAGATCCTCTGCCGCCGCGTCGTAGAAGCCCGCCCAGTGCTCCTCCAGATTTTCCGCGTTCACCAACGTGCCGAGATCCTCCGGGTACCAGACCGTTTCGTCCTCCGCGATCCGGGCGAGGAGCATCCGGCCCAGGTCGTTGCGGAAATGGGTCGCGTCGTAGAAATAGCGCGGTTCATAGCTGGCGCTGCTGAGGCTGAAATCCCAGAGCTCCGTCACCGAGACCAGACCGCTCAGATAGGCGTGGACGTCCTCCGGCGCGTATTGCAGGATATTCTCCCAATAGCCCGGGACGCAGATCACCACCAGCCTTGTGCCCGCCGCCGCGCAGCGGTCACGGATGCGGCCCAGCGCCGCGACAGCCTCCTCCACCGCTTCCAGGCGGATTGTCTGCTCCGGGTAGTCCTTGAACACGGGATAGGCCTCCAGGTATTCCTCCAGGGAGCCGATGGGCTCCACGTCCCGCACGCGCTTGTCATAGGCCCCGCTCTCCACGTCGAACACGTCGAAGCTCTGCTGCAGATAAGTGTCCTGCCGCAGCGCCGCGAGCTTGTCCATCGCGTAGCGTGGGGAGGCAAAGAGAAAACGCAGCGTGAAGAGCAGCCTGTTCGACCCGTCCACGTCCGGGTGGGAAGCGTAGTTCAGGCTCGTTTCCGTTTTTCCGTAGACCCGCGCGGTGGAGAAAAAGGCGTTGATCACCAGCGTCCGCACCTCATCCCGATCCAGCAGGAAATTGCAGGTGTTTTCGATGTCGTACCAGTTGGCCCCGTAGCTCATCATATTGTAGAAGCTGCCGCCGAAGGTCTTTTCCAGGTCCTCCTTCGGCAAAGAGCTGGTAGAGGACGGGCCGACGACGTAGGAATCGTAGTCGTCGAAGTGCTCCTCGATCCAGGGCACCTTGGCGAGCCGGGGATTCTGCGTGAAGTTGTAGGAATCCCAGTGGAAGATCGGGTCTCCGAAGGCCCCTAAGGGGTCGGTCAGGAGGTTCAGCGCCGGGATCAGCAGCACGGCCAGCAGCAGGCAGAGCCCGAAGCTCAGGCACCAGCGCCGCGCCGGATCCATCGGCTTCCGCGCCCGCTTCGACCGCAGCTTCGCCCAAAGGCTCTTTTTCTGCGGCGGTTGTATTTTCTTCCGCTTGCGCTTCGGCACGGCCCGCGCCTCCTTTTCCATAGATTCAGAATTGCTGATAGATCATCTCCGTGGGGATATAGGACCCGCGGAACACGCCGAACAGGAGCAGCACGGCCAGCGCAAGGAAGGTCAGCAGCGTCCGGAGGCCTCGCCGCCGTTCCAGCGCGCCGTCCAGGTCGTCTCCCCGCTCGGTCCGCGCCTCGACGAAGAGCACCGCCAGCACCCCGCAGCCGATCAGGGCCAGGTCCATGCCCGTCAGGCCCAGCCGGAACAGCGCCCCGGAGGAGAACTGGGAGGGGATCGGATGGCGGACCGTCTTCCAGAGCATGGCCAGCGCAGCGCGCAGGCTGCCCGCCCGGGTCAGATAGCGCCCGACGAACACGATGCACGTCGTCCGCAGCATCCCGAAGGCCCGCATATCGCGGCTCTTGCGGTCGATGCCGCGGCTCACGCAGAATTTCTCAAACAGCGGCTCAGCCAGCAGCCCCGCCGTGATGATGACGCCGTTGTAGACGCCGAAGGCCAGGTATTTCAGGCTGGAGCCGTGCCAGACGCCGATCACGAAGTAGATCAGGAAGGTCACCAGCGAGGTCGGCAGGATCTTCCCGAAGCGCCCGCCCAGCCGCTTGCGGAGGCGGCGTGAGATCTTCTGATACCAGCGTGACAGGGAGATGGGATAGAACATGTAGTCCCGCAGCCAGGCTCCCAGCGAGATGTGCCAGCGCCGCCAGTAGTCCGTCAGGGAGACGGCGAAGATCGGGCGGCGGAAGTTCTCCGCCAGCTCCACGCCCAGCAGATACGCGACGCCGCGCACCACGTCGATGGTGCCGGAGAAGTCGCAGTAGAGCTGGATGCAGTAGAACAGCACCCCGACGGCGATCATCACGCCGCCGTAGGCCGTGTAATTCCCGTAGATCTCCGAGACGACGACCGCAGCCCGGTCCGCGATCACCAGCTTTTTCAGCGCGCCCCAGAGGATGAGCTGCAAGCCCGTTTTCGCGCTCTCCCAGGTCAGCGGCTTCGGATCGGCGAGCTGCGGCGCGAGATCGCCGTAGCGCCCGATGGGGCCTTCGGTGAGCTGCGGGAAGAAGGCGACGAAGAGGGCGTAGCGCGGAAAGCTACGCTCCGCCGTCACGCCGCCGCGATAACAGTCGATCATGTAGCCCGCGGACTGGAAGCAGTAGTAGGACAGGCCCAGTGGGACGAACAGGGCCGGAAGACTCCATCCCAGACCCAGCAGCCGGTCCAGTCCCGCCGTGAGGCCGCTCAGGTATTTGAAGGCGAAGAGCGCCCCGAAGAGCAGGACCAGGGCCAGGGCCAGCGTCCGCTTTTTACGCCCGCGCAGCGCTTCCGTCTGAGCCTTGTCGCCCTTGTCCAGCGCGGCGAGGCGCGCGTTCAGAGCGGACAGGCGCCGCCCCGCCGCGTAGCCCAGACCGGTCACGGCCAGCAGCACCGCAAAGGGTCCGAGCCCGCAGAAGGCGTAAAAGCCCCAGCTCAGGCCCAGCAGCACGAGCCAGCGCCACTTCGCCGGGAAGAGCTTCAGGAGGATCAGCCCCAGCAGCGTCAGCGCCGCGAAGCCGGTGGAGAAGATACCCATGCCGTGCTCAGCGCTTGCGCGCGATCAGCTCGACGATGGCGTCCACGGAGTTGAAATTCTCCGGGAGCAGGTCCTCGACCGTCAGCTCCACGTCGAACTCGTCCATCAGCTCACCCACGAGCGAAACCAGGTCGAAGGAGTCGATCAGCCCCTCGTCGATCAGCGTCTCGCTCTCCAGGTCCACGCCGGGACAGAGCTCACCGAGGATCCGTTCAATCGTTTGCTTCATTTCGTCGTCTCCTTTCTCCACACGGCGGAGCGAAGCGCCTCCGTGTGAAAGCCGCATTTCTGATAAAAGCCCAGGGCCCGCGCGTTGTCGTCGGCGACCCAGAGGCGGCAGGGCTTCTCCCCGAGCCCGCGCAGGAAAGCCGCGAGCAGCGCCTCCGCCGCGCCGGTGCCCCGCAGCGCGGGGACGAGGGCAAAGTGCCGCATTTCCCCGAAGGAACGCTCCACGCGGGCGTGCAGCACGCCGCGCGGGCCCTCCGGACCGGGGATCAGGCAGCAGTACTCCTCCGCCAGCTCCTCCGGCGTGGGCAGGCAGCCCGTAAATCTGTCATAGAATCCCTCCAGAAAGCCGCAGACCGTTTCCAGCTCCCCGTTCTCCGCCTGCCGGACCGCGAGCTCCGGCGCCGCGGGAAGCGGCAGGCTCCCCGGCCGGGCTACGCGGACGCGCTCGAACTGCCGGGTAAAGCCGCAGCGGGCGAGGTAGGCCCCCGCCGCGTCCGCCTCCCCCGCCCGCCGGGGCAGCTCCGCGAGGACGGGCAGCGGCGCGTCAAAGGCAAAAGGCTCCGCCCCGGGGGCGACCGCGAAATAAAGCCGGTCGAAGCCCTGGGGCCGGCGGAGGAACAGAAGGAAGCCGTCCTCCCGCTCCAGGCAGCGCAGCGCTCCGGCCTCCGCCGCCCTGCGGCAGTCCTCCGGCGTTGGGAAGCCGTTGCGGAGCAGGCCCCGCCCCAGGCTCCGCCGGGACAGCGCCATCGCCCGGTCATAGCTTTGGATTCGTTCAGGCTCCATGCAGATACGCCTCCCGCATCCCCCGCCGGTCCGGCTTGCCGTTCGGCATGTGGGCGATGGCCGTCTGTTTGCAGACGTTCGGCAGCATATACTTCGGCAGACTGCGCCGGAGGGCCGCGATCAGCTCCTTCGGCCCGCCGTCGCCGTCATAGAGGCAAACGATCTGGTCCCGCGCCGCGTCGAAGAAGCAGACCGCCTCCCGCACGAACGCGACGCCGTAGACCGCCCGCTCGATCTCCCCCAGCTCGATCCGGTAGCCGTTGTGCTTGATCTGGTCGTCGGCGCGGGCGCAGAACACCAGCAGGCCTTCCTCATTTTCGTAGGCGAGATCGCCGGTGCGGTACAGCAGGTCCCGGTAGGCCGGGGTCCGGGGGTTCTGGACGAAGGCGCGTTCGCTGCGCTCCGGGTCGCCGTAATAGCCCAGCGCGAGACCCGTGCCGCGGACGCAGAGCTCTCCTTTTTCGCCCCGCGGGACGGGGTCCAGCCCCTCGTCCAGAAGCAGGACCTCCATATTCGCGCAGGCGCGTCCGACGGGGACCGGCTCGCCGTCGGCATACGCGCGGGTGATCTCGTGATAACAGCAATCGACGGTGGCCTCCGTCGGCCCGTATAGGTTGAAAATTCTCGCCTCGGGCAGCGCGGTCTGCCAGCGGCGGAGCAGCCGGGCCTGCATGGCCTCGCCCCCCGCGGTGACGCGGCGGACAGATCTGGGCGGGTCCTTCTCCAGAATGCCGGAGGCCGCGACCAGGTGAAAGGCCGAGGTCGCCCAGGACAGGATCGTGACGCCCCGCGCGTTCAGCTCCCGCGTCAGCAGCAGCGGGAAGGAGAAACACTTTTTCGGCAGCAGGACGCAGTGCGCCCCGCATTTCAGGCTCAGATAGAGGTCCTTCACCGAGAGGTCGAAGAAGAACGGGGCCTGGTTGCCCAGCACGTCCGTATGCTGACAGCCGAGCAGCTCCGCGTACCATTCGGTGAAGTCGATCACGCTCCGCTGGGCCACGACGATGCCCTTGGGCTGTCCCGTGGAGCCGGAGGTGAAGATCACATAGGCCGGGTCCAGATCGCAGAGACCGCGCCAGGGCTCCGCAAGCTCCGGCGGCGTCTCCCGCGCCGCTTCGATCGGGAGCCTGCGCCCCGGGTATTCCTCAGCGAGGGCCGCGTCCCGCTCCGCGTACAGCAGCGCCGCGGGCTTGAGCCGTTCCAGAATGCCGCTCAGCCGCGCCGGGGGCATCTCCGCGTCCAGCGGCACGTAGAAGCCGCCCGCGTACAGGGCCCCGAACATGGCCTCCAGACTCAGCAGGTCCCGGCGGCAGAGCACCGCGACGGGGCACCTCAGACAATCCCCGCCCAGCGCCGCCGCGACGGACCGCGCCCGCTCGCGCAGCCCGGCATAGCTGAGCGTTCCGCTCTCGTCGGAAAAGGCGGGCGCTTCCGACCAGACCGCCGCCGCGTTTTCCAGATATTCCAATACATGTCTCCGCACGCCCGACCCTCCCCGGTGGAATCAGAAATCGCAACACATTATAACGAATCCGATCGGGACTGTCAACGGGGGGGAAGGGAAAAGGGATAAGGGATAAGGGACAAGGGAAAAGGGATAAGGGACAAGGGATTAGGGACTAGGGACTAGGGAT
>JAFSRS010000125.1 GCA_017445985.1 Oscillospiraceae bacterium | reverse complement strand
GGGACGAGCTTGCCACGAAACGATGTGCAAATCACGACGCAGGCCGGGGACATCGTTCTGTATTCCGGAAACAATATCGTAATCTTTTATGGTTCGAATTCATGGGCATACACGAGGCTCGGTCACATAGAATTGTCTTCGTCTGAGATGCCAGAGCTGCTCAGTCATGGAGATGTTACTGTAACGCTTTCACTAAAGTGAACTGATAGCGGGAAATAATCGCATGAGGTTCTCCCAATTTTAGGGAGGACCTCATTACTTCAAAGGGGAATTGCTTGTAAAGTCAGGATTTCAAAAATATATATTGAAATTAGAAGTGTCGTATGCTACAATGTCTGACAATTGAGGGAGGACGCAGGATTCAAGCTGTTTCCAGAACAATGATGCCAGTCTCCATGGTCACCAAATTAGTCTCCAAACCAGTGGAATAGTGTGAGGATTAATGCCTGGTGATGAGTTCTGTTGCGGTGAATTAATAAGAAGGATCTGAACAACGAAAGTCTTTGTCCTGGAGGGCTTTGCGGGCTTATAACCATATTCGGAGAGTGCTGTTCAATTATGAAAAATACGAATTCGGATATAGAGTATATGTTCCCCACCATGAAGCCCCTGGAGTAAGCCTCTCCGCTGTGACGGAGCGCCTTCCGGCGTTCCGCCACAGCTTTGTCATAGCATAGCAGGGAAATCGAATGGAAACACTGACTAGCAGAAAGAACGAGACCGTCCGGCGGCTGCGGCTGCTGGGCGCGGATAAGGCATACCGGCGGGAGCAGGGGGAATACCTTTGCGACGGGCGCAAGCTGCTGACCGAGGCGCTCCAGCATGGGGCGGAGATCGGTACGGTCCTCTGGGCCTCCGAGCCGTTGGCGGACGTTCCGGCAGCGGCGCAGGTCCGCGTCCCGCAGGAGCTTCTGGACTACGCATCCCCGATGAAGCACCCGGCGGACGTGGTATTCACCGTGCGCATAAAGGAATGGCCGGAGCTTCCGGCGGACCGGGCGCTGGTGCTGGAAACGATCCAGGACCCCGGCAACCTCGGCACCATTCTCCGGACAGCGAACGCCCTGGGGATGGACGCGGTTGTGCTGACCGGCGACTGCGCCGACCTTTACCACCCGAAGACGGTCCGCGCGGCCATGGGGGCCCTGTTCCGCCAGAACGTGGTCGAGCTGCCGCGTGAGGCGCTCCGGCCCTGGCTGGACCGGCAGGGCTTGAAGCTCTACGGCGCGGCGCTCAGCCCGACGGCGAAGGACCTGCGGACGGCGGAGCTCCGCCGCTGCGCGGTCGCCATCGGCAGCGAGGGACAGGGACTCAGCGCGGAGCTGCTGGCCCAATGCGACGGGGAACTGATCATTCCGATGCGTCCGGGCTGCGAGTCCCTGAACGCCGCGATCGCCGCGGCGATCATCCTCTGGGAATTGACCAAATAGCAAAGAGAGAAAGAGAGAGAAACCGTCATGGCGGAGCTGGATTACTGGATCTGGTTTTCCGGGCTGCGTCTGCGCGCGCGGGCGCGGCGGGCGCTGCTGGACCGCTTCGGCGATCCCCGGACCGTGTTCCGCCTGCCCCACGGCGAGCTGGCGGAGCTCCCGGAGCTATCGGAACGGGAGCTGGCCCTGCTGGAGCGCCGCGACCTGGAGCAGGCGGCCCTGATCGTCCGCCGCTGCGCCGCGGAGGGCGTCCGGGTCCTGACGCTGGTCGACCCGGCCTACCCGGAGCGGCTGTCCACGATCCCGGACCCGCCCGCCGTGCTTTATATCAAGGGCACGCTGCCCGCCGTGGACCAGGAGCCCGTTTTCACCCTGGTCGGCACCCGCAGGAGCAGCCCCTACGGCGAGCGCGTCGCGCACCGGCTGGGCTACGGTCTCGCCTCCGCGGGCGGCGTGGTCGTCAGCGGGCTGGCCGAGGGCGTCGACAGCGCGGCGGCCTCCGGGGCTCTGGAGGCAGGCGGCAGCGTGATCGGCGTACTGGGCTGCGCGATCGATCAGGTCTATCCGCGCTGGAACGGCGCCCTGTATGAGCAGGTCGCGGCCCACGGCGCGCTGCTCAGCGAATACCCGCCGGATACGCCGCAGGAGCGTCATTACTTCCCGGAGCGGGACCGCATCATGGCTGCGCTCAGTCTTGCCACGGTGGTAGTCGAGGCCCCGCAGCGCAGCGGCGCGCTGATCACCGCCCACTGCGCGGCGGATTTCGGGCGGGACGTGTTCGCGGTGCCCGCCAACGTGGACAGCGCCAACAGCCGCGGCTGCATCCAGCTTCTGCGGGAGGGCGCGGCGGTGGCCGCTGAGCCCTCGGACGTTTTGAGCCTCTACGCGGAGCGCTTCCCGAAGCTGCTCCGCCCGGAACAGAGCAAGGCCCCGACCGCGCCGCCCCAGGCCCCGACCCACGCGCCGGAGCCGGAGGAAGCGGAGGAGAAGCCGGGAAAGCGCGGCCTGTTCCGTTTGAAAAAACAAAAGCGCGAGGGTCCGGCGGCGGTCCCGCTGAAGGAAGCCCTCGCAAACCTCACGGAGAATCAATGCAGGATCGTCGGGGCGATCGACAGCGAGCTGACGCACGTCGACGACATCGTGGACCGCAGCGGCCTGCCCGCGGCGGTGGTGGCGAGCGAGCTGACGATGCTGACGATCAAGGGCTATGTGAGAGCGAACCCGGGCAAGCGCTTTACATTGAACATCATCAAGGGAAAGGATCAAATCGAACATGGCGAATGCAAAGAGCGAGCTGGTGATCGTGGAGTCGCCGGCCAAAGCCAAGACGATTGAAAAATACCTGGGCGGCGGATACAAGGTCGTGGCCAGCATGGGCCACCTCCGGGACCTGCCGCGCAGCAGGATGGGCGTGGACGTGGAGCACGACTTCACGCCGGAATATATCCCCGTCAAGGGGCGGGAGAGCATCATCTCCGATCTGAAGAAGCGCGCGAAGAGCGCAAAGACCGTCTACCTCGCCACCGACCCGGACCGCGAGGGCGAGGCGATCTCCTGGCATTTGAAGGAGCTGCTGGACATCCCGGACGACAAGGCCCGCCGCGTCACCTTCAACGAGATCACGAAAAAGGTCGTCACCGAGAACATCCAGAACCCGCGGGAGATCAACATGGATCTGGTGAACGCCCAGCAGGCCCGGCGCGTGCTGGACCGTCTGGTGGGCTACAAGCTTTCCCCGATGCTCTGGCACAAGCTGGGCCGTCCCCGCCTGAGCGCGGGCCGCGTCCAGTCCGTCGCCACGCGCATCGTCGTGGACCGGGAGAACGAGATCCGCGCCTTCGTGCCGGAGGAGTATTGGCACCTGGACGTGAGCTTACAGCGCGTGAACGGTCCCGGCGGCTTCCTGGCCCGTTACTACGGGGACGGGGAGAAAAAGCGCGATCTGCGCAACGAGGCGGAGGTCCTGTCCGTCCTGTCGGACGTGGAGGGGAAGCCCTTCACCGTCGCCGCCGTCCGCCGCGGGGAGAAGCAGCGCCAGCCCTCCGCGCCCTTCATCACCTCCACGCTGCAGCAGGAGGCCAGCCGCCGCCTGGGCATGACCCCGGTGCGGACCATGAGCGTGGCGCAGCAGCTCTACGAGGGCGTGGACGTCAGCGGCATCGGCACCGTCGGTCTGATCACCTATATGCGTACCGACTCCCTGCGCATCAGCAACGAGGCGCTGCGGGCCGCCGGAGGCTATATCAAGGAGCACTACGGCCCGGATTACTACCGGGGACCGCGGACCTACAAGACCAAGGCCGGGGCCCAGGACGCCCATGAGGCGATCCGCCCCAGCAACGTGGACCTGAGCCCGGAGCAGTTGAAGAAAGACCTGACCGGCGAGCAATACCGGCTCTACCGCCTGATCTGGGGGCGCTTCGTCGCCAGCCAGATGAGCAACGTGATCTATGACAACGTGGTGATCGACGCGGAGAGCGCCGGACACGTGTTCCGCGCGAACCATTCCGAGATCAAGTTCCCCGGCTTCACCGCGGTCTATGAGGAGAGCCGGGACGAGGAGAGCGGCGAGGTCCGCCGTCCTCTCCCGAACCTGAGCGAGGGCGAGCCCCTCCGCGCAGAGAAGTTTGAAAAGGAGCAGCGCTTCACTCAGCCGCCCGCCCGCTACACCGAGGCGACGCTGATCCGGGCGCTGGAGGAAAAGGGCATTGGCCGTCCATCCACCTACGCGCCGACGATCAGCACGATCACCGGCAAGGAATACGTCGCCAAGGACGGGCGCTATCTGAAGCCCACGCCCCTGGGCGAGACGGTGAACCGGCTGATGATGGACTACTTCCAGGACATCGTGGACCTGAAGTTCACCGCCCGGATGGAGGATTCCCTCGATGAGGTCGAGGAGGGCAAAAAGGAGTGGAAGGGCGTCCTGCGGAGCTTCTACGGCGGCTTTGAACAGGAGCTGGACGCCGCGGAGAAGGCTTTGGACGGCGTCTGGATCAAGGTGCCGGACGAGGAGAGCGACGAGGTCTGCGAGATCTGCGGCCGGAAGATGGTCGTCAAGAACGGCAAGTTCGGGCGCTTCCTGGCCTGCCCCGGCTATCCGGAGTGCACCTTCACCAAGCCCATCGTGGTCCAGATGCCCGGCGAATGCCCCAAGTGCGGCAGCCGCATCCTGAAACGGACCAGCAAGAACGGCTATACCTACTACGCCTGCGAAAAGGGCGCGGACTGCGGCTTCATGACCTGGAACGTGCCGGTCAAGGAGACCTGTCCGAGCTGCGGCAAGACCCTGTTCAAGCTCAGCGGCAAGGGCCAGAAGAAGCCCTTCTGCATCAACGAGAGCTGCCCGGACTTCCTCCCGGAGGACAAGCGCGGCTACAAGAAAAAGAAGCCCGCCGCGGCGCAGACCGAGGCCGGCGAAGCGGCGGCGGCGGAAGCAAACGCCGGAGAGTCCAAGCCCGCCGCGAAAAAGACAACGAGAAAGACCTCAACCAAGACCGCGAGCAAAACGACCAAAAAGACGCCCGCCAAAAAGCCCGCCGCCAAGAAAACGGCTTCAAAGAAAACAACGACCAAAAAAACCACAGAGAAAAAGACCACGAAAAAGACAACAAAACAACCGAAAACTACAGAATAATTTAAATAAATCCCCGAAGGGGATACCATAACTATTAATTATTCACTATTAACTATTAACTAGAAACAGGGGGGTGAACGCATTGTCCAACGTCGGATCCGTGACCGTGATCGGCGCGGGGCTGGCAGGCTGCGAGGCGGCCTGGCAGCTCGCAAAGCGGGGCGTCCCGGTGACGCTGCGGGAGATGAAGCCGGAGAAAAAGACCCCGGCCCACGCCTCCGACGGCTTCGCCGAGCTGGTCTGCTCCAACTCCCTGCGCTCCGACGAGCTGAGCAACGCGGTCGGATTGCTGAAGGCCGAGCTGCGGCGGCTGGACAGCCTGATCCTCCGCTGCGCCGACGCGACGCGGGTCCCCGCGGGCGGGGCGCTGGCGGTGGACCGCGCGGCCTTCTCCCGGAGGGTGACGGAAGCCATCCAGAGCCATCCCCTGATCGCGCTCGTCTCCGGGGAGGTGACGGACTTTCCCCAGGGGGAGGTCGTCGTCGCCACCGGGCCCCTGACCAGCGACGCGCTGAGCGAGGCGATCCAGAAGAAGTGCCCCGCCAGCGACCTGCATTTCTACGACGCCGCCGCCCCCATCGTCAGCTTTGAGAGCATCGACATGGACCACGCCTGGTTCGCCAGCCGCTACGACAAGGGCACACCGGATTATGTAAACTGCCCGATGAGCGAGGCGGAGTACCGCGCCTTCTGGGAGGCCCTTTGCGCGGCGGAGGAGGCGGAGGTCCACGGCTTTGACGACGGCGCGGTCTTCGAGGGCTGCATGCCCGTGGAGGTCATGGGCCGCCGGGGCTATGACACGCTGCGCTTCGGGCCGATGAAGCCCGTGGGCCTGCCGGACCCGAAAACCGGCGCGGAGCCCTACGCCGTGGTCCAGCTCCGCAAGGACAACGCCGAGGGGACGCTTTACAACCTGGTGGGCTTCCAGACCCATCTGCGTTTCCCCGAGCAGCGGCGCGTGTTCTCCATGATCCCGGCGCTGCGGAACGCGGAGTATCTCCGCTACGGGAAGATGCACCGCAACACCTATCTGGACTCCCCGCGGCTGCTGGACCGCTACTACCGGCTGCGGAGCGAACCGCGGCTGAGCTTCGCGGGCCAGATGACCGGAGTGGAGGGCTACGTCGAATCCTGCGCCAGCGGCTGTCTGGTGGGCATCGAGACCGCCCGGCGGATGCTGGGCCTGGCCCCGGTGGATTTCCCGCAAGAGACCGCCATCGGCGCGCTGGGGCTCTACGTTTCCGGCGGCGCGGTCAGCGGCAGCTTCCAGCCGATGAATATCAACTTCGGCCTGATCGCCCCCCTGGGCTACCGGGTCAGAGGAAAGCGCGAGAAAAACGAAGCGATCTCCAAACGCAGCCTGGACTGGTTCGATTCAAACGCGGACCAGATTTAACTGTTACTTTGCACCGAAGGGAAAGAGAGATATGAGGATCATCATAGACGCGATGAGCGGCGACAAGGCGCCCGGCGAGATCGTCCGCGGCGCGGTGGACGCGCAGCGGGAATTCGGGGCCGAGGTCCTGCTGGTCGGACAGCCGGAGGCGATCCGCGCCTGTCTGGCGGACTGCGGCGCGGCGGAGGGGGACGGCATTCAGATTTTTCCCGCCTCCGATATCATCGACATGCACGACGATCCCAGCACCGCGGTCCGCCGCAAGCGTGACAGCTCGATGGCAGTCGCTCTGGACCTGTTGGTAAAGGGCGAGGGCGACGCGGCGATCTCCGCGGGCAACACAGGCGCCCTGCTCACCGGCGCGACGCTGTACGTGAAGCGCATCAAGGGCGTGCGCCGCGCGGCCATGGCCCCGGTGCTGCCGAACGGCGGCGCGGGCGCGATGCTGATCGACTGCGGCGCGAACGTGGAGTGTACGCCGGAATACCTGCTGCAATTCGCGCTGATGGGAAGCCTCTACTCCCGGACCATCCTGGGCTGCGAGTCCCCCCGCGTCGGCCTGCTGAACAACGGCGCGGAGGACACGAAGGGTACCCCGCTCTGCAAGGAGACCTACGCGCTGCTGAAGGCGGCGGGGGAGGCCGGACGGATCAACTTCATCGGCAACGTGGAGGGCTCCGAGGTGTTCTCCGGCGGCGTGGACGTGATCGTCACCGACGGCTTTACCGGGAACGTCCTGCTGAAAACCGTCGAGGGCACGGCGAAATATCTGATGAAGAACCTGAAAGCCGCCCTCACGTCCAGCACGAAGGCGAAGCTGGGCGCGGCGCTGGTCCACAAGGAGCTGAGCGGGCTGAAAAAGCTGCTGGACGTGAACGAGGTGGGCGGCACCGCCTTCCTCGGCATCCGCAAGCCGGTCATCAAGGCCCACGGCAGCTCCGACGCCCGGGCGATCCGCAGCGCGGTACGCCAGGCCGTCGCCTTCGTCAACGCCAACGTGATCGGGGAAATCGAGGCCAACGTCGACGCCATGCGGCTGGACGCTCCGACTGAGAAAGACTGAATGATACCTATGGAAGAACTGCAAGCAAAACTGAACTACCATTTTCATGATATCGAGCTGCTGAAAACCGCGCTGACTCACTCCTCCTACGCCAACGAGCACCACATGGACAGCAACGAGCGGCTGGAATTCGTGGGCGACAGCGTGCTGGGCATGATCGTCGCGGCGGCGCTCTATCGCGCCGCGCCGAAGCTGCCCGAGGGCCGGATGACCCGGCTGCGGGCGGAGCTGGTCTGCGAGCAGAGCCTTTGGGAGGTCTCGGAGGCCCTGGAGCTGGGGACCGTGCTGCGCCTCGGCAGGGGCGAGGAGCTGACCGGCGGGCGGACCCGCCCCAGCATCCTGGCCGACTGCGTGGAGGCCGTGATCGCGGCGCTCTATCTGGACGGCGGCTTCGAGCCCGCGAAGGCCCTGATCGACAAATACATCCTCTCCCGCCTCGGGCCGGACGGGGCCCTGGAGCAGCACGACAACAAGACCCTGCTGCAGGAGCTGGTCCAGCGGACGCCGGGCCAGAGCATCGTCTACACCCTGACCGGCGAGCGCGGGCCGGACCACGACAAGCGCTTCACCGTGACCGTCGCCGTGGGCGGCGTGACGGTGGGCGAGGGCGAGGGCCGGACCAAGAAGGAGGCCGAGCAGATGGCCGCCCGGACCGCGCTGGAGCTGCTGCAATGAGCACGCCCCGGGCGCGGATCGTCCCGCTGTTCATCCCCCACGCGGGCTGCCCGCACGACTGCGTTTTCTGCGACCAGCGCCGGATCAGCGGGCAGACCGCCCCGGTGACGGCGGCGGACGTGGAGCGGACGCTTTCCGCGCTGACGGGCAAGGGCTACGAGCTGGCCTACTACGGCGGCAGCTTCACGGCTCTGCCTGTAGAGGAACAGGAAAGCCTTTTAGACGCCGCGCAGCCCTTTTTACGGGACGGCACCCTCCGGGCCCTCCGTGTCTCCACCCGCCCCGACGCCATCGACTTATCCGCCCTCGTACGGCTGCGGGCCGCGGGCGTGGAGACCGTCGAGCTGGGGGCGCAGAGCATGGACGACGCCGTGCTCCGCGCCGGCGGCAGAGGCCACGGCGCTGCGGACACCGAACGCGCCGCGCGGCTGGTCCGGGACGGCGGCTTTCATCTGATCCTGCAAATGATGACCGGGCTCCCCGGCGCAACGCCGGAGTCCGATCTGGATACGGCCCGGCGGCTGATCGCGCTGCGGCCGGACGGAGTCCGGATCTATCCCACCGTGATCCTGCGGGACACGCCGCTGGAGGCCCTATGGAAGAGCGGGCGTTACCGGGAGCACACGGTGGAGGACGCCGTATCCCTCTGCGCGAGGCTGCTGCCCCTCTTCGAGGCAGCGGGCGTTCCCGTGATCCGTCTGGGGCTGAACCCGACGGAGGGACTGTCCCGGGGCGGCGTCGTGGGCGGGGCCTACCACCCCGCGTTCGGGGAACTGGTCCTGAGCCGCGTCTGGCTGGAACGGGCGCGGAGGCTTTTGCATGGAGCCCAGCCGGGTGAACGGCTGACGCTGGGCGTATGCAAAAACCGGATATCCCAGCTCACCGGACAGGGCCGGAGCAATCTCCGCGCCCTGGAAACGGAATTTCAGCTCGCCTCTCTCCGCGTGGTCGGCGTGGACCTGCCGGACATGGAGCTGCGAGTGATGCAAGACACATAGGAGACTGGTTTCGTGTATCTGAAAGCACTGGAAATTCAAGGCTTCAAGTCCTTCCCGGACAAGACGGTCCTTCGCTTTGACCGGGACGTGACCGCCATCGTCGGCCCCAACGGCAGCGGCAAGAGCAACATCTCCGACGCGCTGCTCTGGGTCATGGGCGAGCAGCGCACCCGGGCGCTTCGCGGCGGGAAGATGGAGGACGTGGTCTTTGGCGGCACGGAGAAGCGCTCGCCCATGGGCTTCGCCCAGGTCAGCCTGGTCCTGGACAACGCAAAGGGCCTCTTCGATATCGACACGCCGGAGGTCGTCATCACCCGCCGGTATTACCGCACGGGCGAGAGCGAATACTATCTGAACCGCGAGTCGGTCCGCCTCCGCGACATTTTGAGTCTGCTGATGGACACCGGACTGGGACGCGACGGCTACAGCGTGATCGGCCAGGGCCGCATCGCGGAGATCGTCTCCGCCAAGAGCACGGACCGCCGGGAAATTTTTGAGGAGGCAGCGGGCATCTCCCGTTTCCGCTTTCGCAAGGAGGAGGCCGAGCGCAAATTGGAGCGCACGGAGGAGAACCTGGTCCGCATCAACGACAAGATCGACGAGCTCTCTTTGCAGGTCGGGCCTCTGAAAAAGCAGGCCGAGACCGCGAAGAAGTACCTGGTCCTCCGCGACGAGCAGCGCGGGCTTGAAATTTCGGTCTGGATGGAGAATCTGGACCGGCTGCACAGGCAGACGGAGACGCTGAACCGGGACTACGAGGGCGCGAAGGGCAATCTGAGCGCCGCGCAGACCGCGTTGGAGGGCATCTACGCCGCTTCGGAGAATTTCTCCCAGCGGATGCGGGAGCTGGACGTTTCCGCCGAGCAGCAGAGAGCGCTGCAGGGCGCGGCGGAGGCCGCGGCGGCGGAGGCGGAGAGCGCCGCCGCCGTACTGGAGGCCGGGCTGGCCCACAACCGCGAGAACGCGGAACGGCTCCGCGCCGAGCTGGCGGAGCAGAGCGACCGGGCACAGAGCCTGGAACAGCAGGCCGCGGCGCAGGAGAGCCGGATCGCGGAGATCGGGACCCTGCTGGAACAGACCGCGAACGAGAGCCGCGCGGTCCAGCAGCGTGCCGAGGAGAACGCCCGGGAGGCGGACGCGAACCGCCAGGGTCTGAACGCGCTGGTGGCGGAGGAAAACGAGAAGGGCGAGGCCCTGGCCCGCTGCGGGACCGAATGGTCCATGCGCGTCGACCGGCGCGCCGAGCTGGAAACGCGCGGGGACGCGATCCGCTCCGAGCTGGACGCCGACGAGGAAAAGCGGACGGACCTTTCCGCCCAGCTCCGCGAGGCCGGACAGCGGCAGCGCGAGGCCAAGGAGCGCGTGGACGAGCTGAACAACGTGATCCGCGGTCACAAGCTGCTGTTGGACGGCCGGGAGCAGAGCGTCCGGGACCTGACGGCCCAGCTGGGCCAGCTCACGGTGGAGAAGCGTTCCGCCGAGGGCCGCATCCGGATGCTCAGCGACATGGAAAAGGAATACGAGGGCATGGGCAAGGCGGTCAAGACCGTCATGCGCGCCGCCGAGCGGGGCACGCTGCGGGGCGTCCACGGCCCGGTGGCCAGCCTGCTGAGCGTACCTGACCGCTACGCCATCGCCATCGAGACCGCTTTGGGCGGGGCGATGCAGAACCTTGTGGTGGACAGCCAGAACGACGGCAAGGCCGCGATCGAGTTTTTGAAGCGCGCCGACGCGGGCCGCGCGACCTTCCTGCCCATCGACACGATCCGCCCGAATTATCTGAACCGCCCGCCCGAGGGCGAGGAGGGCTGCTTCGGCGTCGCCAGCGCCCTCGTGCAGTATGACAGAACCTATGAGGGCATTTTCGGCAATCTGCTGGGCCGCACCGTGGTGGCCGAACGGCTGAGCGACGCGGTGCGCCTCGCGAAAAAATATGAGAACCGTTTCCGGATCGTCACCCTGGACGGGCAGATGATCAACGCGGGCGGCAGCATGACCGGCGGCAGCACCGCGCGGAACGTGGGCATCCTCTCCCGCGCGAACGAGCTGGCCCGTTTGCGGGTCCGCCTCGAAGAGCTGGCCGCGGAAGAAAAAAAGACCGCGGAACGGCTGAGCGAGGCCGAACGCGTGCTGGGCCGCGCGAAATACGAATCCGAGCAGGCCGCCGCCGAGCTGGGCGAGGCGAGCGAGAATCTGCACAGGGCGGAATCCGCGCTGAGCCAGACCCGGCTGCTGCTGGGCGCGCTGGAGGACAGCATGGACGAGCTTGAGCGCGAGGCTGCGACTCTGGGTGCCACCCGCGCGGAGAACGAGCGGCGCGTCACGGAGCTGGACGGCGAGATCGCAGCCTTGAACGGGCGCCTGGACGCCCTGCGGGCTGAGATCCGCGAGGCCTCCCGGGGCAGAGAGGACTTCGACCGCCGCCGGGAGGAATTGAACGAGCAGCTCAGCGCCCTGCGCGAGCGGGCCGCGTCTCTGGAAAGCGAGCGCGAGGGCGCGTATCGGGCGCTGGACCAGCTCCGCGGCCTGATCGAGGCCCTGAGCGGCGACGGCGAGCAGCGGCAGCGCAGCCTGGACGAGCTGGCAGCGCGCAGCGCGGAGCTGGAACGCGAGCTGACGGAGCAGCGGGAAAAGCTGGCGGCCCACCGCCAGACGGCGGAAGACCGCAAGGCGGAGCTGGCCCGGATGCTCAATCAGAAGATGGAGCTCGAGGGCAAGCGCACCCGCAGCGACCGCGCGGGACAGGACAAGAACCGCGAGATCATGGAGCTGCAAAGCGTCTGCGCCCGTTTGGAGCAGAAGAAGCTCTCCGCCGAGCTGGAGGAGAAGCAGATCGTGGACAGGCTCTGGGACAGCTACGAGCTGAGCCGGAGCGCGGCCCAGCAGCTCCGGCAGCCGGTGGAGAACCTGACGGCCTCCACGAAGCGCATCGCCGAGCTGCGGCGCGAGATCAACAAGCTGGGCAGCGTGAACCTGGGCGCCATTGAGGAATACGACCGGGTCAGCGAGCGTTACGGCTTCCTGAGCAGCCAGCGGGACGACGTGGAGGCGGCGAAGCGGGACCTGCTGAAGATCATCGGCGACATCACCGGCGAGATGAAGGAAATCTTTCTCCGGGAGTTCACCGCGGTGGGCGAGGCCTTCCGCAACGTGTTTCTGGAGCTCTTCGGCGGCGGCAAGGCCGCGTTGGAGCTGGAAAACCCGGACGATCCCCTCAACTGCGGCATCGAGATCCGGGTCCAGCCGCCGGGCAAGGCGGTCACCAGCATCTCCCTGCTGAGCGGCGGCGAGAAGAGCTTCGTCGCGATCTGTCTCTACTTCGCGATCATGAAGATCCGCCCGACCCCGTTCTGCGTGATGGACGAGATCGACGCGGCCCTGGACGAGGCGAACGTCGAGCGCTACGCCCGTTACATGCGCAAGCTCTCCGATCAGACGCAGTTCATCACGATCACCCACCACCGCGCGACGATGGAGGAGGCCGACGTGCTCTACGGCGTCACGATGCAGGAGAAGGGCGTCACCACGGTGCTGGCGATCGACCTGGAAGAGGCGGAAGCGCTGACAAGTAACAAATAACAGGTAACGAGTAACAGATACTATTTTCAGGCAGGAGCGATAGAGTATGGGCTTTTTTGAGAAGATCAAGAACGGGCTGGCGCGGACCAAGAAGAGCATGGCTGTGTCGATGAACAATCTGTTCGCGTCCTTTACGAAGGAGAACGAGGAGTTTTTCGACGAATTGGAAGAGACTCTGATCCTGGCCGACGCTGGCGTGGACACCGCCACCGAGGCCGTGGAGCGGCTGCGGGCCCTGGTGAAGGAGCGCGGCCTGCGCGGCGGCGAGGAGGTCCAGGCCGCCTTCGTCGAGATCATGGCGGAATACCTGACGTTTGACGAGATGGACCTCCGTCTGACGACGAAGCCCAGCGTGATCCTGATGGTGGGCGTGAACGGCGTCGGCAAGACCACGACCATCGGCAAGCTGGCCCGCCGCTACAAGGACGAGGGAAAGCGCGTCCTGCTGGCCGCCGCGGACACCTTCCGCGCCGCCGCCGCCGAGCAGCTCACGATCTGGGCGGACCGCGCGGGCGTGGACATCGTGCGCCATGAGGAGGGCAGCGATCCCGCCGCGGTGGTCTTTGACGCCATCGCCGCGGCGAAGGCCCGCGGCGCGGACCTCATCATCGTGGACACCGCCGGACGGCTGCACAACAAGCAGAACCTGATGAACGAGCTCAGCAAGATCCGCCGCATCGTCACCCGCGAGCTGCCGGACGCCGACGTGGAGACCCTGCTGGTCATCGACGCCACCACCGGCCAGAACGGACTGCTGCAGGCCAAGAGCTTCCAGGAGGCGGCGAACCTGACCGGCGTCGTGCTGACCAAGCTGGACGGCACCGCCAAGGGCGGCATCGTGTTCTCCATCGCCCGCGAGCTGAATTTGCCGGTCAAGTATATCGGCGTCGGCGAGCAGCAGGACGACCTGATGCCCTTCGAGCCGCAGACCTTTGCGGAAGCACTGCTGAAATAGTTTATAGTTGTTAGTTGTTAGTGGTGGTGTATATGAAGCTTATTTTAGCGAGCAACAACCTCAACAAGCTGCGCGAGGTCCGGGAAATATTGGAGGGGACCGGGATCGAGGTCGTCTCCCAGCGGGAGGCGGGCTGCGATTTCGAGGTCGAGGAGACCGGGACCACCTACGAGGAGAACGCCCGCTTGAAGGCCATGGCCGTGGTCCGGGCCACCGGGCTGCCCGCCGTCGCGGACGACAGCGGTCTGGAGATCAACGCGATGGACGGGGCCCCGGGGATCTACTCCGCCCGCTACGGCGGGCAGTTCGACACGCCCTACTGTCACGACGGCGTGTTCGGGCTGATCCAGTCCAACATCGGCGACGACCCGGACCGGGGCGCGCGCTACTGCTGCGCGGCGGTCTGCTGCTTCCCCGATGGGAGAGAGCTTCGGGCCTTTGCCACCACCGAGGGCGAGATTGCCCGGGAAATGCGGGGCGAGGGCGGCTTCGGCTACGACCCGATCTTCCTCCTGCCCGACGGCCGGACCATGGCTGAGCACACGGAGGAGGAGAAAAACGCGATCTCCCACAGAGGCCGGGCCTTCCGGGAGCTGGCAAGGCAGCTCACGGAAATGAAAAATGAATCATTGGAGAAAGATTATGTTAACGAGTAAACAGCGCGCCCAGCTCAAGGCGCTGGCCGCCGAGGCGGATACCATATTGATTATCGGCAAGGGCGGGGTCACGGAGAACGTGATCGCTCAGACCGACGTGGCGCTGCGGGCCAGGGAGCTGGTCAAGGGCCGGGTGCTGGAAAGCGCCCTGCTGACGCCCCGCGAGGCGGGGGAGCAGCTTTGCGAGGAATGCCACGCCGAGCTGGTCCACGTGATCGGCAGCAAGTTCGTGCTCTTCCGCCGCAATCCGGACGAGCCGAAGATCGAGCTGGTGCGCAACAACCCGAAGAATGCGAAGGCGAAGCCCGTCAAGGTCGTGAAGCCCGCGCAGAAGGTGAAGGCGGCCAAGGCCGCCGCCCGGAAGGAGCAGAGCGCGAAGCGCGCCTACGCCCGGCCCACGGACAGACGGCGCTGAGGGACCGGCATGGAGATCGTCATGTTCGGGGGCAGCTTCAATCCCCCGCACCGGGGGCATCGCGCGGCGGCCCTTGCCGCGGCGAAAGCCCTGAAGCCGGACAGGCTGCTGATCGTGCCGGACCATTTGCCGCCCCATAAGGAGCTGGCCGCGGGAAGCCCGACGCCGGAGCAGCGTCTCGCGCTCTGCCGGGCGGGCTTTTCCGGCATCCCGGGCGCGGAAATCTCCGACCTGGAGCTGCGGCGGGGCGGGACGAGCTACACCGCCGACACGCTGCGGGCCCTGTCCGCGGAATATCCCGGCGCGGCCCTGACGCTGCTGGTCGGGACCGACATGCTGTTGACGCTGGATCAGTGGCGGGAGCCGGAATTTCTGCTGAAAACCGCCCGCATCCGCGCCTTTCCGAGAGAGCTGGACGACCGCGCGGCGCTGGAGGCCAAGGCCGCGGCGCTGCGAGAGCGCTTCGGGGCCGACGTGGCTCTGATCGACATGAAGCCCCTGCCCGCCTCGAGCACGGACGTCCGCGCCGCCTTGGCGGCGGGGGAGGGCGTGGAGCTTTTGACCGACCGGGTCTACGCCGCCATCGTGCGGGAGCGGCTTTATAACGTGAAGCTCAACCTGCCCTGGCTGAGAAAAAAGGCCTACGCGATGCTCAAGCCGAAGCGCATCCCGCACGTGGTCGGCTGCGAGTACGAGGCCGTCTCCCTGGCCCGGCGCTGGGGCGCGGACGAGTTCGACGCGGCGGTGGCCGCGATCCTGCACGACTGTACGAAGAAGCTCAGCCGCGAGGAACAGCTCCGGCTGTGCGCGCAATACGGCGTCGAGCCGGACGAGATCGAGCGAAACAACGAAAAGCTGCTGCACGCCAAGACCGGCGCGGCGGTCGCCCGGGCCCGCTTCGGGGTCAGCGAGGCCGTGGCGGAGGCAATCCGCTGGCACACCACCGGAAAGGCGGATATGACGCTGCTGGAAAAGGTGATCTATCTCGCGGACTATATCGAGCCGACGCGCGATTTCCCCGGCGTGGAGCGGCTGCGCGCGCTGGCCTATGAGGACCTGGACGCGGCGCTGTGCCTGGGCCTGGAAATGAGCGATGCCGAGGTCCGCGGCTACGGAAACGAGCCCCATCCCAATTCCGCCGCGGCGCTGGCCTTCCTGCGCCGGACCCGCGGCGCGGAGGAGCCCACATGAAGCTATTTGGAGGAAAACAGACCGGGACGCATTTGGCTGTCCCGCGCCTGCCCCGGAAGCCGGAGCCGCCGAAGCAGGAGACTCCGGTCCAGCCGGAAGCGCCGCCCGACCCGGACGCGAAGCGGAAAAAGCGGCGGCGCGCGCTGCTGATCGCGGCCTGCGGCGTGCTGCTGGCGCTGCTGGCCTGCGTGGGCGTCTATCTCCTGTGGGAGAAGCCGCCACAGGTACAGCAGGGCGGACTGACGCAGCCCACGGTCGGCCCGGCCATGCCGGAGCCGGAGCGCCCGACCCCGCCCCCGCCGTCGCCAACCGAGGCGCCGCCGGAGACCGAAGCGCCGGAAACGCCGGAGCCCACCGAGGCGCCGCATACGGCACAGCGGAAGGAGAACTGCTACACCTTCGTGATCCTGGCGAAGGATCAGGTGGGCGCGAACACCGACGTGATCCTGGTGGGCCGTCTGGACGCGGGAGCGGGAACGCTGGATCTCGCCAGCATCCCCCGGGACACGCTGATGAACGTGAGCTGGGGCGTCAAGAAAATCAACACGATCTACGTCGCCGTCGACCGGGACATGGCGCAGTTTGAGGACTATCTGGCCGGGATCCTGGGCTATGCCGTGGACGCTTACGCGGTGGTGAACATCCGCGCGGTACAGAAGCTCGTGGACACCCTCGGGGGCGTGAATTTCTACGTCCCCCGCAGCATGGACTACGACGATCCGACGCAGGAGCTGTCGATCCACATCCCGGAGGGCTACCGGTATCTCTCCGGCGCGGACGTGGTCAACGTGCTGCGCTTCCGCGTCGGCAACGACGGGACCGGCTACCTGAACGGGGATCTGGGCCGCATCGAGACGCAGCACGCGCTGCTGAAAAGCGTCGCGGCGTCGCTGCTGAAGCTGGGGAATATCCCGAACCTGGACCGCCTGATCGAGATCTTCATCGAGGACGTGGAGACCGATATGACGGCCAGCAACCTCGCGTATTTCGCGCGGGAGTTCCTGACGCTCCGGGAGGAAAACGTCCGCTTCCACACCGCTCCCGGCCGGAATATCGGCATCCGCGGCGGGAGCTATTACGAGCTGGACCTGGACGGCTGGCTGGAGATCGTCAACGACGGCCTGAACCCCTGGGATACGGACGTGACCGCCTCAAACCTGGACCTGATCCGCTGCCCGGACGGCACGGTGGTGTCCACCACCGGCGAGACCGTGCCGCTGGATACGTTTTTGGATTTCAGTCAATTGAGATAATCAAAAAAGGAGGAACCAAGCGATGAACACACCGAAAGAAATGGCCGAGCTGGCCGTCCGCGCGCTGGACGGAAAGAACGCCCGCAACATCCGATTGCTGCGCACCGCGGACGTGACGGTCCTGGCGGATTATTTCGTCATCTGCACCGCCACGAGCACCACTCAGATCAAAACGCTGGCCGACGCCTGCGAAGCCGCCCTGGAAGCGGCGGGTGAAAACAAGCTGCACCGCGAGGGCTACCGTTCCGGGAGCTGGGTCCTCCTGGACTACGGCTGCCTCGTGATCCACCTGTTCATGGAGGAGGCCCGGAAGTTCTACAATCTGGAACGCCTCTGGGCCGACGCGGAGGAAGTCGACATCTCCGGCCTGATGGGCCCGGAGCAGCAAGCCTGAGAGAGGAAAGAGAGAGCCTATGAAATACGAATTTGACGCGATCGAAAAGAAATGGCAGCAGCGCTGGGAGGGATCCAAGCCCTACGCCGCCATCACCGGGGACAAGCGGCCCAAGTTTTACGGGCTGATCGAGTTCCCGTACCCCTCCGCCGCCGGCCTGCACGTCGGCCACCCGCGCCCCTTCACGGCGATGGACGTGATCTGCCGCAAAAAGCGCATGGAGGGCTACAACGTGCTGTTCCCCATCGGCTTCGACGCCTTCGGCCTGCCGACGGAGAACTTCGCCATCAAGAACCACATCCACCCCTCCATCGTGACGAAGAACAACATCGAGAACTTCACGCGCCAGCTCAAGATGCTGGGCTACAGCTTCGACTGGGAGCGTGTGGTCGACACGACGGACCCGGACTACTACAAGTGGACCCAGTGGATCTTCCTCCAGCTCTACAAGCACGGCCTGGCCTATAAGGCGACCATGCCCGTGAACTGGTGCACGAGCTGCAAGTGCGTCCTGGCGAATGAGGAAGTGGTCGAGGGCGTCTGCGAGCGCTGCGGCAGCGAGGTCATCCGCAAGGAGAAGAGCCAGTGGATGCTGCGTATCACCGAGTACGCCCAGCGCCTGGTGGACGATCTCGATGCTCTGGACTTCATCGACCGGGTCAAGACCCAGCAGCGCAACTGGATCGGCCGCTCCACCGGCGCCCAGGTGGTCTTCAAGGCCACCACCGGCGACGATATCCCGATCTTCACCACCCGGCCCGACACGATGTTCGGCGTGACCTATATGGTCCTGTCCCCGGAGCACGCCCTGGTTCATCAGTGGCTCCCGCTTCTGGAAAACGCCGACGAGGTGACGGCCTATCAGCGCGTCGCCGCGAGCAAGAGCGACCTCGAGCGCACCGAGCTGAACAAGGACAAGACCGGCGTGCTGCTCCGCGGCGTCCGCGGCGTGAACCCGGTGAACGGGGAAGAAATCCCCATCTTCATCTCCGATTACGTGCTGTCCACCTACGGCACCGGCGCGATCATGGCCGTCCCCGGTCACGACCAGCGCGACTGGGAGTTCGCGAAGAAGTTCGACCTGCCGATCATCGAGGTCGTGGCGGGCGGCGACGTGGAAAAGGAAGCTTTCGTCGCGAAGGACGATACCGCGGTCATGGTGAACTCCGGCTTCCTGAACGGCCTGACCGTCCGGGACGCGATCCCGGCCATGACGAAGTGGCTGGCCGAGCAGGGCATCGGCGAGGCGAAGGTCAACTTCAAGCTGCGCGACTGGGTATTCTCCCGCCAGCGCTATTGGGGCGAGCCGATCCCGATGGTCTTCTGCCCCCAGTGCGGCTGGGTTCCCCTGCCCGAAAGCGAGCTGCCCCTGGTCCTGCCGAACGTGGAGAGCTACGAGCCCACCGACGACGGCGAAAGCCCGTTGAGCAAGATGACCGACTGGGTCAACTGCGACTGCCCGAACTGCGGCGGCCCGGCGAAGCGCGAGACCGACACCATGCCCCAGTGGGCCGGGTCGAGCTGGTACTTCCTCCGCTATATGGACCCCCACAACGACAAGGAGGCCGTCTCCAGGGCCGCCGAGGAGTATTGGGGCCCCGTGGACTGGTACAACGGCGGCATGGAGCACACGACGCTCCACCTGCTCTACTCCCGCTTCTGGCATAAGTTCCTCTACGACATCGGCGTGGTCCACACCCCGGAGCCCTACGCCAAGCGCACCAGCCACGGCATGATCCTGGGCAACAACCCCCACTACGTCGGCAACGTGGAGACTGAGGAAGAGAAGCAGGCGCTGATCGAGAAGTACGGCAGCATGGCGCTGCGCCAGTACGTGAAGATGAGCAAGTCCCTGGGCAACGTGGTCAACCCCGACGACGTGGTGAAGGCCTACGGCGCGGACACCATGCGCCTGTATATCATGTTCATCGGCGACTTTGAAAAGACCGCCTCCTGGTCCGACGAGGCTGTGAAGGGCTCCAAGCGCTTCCTCGACCGCTGCTGGAACCTGATGGAGCAGGCCAAGGACGATCCGCAGCACAGCCGCAAGAACGAGGCCGTCATCCACCGCACGATCAAGAAGGTCACCGAGGACATCGACCAGCTCAAGATGAACACCGCCATCGCGGCCCTGATGACGATGGTGAACGAGTTCTACGCCAACGGCTGCACGAAGGGCGATTTGCAAACCCTGATCCTGCTGCTCTCCCCCTTCGCGCCTCATCTGGCCGAGGAGATGTGGGAGCTGACCGGCTACGCCGCCTCCACCGGCGTCATGGCGATGCAGCACCCCTGGCCGAAGTACGACGAGGCCCTGATGGTCGAGCAGGAGAAGGAGATCGCGGTCCAGGTGGGCGGCAAGCTCCGCGCCACCGTCGTGATCCCGCTGAACGCCGACGACGAGACCGTGCTCGGCATCGTCTACGCCAACGAGAAGATCGCCCGCCTGATGGAGGGCATGGAGGTCGTCAAGACCATCATCGTGAAAAACAAGCTCGTCAATCTGATTTTGAAGCCGAAAAAGTGAGAAACCAGCGCTTGACAATTCCTCATTTATCCTATATAATGTGCTTCACTAGCCAGAAAAGGATGACCCCTGAAATCGCTGGCAAAGCGTGTTTTGGAGGGAGGGAAAAATAGATGTCTGAGATCTACGTAAAAGAGAATGAGACCCTGGACAACGCGCTGAAGCGTTTCAAGAGAAGCTGCGCGAAGTCCGGCGTCCTGGCCGATCTGCGGAAGAAGGAGTTCTACCAGAGCCCCAGCGTGAAGCGCCGCAAGAAGAGCGAGGCCGCGCGCAAGAACAAGAACAAGCGCTACTATTGATTGCAAAAGAAACCGCCGGCCAACTGGCTGGCGGTTTTCTTTCAAACTATTATCTGATAGAAAAGATGGATCGATCAGCGAGCAGAAATTGCACCAGACAAGGCGGAGGACGCAGGCGGGCGGTCGCCCGCCAAGGTCGACAACGCAGTATGGCACAATTTCTGCCGCTGAGAATCAAGTTTTTCTATTAGATGATAGTTAGAGGGAGGGTGCATTATGGCAGACCAGGCCGCCGCGCTCCGGGACCGCTTCGCGCAGCTCTGCGCGGAGATGGACGCGCCGGAGACCTACGCCGACCCGGCGCGCTACGCCCGCCTCGCACGGGAACGCAAACAGCTCGAACCGCTCATCAACGCCTACGACCGGCGGGACGCGCTGGAGCGGCAGATCGCGGAGGCGGAGGCGCTGACCGGCGATCCGGAGCTCCGGGAGCTGGCGAAGGCGGAGCTGGACGAGGGCCGCGCGGCGCTGGCGGAATTGGAACGGGAGATCAAACGCCTGCTCCTGCCCCCCGACGAGAACGACGGGCGCAACGTCATTCTGGAGCTGCGGGCCGGGACCGGGGGAGAGGAGGCCGCCCTCTTCGCGGCGGACCTCTACCGGATGTACAGCCTCTACGCCCAGCGGCGGGGCTGGCAAATGCAGGTTTTGTCCCTCAACGACACGGAGCTGGGAGGCGTGAAGGAGCTGGTCTGCGAGGTCCGGGGCGAGGACGCCTGGCGACGCCTGAAATTCGAGGCGGGCAGCCACTGCGTCAAGCGCGTCCCGGCGACGGAGAGCAGCGGCCGCATCCAGACCAGCACCGCCACCGTGGCGGTCCTGCCGGAGGTGGAGGAGCTGGAATTCTCCATCCCCCCTGAGGAGATCAAGATCGACACCTTCCGCTCCTCCGGCGCAGGGGGCCAGAAGGTCACCAAGACCGAGAGCGCCATCCGCGTCACGCACGTCCCCACCGGGCTGGTGGTGGAGTGCCAGGACGAGCGCAGCCAGTACCAGAACAAGGACCGCGCCCTGTCCATCCTCCGCGCCCGGCTCTACGAGCGGGCCCAGGCGGAGCGGACCGGCGCCCGGGACGCAGCCCGCCGCAGCCAGGTCGGCACCGGGCAGCGCAGCGAGAAGATCCGAACGTACTTCTTCCTGCGCGATCAGGTCGTGGACCAGCGGCTCGAGGGCGACAACCGCAGCTTCCGTCTCGGCCCCGTGCTGAACGGCGAGCTGGAAGGGCTCAGCGACGCGCTGATCGAGCAGGCGGGGAAGAGCGAATGAGGATCATAAGTGGTTTTCAAGGAGGCTCAGCATGGAATATAACGTCAGATTCACATGGGATGAAGAGGCCTGTGTCTGGGTTGCCGAGAGCGACGACATTCCCGGCCTTGTTCTGGAATCCGGGTCCATCGACGCGCTGATCGAGCGCGTCCGCTACGCCGCGCCGGAGCTGCTGGCGTTGAACGGAAAACGTCAGAATCACAGCCTTCATTTTCGCCTCGACCGGACCGAGCGTCCGTATGCCTGATGGCCGAGTACGAAAAGAAGGTCCGTGACGAATTAGCTGCCAATGGCTGTACCTTTGTGCGTCACGGCAAGGGAGATCATGATATCTGGTACAGCCCTATCACACGCAGAAATTTCACTGTTGACAGTAAAATCAAATCCAGATACACGGCTAACGCCATAATGAAGCAGAGTGGGATCAGCAAACGGTTCTGATCTCACTGGAGGTGCCGTTTGGTCAAACTTGAATACCGGCTCCGCTGCCACGTGGCAATCCTGTTCTGTAAGCTGAACACCTTTGGAGCGTACAACTTTTTGAAGAAGCTGGACGAGATCGTCCGGGGGTTTCAAACATGGATGAATACTTGACGAAGCCGGAAATCTCCGCGGCAGCGGGATACCTGCGCCGCGGCGGGCTGGTCGCGGTGCCGACGGAGACCGTCTACGGTCTGGCCGCTGACGCGCGGAACGCGGACGCGGTGGCCCGTATTTTTGAAGTCAAGGGCCGCCCGGAGGCCAAAGCCCTGAGCGTGCTGGTACCCGGCCCGGAGGCCATAGAGCGGTATTGCGAGCGCGTCCCCGAGGGCGCGAAGGCCCTGGCGGAGCGCTTCTGGCCCGGCCCGCTGACGCTGGTGCTGGAAAGCAAAAAGCTGGAATGCGAGGCCGTCCGCGCGGGCGGGGAGACCCTGGGCCTCCGCTGCCCGGACCAGCCTCTCACGCTTGCGCTGCTGCGCGCTCTGGGCTTTCCGCTGGCCGCGCCCTCGGCGAACCCCAGCGGGGCCGCCAGTCCCACCACGGCGGAGCAGGTCCGCGCCTACTTCGGCGGCAGGATCGACGGCGTCCTGGACGGCGGCGCGTGTATGCTGGGCCGGGAGAGCACGATCCTCGACATGAGCCGGACGCCCTACCGCGTGCTGCGGGAGGGAGCTTTGCCCGAAGCGGAAATTGAAACGGCGCTGCGGGACGCCCTGACTGTCGTGGGCCTGACGGGCGGCAGCGGCAGCGGCAAGACCACGGCCTTGAAGGTGTTGGAGCGCCTTGGGGCGCTGATGCTGGACGCGGATCAAATCTACCACGAGCTGACGGTCCACAGCGAGCCGATGCAAAACGAGCTGACGGAACGCTTCGGTCCGGTCTACCGGGACGGGGCGCTGGACCGCAAGGCGCTGGCCGCGGTGGTCTTTTCCGACCCGGAGGCCCTGGCCGACCTGAACCGCATCACGCATAAATATGTCCAGGACGAGATCGAGCGGCGCTTGCGCGTCCACGCGATGAACGGCGGGACCCTGGCGGTGATCGACGCGATCGGGCTGCTGGACATCGAGGCCGGCCGCCGCGCGACGGTCAAGGTGGCGGTCACCGCGCCGCGGGAGATCCGCGTCGAGCGGCTGATGCGGCGCGACCACATCAGCGCGGAGGCGGCCTGCGCCCGCATCGACGCCCAGCGCAGCGACGAATGGTTCCGCGCGCATTGCGACTATCTGCTCTGCAACGACGTGGACCGGATGACTTTTGAAAAAACCTGCATAGAATTATTTACGGAGGTATTACACAAGCATGGCTGAGAAGAAGAATGCGCCCGACGTGCGCGAGCAGCTCTTTTATGAGCAGAAGAACGGCTACGACCTGATCGACACGACGGAGCGGCTGGCCGTGGAGGCCTACGGCGAGGATTACAAGGCCTTCCTCGACGAGGCCAAGACCGAGCGAGAGGCCGTCCGCGAAGCGGTCCGCCAGGCCGAGGGGCGGGGCTTCAAGCCCTTCACGCCCGGCATGGAGCTGAAGGCGGGAGACCGGGTCTACTGTGTCAACCGCGGCAAGAGCCTGCTGCTGGCCGTGATCGGCTCCCGCAGCCTGGCCGAGGGCGCCACCGTCGCGGCGGCGCACATCGACTCCCCGCGTCTGGACCTCAAGCAGGTCCCGCTGTACGAGGACACCGAGCTGGCCTACTTCAAGACGCACTACTACGGCGGCATCAAGAAATATCAGTGGGTCACGATCCCGCTGGAACTGCACGGCGTCGTCGCGCTGAAAAACGGCGAGGTGGTCGAGGTCGTGATCGGAAAGGACCCGGAGGACCCCTGCTTTGTCATTAACGACCTGCTGCCCCATCTGGCGAAGGACCAGATGCAGAAGAAGCCCGACGAACTGATCCCCGGCGAGCGGCTGAACCTGCTGATCGGCAGCCAGCCCTACGCCGACGAGGGCAAGGAGCGCGTGAAGCTGGCGGTCATGAGCATCCTGAACGACCGCTACGGCATCACGGAGGAGGATTTCCTCTCCGCCGAGCTGGAGGTCGTCCCCGGCTTCCAGGCCCGCGACGTGGGTCTGGACCGCTCGATGATCGGCGGCTACGGTCACGACGACCGGGTCTGCGCCTACGCCGAGCTGCGGGCTATCATGGACGTCGAGGACCCGCAGACCACCGCCGTCTGCATCCTGGCGGACAAGGAGGAGATCGGCTCCATGGGCACCAGCGGCATGCGCAGCGCGGCCTTTGACACCTTCATGGCCGACCTCTGCGCGGCTGAGGGCGTGGAGCTGCGCCGCTGCCTGGAGCGCAGCCTCTGCGTCAGCGCCGACGTGTGCGTCGCCTTCGATCCGAACTTCCCCGAGGTCAGCGAGAAGCGCAACAGCGCCCGGATGAACTACGGCCTGGGCATCGCGAAGTACACCGGCTCCCGCGGCAAGGGCGACAGCAACGACGCCGACGCCGAGACCGTCGCGAAGATGCGCCGCTTCTTCGCGGAGCGGAACGTGGTCTGGCAGATGACCGAGCTGGGCAAGGTGGACCAGGGCGGCGGCGGCACCGTCGCGCTCTACATGGCCGACCGCAACATCTCCACCATCGACGCGGGCGTCCCGGTGCTGAGTATGCACGCCCCCTGGGAGGTCGTCGGCAAGCTGGACTGCTGGATGACCTACAAGGGCGTCAAGGCGGCGTATGAACTGAATTAAATCCCGAAAAGGGCTTTAACCCCGGCACAAAAACCGGTCGCGCAGATCGCGCGGCCGGTTTTGTGTCGGGGTAAATTATCTCTCGCGCCGCCGCGCGCTTCCCTTGCACACCGGGCAGCCGCTGGGCTTTTTGCGCGTGCGGGAAAAGACCGCTGCCTGCCAGACGTGGCCCAGAGGGCAGCGCCACCAGACCTTTTTGTTGCTGCCGAAGGAGAGCATCCGCGGCGTCAGGTCCCCGTTGCGCTCTGCGTCCCACTCTTTACACAAGGCTGGGTGGGTGGACGCCAGGTCGTTGAAGCCGGGGAGGATGCGGCGGTTCGTGCAGTAGGGACAGCCCGCGCCGGTGATCCGGGAGTAGGGCGCGGCCTGCCAGACGTGCCCGCGCGGGCAGCGCCACCATACGGACTTATGACTCCCGGCGGTCACTTTTTCAGGAGTCAGGGAGAGATTTTTCACCCCGTCCCACTCTTGACAAAGCGCGGGGTAAGACAGAATCAACGCGGTTTTCGGCATCAAACAGCCTCCTTTCACGCAAAAAGAGCGCAAAAAAAACACAGGGGGGGCCTGTGAAAAACTTAAACAAAAAAACCTGAAACAGCAATGGCGATCCTTTTCAGCATATCCGGGCTTCTCCCTCTCCTCCGCCTGCGGGCGGACCCTCCCCCGCTGGGGGAGGGAAAGGAGCTGCAGACGCGGCCAACAGCGTTCAAACCAACGCGCCAGCGTAAGGCCACCGCGCTCCCCTCCCTCCCCCGCTGGGGGAGGGAAAGGAGCTGCGGACGCGGCCAACAGCGTTCAAACCAACGCGCCAGCGTAAGGCCACCGCCTCCCATCCCTCCCCCGCTGGGGGAGGGAAAGGAGCTACGGACGCGGCCAACAGCGTTCAAACCAACGCGCCAG